>CANQRR010000009.1 GCA_947626285.1 uncultured Lachnospiraceae bacterium
AAAAAGTGGGGGAATTTATAAAAAAGGTATCTCAGAAGCCGCATAAAATAAGGCTTAGAGATTCCGAGAGTCTATAATATTATAAGGGAGGAATCAAAATGAAACACAGAACAATGAAACGACTGATCGCAGCAGTGAGTGCAGTTGCAATGCTGACAGGGAGCATTGTCTGCGGGATGACCGCGTCTGCCGAGGAGGGCAACGGCATGGTACGCAGTTTTCTGACCGGTAAGCTTGTGCCGGAGAGCGTCGGGCGCCAGAGAGCGATCTCTGTCATGCTGAACAACATTTACGACGCGCTTCCGCAGTCCGGCATCGGAAACGCATCCATTGTCTACGAGGCTCCGGTGGAGGGCGGCATTACCCGTCTGATGGGCATTTTCGAGGATTACCAGGATGTCGAGCGAATCGGTTCGGTGCGAAGCAGCCGTGAGTACTATGTCATCTTTGCACGTGAATTTGATTCCTTTTATCTGCATTATGGACAGGCCTGGTATGCGCTTCCGCTTCTGAGAGACGGCGGGACCTACAACATCAGCGGCCTGAGCGGCGAGAATGACGCGGGACGCGGAGAGGAAGAGTATGTCTACTATCGCGGCGACGATTTCCCGGCTCCGCACAATGTGTTCACGAACTACAATATGGTGCAGGCAGGCATTGACTTTCTGAACTATCCGCGCGAATACTCCGACTGGTATCTGGAGCAGGGCGGGCACTATCAGTTCGCGGCGGACGACGCGCCGGTCCTTCTGGAGAACGGGCAGGACGCCGGATACGTATCGCCGGGTTACGATTACAACAACGCTTACTTTGTGTACGATGCGTCTACGGAAAAGTATACGCGCTATCAGTTTGACGCGCCGCAGATCGACGGGACGACCGGCACGCCACTTACATACGACAACATCCTGTTCCAGTATTGCTCCTGGAGGGATCAGGTGGATTCCGACACCTATCTGGACATCGACGTCGTGACGAGCGGAAGCGGAAAATACATCACGAAGGGCAAGGCGATCGACGTCACCTGGAGCAAGGACGGCGGAAGCTGGGACGATCAGTTCGCGGAGGGGAATTTCTCGCCGACGAAGTATTACGACGCGGATGGGAATCAGATCACGCTGAACCAGGGCAAGACCTGGGTCTGCATCGTGCTTGACACAGAGAGTGATAAGGTTCAGATCAACGCGAACTAAAATCCGGGGTTTATGAGGTCCGACGTGAAAGAGAAGACAAAAAGTGGAAACAATTTTTTAGTCCAGGGGACGATCCTGGCGGCAGCGTCGATCATTGCGAAGATCATAGGGCTGATCTACCGGATTCCCCTCCTCAATACGCTGGGGAACGAGGGGATCAGCTACTACTCGACGTCGAATGAGATCTACGCGATCATTCTGATGATCTCATGCTTTAACCTGCCGCTTGCGATCTCCAAGCTGGTGTCAGAACGCGTTCACCGCGGCGAATATCGCAACGCGCACAGAGTATTTCTGTGTGCGGTGCGTTTTGCTCTGCTTTCGGGCGGTTCGCTGGCGCTTCTGACTTATGTGTTCGCCGGGGTGATCACCAAATATCTGATGTCCTACGAGCTCGCGAAGTACAGTCTCCGCGTCCTCGCGCCGGCTATCTTTATCTCGGCGATCATCGGAACGTTCCGCGGATATTTTCAGGGCTATTCGACGATGGTGCCGACCGCCGTTTCACAGGTGATCGAGCAGATCGCGAACGCCATCATCACGCTTGTCTGCGCTGGCATCATGTTCAGCTACGGCGAGACGCTTGCCGCGAGCGAGGGCAACGCCTCTTTGGGACCGGCCTGGGGCGCGGCGGGCGGCACGTTCGGAACAGTCGCGAGCATCACGATCGCGCTTCTCTTTATGATGTTCGTCTATACGGCGCAGAAAAAGTCGCTGATGCGCAACATTCGCAGGGACCACAGTGAAAATCCGGAATCGACGGCGCTGATCTACCGACAGCTGATCCTGACGATCCTGCCGGTCATCCTGAGCACGGTCGTCTATAACATCAGCAATGTGGTGGACCAGGGCATTTTCTTTAAGGTGTTGCAGGGACAGGGGTATACGGACGCTCAGTACGGGACGATCTGGGGGATCTATTCCGGACAGTTCCGCGTGCTGATGAATGTCCCGCTCGCGCTCGCATCCTGCATGGCGCCTTCCATTGTACCGAGTCTGACCGCGGCGATGGCGAACAAGAGCCGCGTGGAGGCGAGACAGAAGATCAAGGTCTCCATTCGCTTTACGATGCTTCTGACCATCCCGTGCGCGGCAGGGATGGCGGCGCTCGCCAAGCCGATCATCACGATGCTGTTTACCCAGGAGACAGGCGTGCCGCTCTCTACCGGCATCATGCAGGCGGGTGCGCTGATGATCATATTCTACGCTCTGTCTACTCTGACGACGGGGATCCTGCAGGGACTTGGACGGCTCAAGACTCCGCTCATCAACTGTTCGATCGCGTTGGTTCTGCATTTTGCACTGCTGTATATGCTTCTGACTACGGCAAATCAGAACATTTACGCGGTCGTCTATGCCAATATTTTTTTCGCGCTGGTGATCTGTATCCTCAATGGGATCGCGATCGCGCGCTACATGAGTTATCGACAGGAATGGTACAAGACGTTCGTTGTTCCGGCGCTGGCTTCGATCATCATGGCGGCGGCGGTGTATGTGGTCTATTCGGTATTCAATACCTTTGCCGGAAACACGGTGTCGACCGTGTTCTCCGTGCTGGCCGGAGTCGTGATCTACTGTGTCGGCCTTGTGTCGCTGAGAGGGATTACCGTCGATGAGCTCGCCACGTTTCCGAAAGGACATCTGATCATCAAAGCGTTGCGCAGGATCGGACTGGCGAGGTAAGGAACTGAACAGATGAGGAGTTGTCATGGGCAACAGAGAAGGGCTTAACGCAAAAAAACGCATTATCGTAAAGATCGGAAGCTCCTGTATCACGCACGGTGAGACAGGGGCTCTGAATTTGACAAAGCTTGAGATCCTGGTGCGGGAGCTTTGTGATCTGAAAAATATGGGCAAGGATGTGATCCTGGTATCGTCCGGCGCGATCGCGGTCGGCCGGCAGACGATCGGGTTTCACCACAGGCCGAAGAATGTGGCCGAGAAGCAGGCCTGCGCCGCGATCGGACAGGCGCAGCTGATGATGATCTACCAGAAGCTGTTCAGCGAGTATGGACATCAGGCGGCACAGGTGTTGATGACGAAAAAGACCATGGTGGACAACCTGAGCCGGAAGAACGCTTCGAATACGTTCGAGGAGCTGCTTTTGCTGGGCGCGATCCCGGTCGTGAATGAGAACGACACCGTGGCGACTTACGAGATCCAGTTCGGCGACAACGACATGCTCTCCGCGATCGTCACCGCGCTGGTGGGCGGGGACATGCTGATCCTGCTCTCGGATATCGAGGGACTTTACACGGACGATCCGCGGGAGAATCCCGACGCGCAGTTTATCGACACAGTGGATGAACTGAGCGACGAGCTGATGAACATGGGCAAAGGGAGCGGAAGCGACGTCGGGACCGGGGGCATGGCGACGAAGCTTTCCGCCGCAAAGGTAGCGACGGCCGCGGGCGCGGATATGGTGATCGCGAGCGGGGAAGACTTCCATGTGTTGCACAAGATCGTGCGCGGGGACAAGATCGGTACGCTGTTTCAGGCGCGTCCGCAGGAGGAGTTTCACCTGATCGATTTCCTTGCGGACGAGATGTGAACAAGAGGTGTATATATGGATGACAGGAAATTGCAGCGCATCAACGAGTTGGCGCGGAAATCGAAGGCGGAGGGGCTGACGGAGGCGGAGCGGCAGGAACAGGCGGAGCTTCGCAGGGAATACATCGAGGCGGTGCGCAGGAACCTGCGCGGACAGCTCGACAACATCGACGTCATCAACAAGGATGGAAAGATAGAAAATCTGGGTGAAAAATATGGAAAAAAAGGAAATTAGAGCGCATGTCATCGAGCGCAGAAAGCAGCTTGGCGCGCAGGAGATCGCGGAAAAGAGCAGTCGCATCTGTGCGCGGATCATGGACACGGATGCGTTTGAGAAGGCAAAAGCCGTCTATGTATACATGGACTGCAAAGGCGAGGTTTCGACAAAGCCGCTTGTAGAGGCGGCGTGGAAAATGGGAAAGAAGGTCGCCGCTCCCCGGGTGCAGGAAGACGAGATGACCTATTATTATATGGATTCGTATCAGGATGTCGCTCCGGGATATTTCGGGATTCCGGAGCCGGTTTCGTCTTGTGAGGAAGCGCGTGACGAGGATGCGCTGCTGATCGTGCCGGGCGTGGGTTTTGACGCGAAACGTCATCGCTGCGGCTATGGGAAGGGCTTTTATGATCGATATCTGTCGGCGCACACCGGGCATGTGACGATCGCTGTCGCGTTTGAGTTTCAGATCATGGACGAGGTGCCCGCGCAGGAGTACGATGTCCTGCCGCAGTATCTGTTCACGGAACAGCGGATGTTCGCGGATCCGGATGTACTGCTTGCTACGATCGGTCAAAGTGCGCGTGTGATGGAGCCGGTACTCCGGAAGCTGTCCACGGCGCAGAAGAATGAGGCGCTTCTGAGGGCTGCGGACGAGCTGATCGCGCATCAGGAAGATCTTTTGAAGGCGAATGAGGAGGATATCGCGCGGGCGCGGGCGAACCATATGCCGGAGGGGCTTGTGGACCGGCTGATGCTGAATGAGAGCCGGATCGAAGGTATGGCGGAAGGGCTGCGGCAGATTGCACGGCTCGACGATCCGATCGGGTCGGTCTCTGAGATGAAACAGCGCCCGAACGGGCTGCTGATCGGGCGGAGACGTGTGCCGCTCGGCGTGATCGGCATCATCTACGAGTCGCGCCCGAATGTGACGGCGGACGCGTTCGGCCTGTGCTTTAAAACCGGAAACGCCGTGATCTTAAAGGGCGGGAGCGACGCGATACAGTCAAACACGGCGATTGTGCAGGTGCTCGGACATGCGCTTGAGGCGTGCGGTATTTCACGCCGTGCGTTGCAGCTGATCCCGGTGACGGACCGGGAGACGACGGCCCGCTTTATGTGTCTGAAGGAATATGTGGATGTGCTGATCCCGCGCGGCGGCGCGGGGCTGATCCGCACCGTGGTAGAGAAGAGCACGATCCCGGTGATCGAGACCGGAACCGGGAACTGCCACATCTATGTGGATGAGACGGCGGACCTCGACATGGCGATCGAGATCATCAACAACGCGAAGACGCAGCGCATCGGCGTCTGCAACGCCTGTGAGTCGATCGTGGTACACGAGAAGGTGGAAAAGGAATTACTGTCGGCGCTGAAGAAACGTCTGGACGAACATCATGTGGAGCTGCGCGGGGACGAACAGGCATTGTCCTGCTTTGAGGGCGGCGTGCCAGCGACGGAGGAGGACTGGGGAAAAGAATACCTGGACTATATTCTCTCCATCAAGACGGTCTCCTCGATCGATGAGGCGATCGCACACATCAACCGTTACAACACCGGCCATTCCGAGGCGATTATCACGCGCGACTACGCGAACGCGATGCGCTTCCTCGACGAGATCGACGCGGCGGCCGTGTACGTCAACGCTTCGACGCGCTTTACCGACGGCTTCGAGTTCGGCTTCGGCGCGGAGATCGGCATCAGCACGCAGAAGCTGCACGCGAGAGGACCGATGGGGCTCGAGGCGCTCACGACGACGAAATACATCATCTTCGGAAACGGGCAGGTGCGGCCGTAGAGAGAAGTCCTACCATCTCTCATTTGGAGATCAATTGGGAACAGAACAGGGAAGGGTATGACGATATGGTTCAGGATATCGATTTCAGCAGAGTAAATTTGAGTGAGCAGCCGCCGACGGGCGATTCCGAGCGCCAGTATTATTTCATTGCGAAGTGCCGGCGGTGGACGGAGCATTTTGAGCAGGAGAACGGCCGTCGTCCGAAGGCCTGCGTTTTTAATATGGGCTGTCAGATGAACGCGAGAGATTCGGAGAAGCTGCGCGGAGTCCTGGAGATGGCCGGCTATGAGCTCACGGAGGATGAGGCCGCGGATTTTGTGATCTACAACACCTGTACGGTGCGCGAGAACGCAAACCAGAAGGTGTACGGGCATCTGGGGCTGGTCTCAAATTACAAAAAGAAGAATCCGGACATGAAGGTCGCGCTGTGCGGCTGTATGATGCAGGAACCGGAGGAGGTCGCGCGGATCCAGAAGAAGTATCGTTTCGTGAATCTTGTCTTTGGCACACACAATATTTTCAAGTTCGCGGAGCTTTTGTGGACGGCGCTGGACTCTGACCGCATGATCGTCGACGTTTGGAAGGACACGGACAAGATCGTCGAAGATCTGCCGGCGGAGCGGACGTATTCTTTTAAGTCCGGCGTCAATATCATGTTCGGCTGCAACAATTTCTGCAGTTACTGTATCGTGCCCTATGTGCGCGGGCGGGAGAGAAGCCGCAGACCGGAAGACATCCTCAGTGAGATCAGGCGTCTGGTGGCGGACGGCGTGAAGGAGATCATGCTGCTCGGGCAGAACGTCAACTCCTACGGGAAGAATCTGGAAGAACCGGTGACCTTCGCGCAGCTTCTTCAGCGCGTGGAGCAGATCGAAGGATTGGAGCGCATCCGCTTTATGACCTCACATCCGAAGGATCTTTCGGACGAGCTGATCGCGGTCATGAGGGACTCGAAGAAGATCTGCCGCCACCTGCATCTGCCGCTACAGTCCGGGAGTACGGAGATTTTGAAGAAGATGAACCGCAGGTATACGAAGGAGCAGTATCTTGCGCTTGTGGACCGGCTGCGCACGGAGATGCCGGATCTGTCGATCACGACGGACATCATCGTCGGTTTCCCGGGCGAGACGGAGGAGGATTTTCAGGAGACGCTGAACGTCGTGCGAAAAGCGCGTTACGACAGCGCGTTTACCTTTATCTATTCGAAGCGGACGGGGACTCCGGCCGCAGCCATGGAGAACCAGGTGCCGCAAGATGTCGTGAAGGATCGCTTCAACCGCCTGCTTGCTCTTGTGCAGGAGATCTCGCAGGAAATGTCGAAGCGCGTGGAGGGGCAGACGCTTCCGGTGCTCGTCGAATCGCTTAACGAGCAGGACGACAGTCTTGTCACGGGACGCCTGAGCAACAATCTGCTCGTGCATTTCCCGGGAGGCAGCGAGTTGATCGGGACGATCGTGGACGTGTATCTGAAGGAATGTAAGGGATTCTACTATATCGGAGAGAGGCGGGAAGCCTGATGTCGGATATATCTGCGAAGAAATGATCTGCAGTTAATTTTGAACAGGAGAACGATTGGAATGGCACTGACACCAATGATGCAGCAATACATGGAGACAAAGGAGCAGTACAAGGACTGCATCCTTTTTTATCGTCTCGGCGATTTCTATGAGTTGTTTTTTGACGACGCTCTGGTCGGATCGAAGGAGCTTGAAATCACGCTGACGGGCAAGGACTGCGGGCAGGAGGAGCGCGCGCCGATGTGCGGCGTCCCGTACCATGCGGTCGAAAGCTATCTGAATAAGCTGGTTGCAAAGGGCTATAAGGTTGCGATCTGCGAGCAGGTCGAAGATCCGAAAGAGGCCAGGGGTATCGTGAAGCGCGAGGTCATCCGCATCGTCACGCCGGGCACGAACCTGAACGCGCAGGCGCTCGATGAGACGCGCAACAATTACCTCATGTGTATTGTCTACATGGCGGACCGCTACGGCGTCTCTGTCGCGGATATCTCGACAGGCGAATATTTGGTGACGGAGATCGAGGACGAGCGCAAGCTGCTCGACGAGATCACGAAATTCGGTCCTTCCGAGATCATCTGCAACCATTCCTTCTATGTCAGCGGCGTGGACATCGACGATATGAAGGATCGGCTTGGGATCACTGTGTTCGCGCTGGAATCCTGGTATTTTGACGATGCCCTCTGCGCGCGTGTGCTCATGGAGCATTTCAAGGTATCCGCGCTGGAAGGGCTCGGGCTTTCCGACTACAGCTGCGGGATGATCGCGTCGGGTGCTCTGCTGAAATATCTGATGGAGACGCAGAAGACTTCGATCGCGAACCTGACGCGGCTGCTCCCGTATTCGATCGGGAAATATATGATCCTCGACAGCTCGACGAGGCGCAACCTGGAGCTGTGCGAGACACTGAGGGAGAAGAACAAGAAGGGCTCTCTGCTGTGGGTGCTCGACAAGACGAAGACGGCGATGGGCGCGCGGCTTCTGCGCAAATATGTGGAACAGCCTCTGATCGAGACGAAGGAGATCAATGAACGCCTCGGCGCGGTGGAAGAGCTGAAGGACAACGCGATCACACGCGAGGAGCTGCGGGAATACCTGAACCCGGTCTACGATCTGGAGCGTCTGATCAGCCGCATCAGCTATCAGACGGCGAATCCGCGGGATATGATCGCTTTTAAGACGTCTCTTTCGATGCTTCCGCATATCAAATACATCATGAAAAGCCTGCAGTCTCCGCTGCTTGTGCGGCTGGAGAACCAGATGGACGCGCTGGAGGATCTGCACGCGTTGATCGAGTCTTCCATTGTAGAGGAGCCGCCGATCAGTATCCGCGACGGAGGCATCATCAAGGAGGGATACAACGAGGAGGTCGACCGCCTGCGCAACGCCAAGAGCGACGGCAAGAACTGGCTGGCGGAGCTCGAGGCGAAAGAGCGGGAGAAGACCGGCATCCGCACGATGAAGGTCAAATACAACAAGGTGTTCGGCTACTATCTGGAAGTGACGAATTCCTATAAGGATCAGGTGCCGGATTACTATACGCGGAAGCAGACGCTCGCGAATGCGGAGCGCTACATCACGCCGGAGCTCAAGGAGCTTGAGGACATGATCCTCGGGGCGGAGGACAAGCTGTACTCACTCGAATACGGATTGTACATAGAGATCCGCAACCGCGTGGCGGAGGAGATTGAGCGCATCCAAGAGACAGCGAAAGCTGTGGCCGGAATCGACGTGTTTGCGTCCCTTGCGCTGGTCGCGGAGCGGAACAATTATGTGAAGCCGACACTCAACGAAAAGGGCGTTATCGATATCAAGAACGGTCGCCATCCGGTCGTCGAACAGATGATCCCGAACGATATGTTCATTGCGAACGACACCTATCTGGACAATGGAAAAAGCCGGATCTCGATCATCACCGGGCCGAACATGGCAGGGAAATCCACCTACATGCGCCAGACCGCTCTGATCGTGCTGATGGCGCAGATCGGGAGCTTTGTCCCGGCGGCCTCCGCGAAGATCGGACTTGTGGACCGCATCTTTACCAGGGTCGGAGCTTCCGACGACCTGGCGAGCGGACAGAGCACGTTCATGGTCGAGATGACGGAGGTGGCGAATATCCTGCGCAACGCGACGAAGAACAGCCTGCTGATCCTGGACGAGATCGGAAGGGGAACGAGCACCTTCGACGGTCTGAGTATTGCATGGGCAGTCGTGGAGCACATCAGCGACACGAAGCTGCTCGGGGCAAAGACGCTGTTCGCCACGCACTACCATGAGCTGACGGAGCTTGAGGGGAAGCTGACCGGGGTCAACAATTACTGCATCGCGGTCAAGGAGCAGGGCGACGATATCGTGTTCCTGCGCAAAATCGTGAAAGGCGGAGCGGACAAGAGTTACGGGATCCAGGTAGCGAAGCTCGCCGGAGTGCCGGACAGCGTGATCGCTCGCGCGAACGAGCTGGCGGAGGAGCTGACGAACGCCGACATCACGGTGCATGTGCAGACGCCGGATTCGGGGAATTCCGGGCAGAAAAAAACGAAACCGAAGAAGTACGACCAGGTCGATCTCGACCAGATGTCGTTATTTGAGACGACCAGCGACACGGATGTGCTGAAAGAGCTGCAGGAGCTCGACGTGTCGCATCTGACGCCGATCGACGCGCTGAACACGATCTATCGTCTGCAGAATAAACTGAAAAACCGCTGGGAAGGCTGAACTATCCGGGAGACTATTATATCGCGGCGTCGGTTCCGGAACACAATCGCGCCAAGTTTGACGAGATCGCAAAGAAATATGAGATCGACAGCGAGCGGATTCATTTCATCGTCAATTCGATAGGCGGGAAATTTGTGTGGAGATGATGGGTTTCCCTTTTTGGTCAAATATGGCGTCGCCGTTGGTCAGCACATAATCCTCTTTGCCAAGGATCGCCTTGCAGTAATCCTGCACGGACGTGAGCCGATGCCGAAAGGCGACACCACCGCCCGGAAGAGCTGTCGTGTGGATGTCCGAACCGGCGGTGATCGGAAGACCGTGCTCGTTGGCATAGCGGATCGCCCGGCGGTCGTATTCCGGGTTGTGATGGCTGCTTTTATGGCTGGGGGAAGAGTGGGCCGCGTTGATTCCCTCCACGCCGTCTACATACTCCGGATATAGTCGTATCTCCGGAATATACCCGGCCTCCCGGAACGGATGGGCGTGGATGACCATGCCGCCGCCCTCATGGATCAGACGGTATTGCTCTTTCACGTCGGCGCCGCGGATTTCAGGATGTGCCTTCAGCCAGTCCGGCGTGATCCCGTAGATCAGAAATTCCGTACCCCGGTATCCGGCCTCATATCCCCAGAATACATCAAGATCATGATTTTTCCCATATCCCAGCGCCTCTCTGTAGCCTGTCGTAAAGTGGTCCACCCACTGTTCCCAGGGCAGAGAGCGATCGATACCGGTATTGCCGCCCCAGTTGTGATCAGTGATGATGATTCCCGCGTAGCCCATAAGATGCGCCGCCGCAGCCATCTCTGCACCGGAGTTATGCGCGCAGGCGCTCCCCGGCCGGGTGTGCATGTGGGTCTCATAAAGGTAGGGGTAATCTTTTAATGTCATCCTGTCCGCCTCCGTCAATTCGCCGTTCAAATCCGCTTTTACATACTTCTATTATATACGAAGATGCCATCTTTTCAAGAACTTGTACTGTCTGGATTGAAAGCCGGGGATGATTTTGCTATACTCAAAGAAGAAATCAGATAAGCTTATGGTTGAAAGGAGTAAACATGCACGAGATCACGCTCCTAAGTCAGGAGACCATCGATAAAATTGCCGCGGGAGAAGTCGTGGAGCGACCGGCTTCCATCGTGAAGGAGCTCGTCGAGAACGCGATCGACGCGGGCGCGAACGCGGTCACAGTCGAGATCAAGGACGGCGGCATTTCGCTTGTGCGCATCACGGACAACGGAAGCGGTATCCCGAAGGAGCAGGTGCGCACGGCGTTTCTGCGCCACGCGACCAGCAAGATCCGCACGGTGGACGACCTGCTGACCACCGGGACGCTCGGGTTCCGTGGTGAGGCGCTCTCAAGCATTGCGGCGGTCTGCCAGGTCGAGATGATCACAAAGACCGCGGGCGGCATCACGGGCGTGCGCTATGTGATCGAGGGTGGCGCGGAGAAGTCGTTTGAGGAGATCGGAGCACCGGAGGGCACGACGTTTCTGGTGCGCAATCTGTTCTACAATACGCCTGCCCGCAGGAAATTCCTCAAGACGGCGGCGACGGAGGCAGGCTATGTCAGTGATCTGATGGAGCGGCTGGCGCTGTCGCATCCAGGGATCTCCTTTAAATTTATCAACAACGGGGACACGAAACTGCACACTTCCGGCAACTGCAATCTGCGCGATATCATATACGGTATCTACGGCAGGGACATCACCTCGAATGTCGTGAAGATCGACGCCGGGGAGGGAAGCGGCCTGCATATTGCAGGTTTCATTGGGAAACCCGTGATCTCGCGTGGCAACCGGAATTTTGAGAATTATTTCGTTAACGGCAGGTATGTGAAGAGCGCGATCGTCGCGCGGGCAATCGAGGACGCGTACAAGCCGTTCATCATGAACCATCGTTTTCCGTTCACGGTGCTGATGCTGCAGATCGATTCCACGCAGGTGGACGTCAACGTGCACCCGACCAAGATGGAGGTGCGCTTCGCCGATCAGAGCGGGATCTATGAGCAGGTACTTCAGACGGTGAAAGACGGTTTGCTTGGGAAAGAGCTGATCCCGGAGATCACGATCGACGAGCCGAAAATCGCTAGACAGTCGAAAGCACAGAGCGACACGGGAAAGGCAGACGCAAATACTCAGATTTTGAAAAGCGGTACAGGACAGGTCGGCGTACATACTCAGGACGGACAAAGAAAGACGCCGGGAGAAATGCATTTTCGTTATCCAGAGCCGTTCGAGAAGGTGCGCAGTCAGCTGATCGCAGAGGCGGACAGCCCGTATGAGGCGAAATATCCACAGCGGCAGCGCACGGGGACGATCCGCCCTGTGACGGGAAATATTCTGCATGACGAAACGCAGACAAAGACCGACAATGGACAGGACATGCAGACAGTACAGGCTGAAACGACCGGAGAATCGGTCCAGATGCAGCTGTTTGACGATCGTCTGCTCTCTGCGGAGGGCATGAAGAAGCACCGACTGATCGGACAGCTCTTTGAGACATACTGGCTGATCGAGTATGAGGAGAAGCTGTATATCATCGACCAACACGCGGCGCATGAGAAAGTGCTCTATGAGCGTTTCATGGAGAAATTTAAGAAGAAGGAACAGACTTCACAGATGATCACGCCGCCAATCATCGTCACGCTGGGCATGCAGGAGGAGACGGTGCTGAAGCAGAATCTGGACCATTTCGCGGCGGTAGGTTTTGTGATCGAACATTTCGGAGACAGAGATTATTCCATCAGCGCGGTGCCCGGCAACCTCTACGGGATTGCGAACCGCACGCTGTTCACGGAGATGCTGGACGGACTGACCGACGTGTCGGAGAGATCCTCCTCGCAGACGATTCAGGAGAAGATCGCCTCGATGTCCTGCAAGGCGGCGGTCAAGGGAAACCACAGGATGACGGCGCAGGAGGCGGATGCGCTGATCGCGGAGCTTCTGACACTGGAAAATCCGTACAACTGTCCGCACGGCCGCCCGACGATCGTCGCGATGACGAAGCAGGAGTTGGAGAAGAAATTCAAGAGGATCGTGTGATAGTTTGCTGACAGAAATGGATTGGAGTAGACCAATATGAACCTTAAAATAGCATTTTTGCAGATTTTGCCGGGAAAGCATCCTGATATATACGGTATTTTATCGGATGAAAATGCCCACGGAATCATCGGCGGGGAATTCGTGCATTGGTAATTTCAAACAAGCCGGACGTTTTGTACTCAAAGCACAAGTACTGTAAGGCTTTAGCAAATCCACTGCCGACGGGACGCTCCGGAGAAAAGTATGATCGAAAGCAGAGGAGGGATCGTATGCGCACGAATTCCATGTGTTTCTCCTGCATATTGAGAAAACAGGATAAACTGGTCAGACAATATGAAGATGAGGAAAAGAAATCCGAGTATTTGCACCGGGTCTTGGAAATTCTGTACAAATATGGTCGTTCAGAGTCTACGCCCTGGCTTGCGGAAAAAATCAATGACGTATGCGAAGAGTATTGGGGCAAGCCGGATTATACCGAGGTCAAACATAAGTACAACCAGCTGCTTCTGGATAAAGAAAAGGAAATTGAGCAGCGGATACGGCAGTCTGATGATTCAATCAAAGAATGTATCAGGTATGTGTGCGCTGGAAACTACATCGATTTTTCCGCTGTAGAGCATATTAGTGAACAGGGATTGGAAGAGCTGCTGAATCATATGGCGGCAGTACCGGAAGAAGAGTATTCTCAGTTCATAAATGACTTGGAAACGACCCGCAAACTGGTATACCTGACGGATAATTGCGGAGAGATCGTATTCGATAAATTATTGATCCGCTTTATACGGGAACGTTATCCGTCGATGCAGATTCGTGTGATCGTAAGAGGCGAAGATGTGACAAATGATGCAACGCTTTGCGATGCGCAGGAAGTGGGGCTGACTGAACTCGTTCCCTGCATCGGCAACGGAAACGCGGCGCCTGGGTCGGTCATCAAAAGATTTTCAAAAGAGGCAAAGGAACTATTATTGGGTGCCGATCTGATCATAGCAAAGGGGCAGGGGAATTTTGAAAGCTTGTTTGGCGAGGGGCTGAACCCTTATTATCTTTTCTTGTGTAAATGTGAATTATTTGTCCGCCGGTTTGGACTGAGGCAATTTGAGTCCGTTTTCCGAAAGGAAGAGAGGATTGCTTCTTTTCTGAAAGAATAAGAGCCGTTATAATGAGAGGCTGATGTCAATGGATGGACTAAATTGGCAGCGGAAAGAAAACTGACCTGACTAAGAGAGCACAGAATGTCGGGTGTTAATTTGTATGGCTGATATACTGTCAGTACAGTGCGAGGGAGTGAGCAGGATGAAAGGCTGGATCGAAGGAGTTCAGGAATCTATTGATTTCATAGAGCAGAATCTGACAGAGGAACTGGACATCACAGATATTGCCGGTAAGGCAGCTTTGTCTCCGTTCTATTACCAGCGTATCTTTGGAGCTCTGTGTGGTATGACTGTCGGTGAATATATCCGTGCGCGCAGGATGACTCTGGCAGCTCAGGAACTCAGCCGGGAAGATGTGAAGGTAATTGATGTTGCCGTTAAATATGGCTATGAATCACCGGACAGCTTTGCAAAAGCTTTTCAGAAGTTTCATGGAATCACACCATCACAGGCACGGGAGACAGGTGCGCCGCTCAGATCTCTTGCTCCACTGCATATCAAGATCACGATGGAGGGTGGAACGATGCTAGATTATTGTATTGTTGAAAAGGCTCCTTTTACTATTGTCGGAACCAGGAGACGCTTCAATTCGGATACCAGTTATCAGGAGATACCGAAGTTTTGGACTGAATACATGGGACAGGGAGAGAAGTGTCCTATCATGGGGACATTTGGTGTTTGCGTTGATATGGGCGGCAAGGATTTTGACTATTGGATTGCGGATCTGTATAAACCGTGGGAAGACATTCCTGAAGACTGCGGGACTTATCAGATTCCAGGCAGTCTGTGGGCACAGTTCATCTGTAAAGGACAGCTGCCGGACAGCTTACAGAGTGTAAACACTAAGATTTGGTCTGAATGGCTTCCTGCTCTACAGGGATATGAGCTTGCAGGTAAATACAACCTTGAAGTGTATGGTCCTCCGGCAGAGAATCCGGATGATTATATAAGCTATATCTGGATTCCATTAAAGAAAGCTTAATTTTTTGATTATAATGAGCGAGGGTGCCGCTCAATCATCTAATTTTGATGATTTTGCGACACCCCTTTGTCTGTTCTGCAGAAAGCGTTATTTCAGTTTCATCCCGTCATGGAAGGCTTCGCCGACACGCTCGGATACTTTGTAGTAGCCATGTGTGTACGGGTCGAAGGCGATCGCGTTCACCAGGGACATGTCGAGCTTCCCGTTCGGCATCACGCGCTCGTCCGCCGTGACGTTTACGACCTTACCGATCACACCGCAGCCGTATTCGTTATCCTGATATTCAATAAATTCGCATTCCAGGCAGAGCGGGAATTCATTGATAACAGGGGCGTCTACCGTTTCCGCCTTGCTGGCGGTGAGACCGGCTTTTGTCAGCTTGTCTGCGGTCTGGTTGCCGGATGCGACGCCGAAATAGTCCGCCTCAACTACATGGGCGGCGTCGGCGATGCTCACCGTAAACGCGCCTCTTTTCTTAATGTTCTTTACTGTCTTGTGTGATTCGCTCAGGTTGAGGGCTACCGTGTTCCGCTCCTGCATCGTTCCCCAGGCGGCGTTCATGACATTCACGCTGCCGTCGTCATTGTAAGTGGCGACCATCAGTACCGGCATGGGAAAAATGCCCTCGGTGATATTCAATTTCTTTCTCATAAACAGGACCTCTTTTCTTTGAATATTATTGACAACATTTGGCTGTCAGATATAATTATAACCGGCAAAACAAAAAAAGCAAGTCATAAGCAAGAGAGGAGCAGATAGGATGAATACAAAAAAGAATTACAGGAGGACGCTGCTGGCCTGCTACCTCGGCTTTATCACGCAGGCAATCTCGGCGAACTTCGCGCCGCTTTTGTTTCTGACCTTTTACAGCAGCTATGGGATTTCCTACGGGCGGCTCGCGCTGATCTCGACCTGCTTTTTCTTTACGCAGCTGGTCGTGGATTTTATCTGCGCGCAATTTGTGGATCGCATCGGCTACCGGGTCAGCATCGTCGCGGCGGAAATTCTGTCCGGCGTCGGGCTGGCGGGTCTTGCATTTCTTCCGGATCGCTTGCCGTCACCCTTTGCCGGGATTCTGATCTGTGTGGTGATCTATGCGGTGGGAAGCGGATTGATCGAGGTGCTCTGCAGCCCGATCGTCGAGGCTTGCCCGTTTGAGAACAAAGAGGGGATGATGAGCCTGCTGCACTCGTTTTACTGCTGGGGCTCAGTCGGCGTGATCCTCGGATCCACGCTGTTCTTCAGCCTGTTCGGGATCGAGCACTGGCGTATCCTGACCTGCCTGTGGGCGATCGTTCCGCTGTACAATATCTACAATTTTGCGACCTGTCCGATCGAGCCTCTGGTGGAGGACGGACAGAGCATGACGATGGGACAGCTGTTCAAGACGCGGATCTTCTGGCTGTTGATCGTGCTGATGATCTGCGCAGGGTCTTCGGAACTTGCGATGGCGCAGTGGGCTTCCGCGTTCGCGGAGTCGGCGCTGCATGTCTCAAAGACAGTGGGCGATCTGGCCGGACCGTGCGGATTTGCGGTATTTATGGGCATCAGCCGCGTCCTCTACGGAAAGTTCGGGGAGAAAGTCGATCTGCAGAAGTTTATGATCGCGTCCGGGATTCTCTGCCTGTGCTGTTATCTGCTTGCCGGACTTGCCAGCCTGCCCATTCTGGGTCTGATTGGCTGTACGCTCTGCGGTTTCTCGGTCGGGATCATGTGGCCAGGTTCGATCAGCATTTCCTCGGCGACGCTCCCGATGGGAGGGACTGCGATGTTTGCTCTGTTGGCGCTGGCGGGCGATCTTGGCGGAGCAGTAGGCCCGGCAATCGTAGGGAACATCTCGCAGAACGCGGGCAATGATCTGCAGGCTGGCGTGCTCGCCGGGATCGGTTTTCCGGTCGTTCTTGTGGTGACGGTGCTCGCGCTGCGCAGGATGAAGAGAAAAGTATGGCATTATTGATTTTAAGGTAACGTGTCTCAAGGTTAATGATAGCAGGAGTAAATAAGGTGTATGGGACAGAAGAAATTTTCGCTTGTGATCGTGACCGGGCCGACTGCGGTCGGTAAAACGAGCCTTTCGGTGGAGCTCGCGAAACGCATCGGCGGGGAGATTATCTCAGCGGATTCAATGCAGGTGTACCGCGGCATGGATATCGGGTCGGCGAAAGTGACGAAGGAAGAGATGCAGGGAGTTCCGCATTATTTGATTGACGAGTTCGAGCCGACGGGGGAGTTCCACGTCGTAAAATTTCAGGAGCTTGCGAAGCGGTATATCCGTGAGATTCACAGCAGAGGGAAAATTCCGATCCTGGTCGGCGGGACAGGCTTTTACATTCAGGCAGTGCTGTACGATATCGATTTCACGAAGAACGGGGAGGACAGCTCCTATCGGGAGTCGCTGCAGCATCTGGCAGAAACGAAAGGTGCGGAACAGCTGCATGAGATGCTGCGCGGGGTGGATCCTGCCTCAGCGGACGCGATCCACGCGAACAATGTGAAGCGCGTGATCCGTGCATTGGAGTTTTACCATGAGACGGGGCAGCGGATTTCGGAGCACAATGAGGCGGAGCGGCAAAAGGAGTCGCCCTACCATTTCGCGTATTTTGTGTTGAACGATGAGCGCGAACGACTGTACCGCAATATTGATCTGCGCGTCGATGTGATGATGGAGCAGGGACTGCTCGATGAAGTGCGCGCGCTGAAGGCGGCAGGCTGCACGCGGGAGATGGTGTCGATGCAGGGACTCGGGTACAAGGAGATGTTGGATTACCTCGCGGGCGAATATCCGTTGGAGGAGGCAGTGCGCGTGCTTAAGCGCGATACACGGCATTTTGCGAAACGACAGCTGACTTGGTTCCGTAGGGAGCGTGATGTGATCTGGGTGGACAAGGGGAAATTTGAATATGATTCAGAAAGAATCCTTGGGTATATGGAGGGTGTGCTTTCCGAGAAAGGAATTGTTCATGGATAGCCCCATAGTTTGAGAATAGGTAAGAGAGACAGGAATCAGAGAAATCCGAAGCAGAAATCTGCTGAGTGCGAACAGGAGAGAAGGGACGGAAGGGAAGAAAATTATGGAACAGATGTATGAGTCGCTGGGCGTCAGTCGTTCGGTGCTTGATTTCACAGAAGAAATATTGAAGAGTCTGGAGGAACGTTTCCGCAGGATCGATGAGACGGCGGAGTACAATCAGCTCAAGGTGATCAAAGCGATGCAGGAGGCCCGCGTGAGCGCGGAATGCTTCCAGACGACGAGCGGTTACGGCTACAATGACTTGGGACGCGACACGCTAGAGCAGGTGTATGCTCTGACTTTTCATACGGAGGCGGCGCTTGTGCGGCCGCAGATTACCTGCGGGACGCATGCGCTCGCGGTGACCCTGTCCGGTAATCTAAGGCCGGGAGACGAGCTGCTGTCGATTTCCGGAAAACCGTATGATACGCTGGAGGAAGTCATCGGAATCCGCCCGTCATGCGGATCACTTGCGGAATACGGGGTCAGCTATGCGCAGGTTGATCTTCTGGCAGACGGAAGTTTTGACTATGAGGGAATCCGCGCGGCGATCCGTCCGAACACAAGACTTGTGGAGATTCAGCGCTCCAAGGGCTATCAGACGAGACCGACGCTCTCTGTGGAGCAGATCGGCGAGGCGATTGCATTTGTGAAAAAGATCAATCCGGAGATCATCTGCATGGTGGACAACTGCTATGGGGAGTTTGTGGAGCGCATCGAGCCGAGCGATCTTGGCGCGGACATGGTGGTCGGCTCTCTGATCAAGAATCCAGGCGGCGGACTCGCGCCGATCGGCGGCTATATCGTGGGGACAGAAGAGTGCGTCGAGCGCTGCGCTTACCGATTGACCTCTCCGGGGCTGGGAAAAGAGGTCGGAGCTTCCCTCGGCGTGATGCAGTCGTTCTATCAGGGCTTGTTCCTTGCGCCAACCGTGACTGCCGCGGCCTTAAAGGGCGCGATCTTTGCCGCGAATGTCTATGAAAAGCTCGGCTTTCATGTGGTGCCGAACTCGACGGAGGAGCGCTACGACATCATACAGGCGGTGGAATTCGGCTTCCCGGAAGGCGTGATCTCGTTCTGCGAGGGGATACAGGCAGCCGCGCCGGTAGACAGCTACGTGACGCCGGAGCCGTGGGCGATGCCCGGCTACGACAGTGATGTGATCATGGCGGCGGGCGCGTTCGTGCAGGGCTCATCGATCGAACTCTCGGCGGACGGACCGATCAAGCCGCCATATGCGGTCTATTTTCAGGGCGGCCTGACCTGGCCGCACGCGAAGCTAGGAATCTTGAAATCGCTGCAACGGTTGTATGAGCGCGGGTATGTGAAACTGCCGGATACATCAATGTAAAATCGTAAGATGTATTTCGTGTGGCATAGTAAAGAAATGTGTCAGCTAAAAGAGTTATCTGCTATGATTACGTAGATATTTGCGTACGAATATGATATAGTATCACTGATATCGGACAAATAATTGAAGAATCGAAACAGAGGTGATGATGCCATGAAAAAGGCTTATTCCTTAGACACGATCAAAAAGAACAGCATACCGATTGCCAAAGAATATGGCGTAGCCAAGCTCTACGTTTTCGGTTCATATGCACGCGGAGAAGCAACAGAATCCAGCGATATAGACCTTCTGATTGATAAAGGCAGTATGAGGAATCTTTTGCAATATTTCGGCTTTGTCGCAGTGTTGGAGGATGTTTTTAAAGTACATGTAGATGTAGTTACAACAACGAGTAGTGATCGAGATTTTTTGAATAGAATCAAAAAGGAGGCCATACTTATTTATGGCATGTAAGATATTGATAGCCGGGGCGGGTGCGTCCGGGTTGGTAGCAGCGATCGCGGCGGCAAGATCAGGCGCAGAAGTGACGGTATTGGATGCGATGGACCGTCCGGGACGTAAGCTTCTGCTGACCGGGAATGGCAGATGCAATCTCACGAATATGGATTCAGACCTCCCTACGCGGTACTATGGGAGCGGGAAGAAAATGGCGCAGTCTGTGACGGAGCGCTTCGGGGCGGAGCAGACGCGCCGTTTTTTTGAAGAGCTGGGACTTCTGACGATTGAGAAGAACGGATACGTCTATCCGTACAATATGCAGTCCTCCGCAGTGCTTGACGTGCTTTTGGCAGAACTGCGCAGGTTGAAGGTAAAGCTAAAATTCAATGAGAAGATAGAAACAGTAAAGATGACAGGTGATTGTTGGAGTGTAAAAACTTCCTCCTGGTCTTATCAGGCAGATGCTATAGTTCTCGCCTGCGGTTCGCGCTGCCTGCCGAAGACCGGTTCGGACGGAAGCGGCTATCGCCTCGCCGCGCAGCTCGGATATACGATCATAACACCTCGTCCGGCGCTTGCCGCATTGAATTGCTCCGGAGATTTCTTTGCATCGCTCGCCGGTGTGCGCTGCCGCGCAAGAGTGACGCTCCTTGCAGACGGACGACCAGTGAAAGAAGAAACTGGTGAGCTTCAGTGGACGAAGTACGGTGTATCCGGAATCGTAGTGTTTCAGCTTTCGCGCTTTGTGTCCGCAGAAGATCTGAGACGATTTGATTCTGCGTGCGTTAGACAGGCAGGGCAATCAGCCAGACAAATAGGTGTTCAATATACCTTGTCAATTGATCTGCTGCCGGAATTTGAACATTCTTATCTGGCGGATTTGCTGTATGCGCGTGCAAATGGACTGTCATGTGAAACCGCGGCGGTACTCCTGAAAGGAATGCTGCATGAAAAGCTGATTCCGGTCGTGCTTGCAGAAGCGGGGATCAAGAAATCGCAGACATGCAAAGAACTGATTGAGCAAAACTGCAATGGAGCATCTGCGAGGGTCAAGAAATCACGGACTTGCACAGAGTTAGTTGATGGAACAGAGAACGAAAAATCAAAGATTTGTGAGAAGCAGGATGTCGGAGCGATCGACAGACTGGTTTCGTGTATGAAAGCTTTCACGATTCCGGTGACCGGAGTGCGCTCCTTCGATGAATGTCAGGTGTGCAGCGGCGGCGTGGACTGCAGGGAGATTGATGCAGAGACATTAGAATCGAAACTGCACCGGAATCTCTATTTTGCCGGAGAACTGCTCGATGTGGACGGCCCGTGCGGAGGCTACAATCTGCAGTGGGCGTGGGCAAGCGGATTTATCGCAGGACAGACGGCAGCACGGTCATAGAATGAACAGGAGGGGCTATGATAAAAGGAATCCATCATATTTCTATGAAATGCGGGAGCGAAGAAGATTTTGTTGAGCCGAAAGTAGAGAAAACGTAGTTTGGAGGAAAAACGAGTGGAAATAAGGACGTTTGAATTTTCATATTTGCAATGGACAAAGGACGCGTTGAAAAGTGCATTTTACCATGAAAACAGCAATGACATTTTCAATGAATGGGAGTTTGCGGAAATTTTGCTGAAATCGGACGGCTATTTGCCTGAGTTATGCGTAATCGCATTAGATGAAGAAAATGTAGTTGGTTACAATGCATTGACGAAAGCAAAAATAGGAGATTCTCCGGGGCTGGCTTTAGGCCCGCTGGGAGTACGAAAAGAATATCAGAATAGAGGAATAGGTTCTGCGCTTGTGAAAGAGTGCATGAAGCAGGCTGAAAAGTCTGGATTCTCCTGGATTGCTTTACTGGGTGGAAACTATTATTCACGGTTTGGATTTGAAAGTGGAAAATACTATGGAATTACCGTATCAGAGAATGAATTTGACAATGAACATTTGCAGATTCTTTTTTTGGACAAATCTATAAAAGGCAAGGTTTCCGGGAGACTTGTATACTGCGATGCGTTTTACGATGCTGATGGAAATCTGCTATGAATTATTTTTGCTCTTTGATCGGTCGATTGAATTTTACAGGAAGAAATAGACTTGCTATGTAAATTGAAACTTGGAGTGATAATAATGATAATTGAAACAGAAAGACTGCTATTAAGGGAATATACCTTTGAAGATTTTAATTCTTTATATGAAATTCTTTCTGATCAGGAAACTATGGAGCATTATCCCAAGCCTTTTGATGAAAAGGAAGTCAGAGGATGGATTCAATGGAATATTGAGAATTATGCCAAATATGGATTCGGACTTTGGGCTATAGTGCTAAAGGAAACGGACGAGATGATAGGCGATTGTGGAATTACGATTCAAGATATTGATGGGGATTTACTTCCGGAAATAGGATATCATATTCATAAAAAATATTGGAGAAAAGGCTTTGGAAGTGAAGCTGCAAGAGCAGTTAGGGATTGGGTTTTTGAGAATACAGGATATAATCGCTTGTATTCATATATGAAATATACAAATATAGGATCATATTCTACCGCAATTGCGAATGGCATGAGAAAAGTCAAAGAATATCCTGACGAAAAGAATATTGTTTCATATGTTTATGCTATAACGCGGGATGAATGGGAAGCATTAAAAAGATGAATTTTCAATGGGTGTGCATTTTCGGATTTCCCTCATAATTTCGCCAGAAATTTGGGACAAACTCCAAAATGCACGCCCGAAATATGTGTTGAAGAATTGTTTCTATTCGTTCAGCGCTTTGAACGCACGCACTACCGCGGCTTTGTCCTTAGCACCGAAAATCGCGCTCCCGGCAACGAGCAAGTTCGCGCCTGCCTCAACGCAGAGCGGGGCAGTGGTGTCGACTTTGATCCCACCGTCTACGGAGAGATAGGGTGAGATTCCCAAACGGTCACACTCCGCGCGAATCGCGCGCAGCTTGTCCAGACTTTCGCTGCGGAAGGCCTGTCCGCCGTGACCGGGCGTGACGCCCATGACGAGGACAAGCGCCAGATCCTTCAGGAACGGGAAGACCGCTTCCGCTGGTGTGGTCGGGTTGATCACGAGCCCGGCACTACAGCCGTACGCCTTGATCGAGGCGATCGTGGCGGTGATGCTGTTGGCAGCCTCCGCGTGGAACGAGATGCAATCCGCCCCGGCGTCAACGAAGTTCTTGACATACGGCAGCGGATGCGTGATCATCAGATGTACGTCAAAATAGGCTTCCGGCAGCGCGTTGCGAAGTCCTTTGAGCACAGGCAGGCCGAAACTTAGGTTGTCCACGAAATGTCCATCCATGACGTCGAAGTGGATCATGTCCGCCCCGGCGTCCAGCACCTCGCGACAGTCCGCCCCAAGTCTCGCAAAGTCAGCTGATAATACAGAAGCGCTCAGTTTAATCATTATGTAAACTCCTTATTCTTTCGATTCAAGTCGATAAATCTATTCTGCTTAGTTGGTCTACTTTCATTGACGGTTTATGTCAGTGTTTTCCCTGCCCGTAGTAAGCATTCGGTCCGTGTTTGCGCATGAAGTGCTTGTTCTGGATGTTGGTAGGGGCAGAGGCTACCTTCGGATTGATCTGCTCGGTGAACATGGCCATCTTTGCGACTTCTTCCAGAACAACGGAGTGGTAGACCGCCTGCGCGGCGTCCTTACCCCAGGTGAACGGGCCGTGATTGCGGCAGATGACAGCCGGTACGTAAGCTGGATTGATATCGCGGCCGCGGAAGGTCTCGACGATCACATGACCGGTATTCGTCTCGTAATCCTCCTCGATCTCCTCAGTCGTGAGGTTTCGCGCGCAAGGGATCGGGCCGTAGAAATAGTCTGCGTGCGTCGTGCCGTAAGCCGGGATATCGCGTCCCGCCTGCGCCCAGGACACCGCGTAGGTGCTGTGCGTGTGCACGATGCCGCCAATCTCCGGGAATTCATTGTAAAGGACGAGATGCGTCTTCGTGTCAGAAGACGGGTTCATGTCGCCCTCAACTTTATTTCCTTTCAGGTCCATGACGACCAGATCTTCCGGCTTGAGCTCCTCGTACTCGACGCCCGACGGCTTGATGACGAACAGCCCTTTCTCGCGGTCGATCCCGCTTACGTTGCCCCAAGTGTAGGTGACAAGGCCTCTGCGCGGCAACTCCATGTTCGCTTCATATACTTTCTGCTTCAGTTCTTCTAACATATGATTTCCACCTTTCTATAGTTTCTTTCGATAAGATTTTTCTTTCCAACAGTATATCATACAGCCTTAAATACATCAATAAATGATATGAGAAATATTGAAAATATTGAAATAGGATTTGGCTTTTGCTATACTGAATGAAAATATTGGAGAGAAGAATGAAATGAGAAGATCGGTTGCCCTAAAAACGCTCCTGCGTTCTCCTGTGAGAACTCTGTTGACGCTGTCTCTGCTTGCGATGGCGTCATTTGTGTTGCTTTCCCGTGTCACAGATTACACGCTGATGCGCAGGGAGACGGAACAAGCTGAGAGTTTTTATCACGGAGTTGCCGCGCTGGATATCACCACGCCCACGGTATCCTATCAGGAGGACGGTACGCTGTATCAGTTTTCTCCGGACGACAAGCCGTGGCCGACAGCGGATGAGTTGAAGGCGTTTGCCTCGCTGCCTGGGGTGACAATGGCGGATACAAGGTATATGACGGCCGGACTGATCGAAGATTACAAGCGGCTGGTGAAGGATGGAGAGACGGCTTACGGGACAGGGCAGTTTGTGCTGGAGGGCGACTATGCCGGCTATGAGGAGACTCCTGGTTCCGGGGATTTTATCCATCTGCTGCTGGAGAACGTCAGGCTGCTTGCGGGCGACGTTGTACTTGATCCCGAAAAGCCTCTTGAAATCGAGACGAGAAAACTGACGGAAGAAGAATATGAAGAATTACGGGCATCCGATTACTATTACGGCGAATTGCCCTTGTCCTTTTTTGAGGAGTCAAAGAAGGGAAGCCGCTGCCTTGTCACGGGAAATTACGACAGGACGAGCGGGCGGGAGCTGAGGCTTAACGTGATGGATGCGGACGCCAAAGCTTTCTGCGTCCTGGACAGTCTTGGAGAGGATTACCTTGAAAGCCCGGACTTTGCCTACCAGAAAGGACTGATTCGGGCGATTCGGCAGGATTCCCGTACCTTTGATATCGTCTATACTTCCGACATGCGTTCCATACCGCGTTTCAATGAGCGCAGCATGGTCATCGCCGAGGGGAAGCCTCTGACCGCCGGGGACGAGGATGCCTGCGTGGTGAGCGAACTTTTCCTGGAGACCTATGGGCTGTCCGTCGGGGACAGGATCACAGTGCAGCTGGGGGATAAGCTGACACCGCAAAATTCCATGGCAGGAGCGATGGCGCTCGGAGCCGGGAAACGTCTGGCGGACTTTGTATCTACGAAGGAGTTGGAGATTGCGGGCGCTTATCGGATGACGGATGATGTGCAGACGCGCATAGCGGAGTCGGAATGGGCGTACACGGAAAACACTGTTTTTGTACCGGCTTCGCTTTTGCCTGTGGCAGTGCCGGACGACTATGAGGGTAGTGCGGGCGAGTTCAGCGTGTTTGTAGAAAAGGCACAGGATATCGAAGCCTTCAAGGGAGCCGCAGAACCTCTGGCTGCCGAGATGGGGCTCGGGCTGCGCTTTTCGGATGGCGGTTGGATGCGGGTAAAAGACAGCTTCGAAAATGGTGAGCGCACCTCGCTTTTCACCGTCGTTTTCTATGTGTTTGGCGCGATGCTGGCGCAGTTCCTCGCAGTTTACCTGTATGTTGGAGGAGAGAAGAAATCATATGCCATCATGCGGACGCTCGGCGTCCCGGCGAGGAAGGCGGCGACTGCGATCGTGCTGCCGTTTGGGGTTTTGCTCGCAGTGGCGATTCCTGCAAGCAGTGCTGTCGGGATCTTGTACACGTCCCGGACGGCGGCCGCGGCATTGAGCGGGCTGTCGGAGGGCATGCCGGAGGACTATGTTCTCAATGCGGCATTGTCGCTTAAAGTCATCGTGGTATGTCTGTTGGCAGAGGCTGCCTACGTCATAGGTATCAGCTTTGCCGTTTTGGGGAAAATGCGGAAGATTCCTCCGCTTGAACTGCTGCAGGTGGGCTCTCAGACAGGAGCCACAAAAAGGGAGACCTCTGTTCGTCGGGAGGAGACTCCTCCTCCGGCTGATTTTGCGGTCTCAAAGCTTTTGGAAGCGGACGAAGCGCCTGTTTCCGGGGGATATTCCGCTTTTTGCCAGGTGACGACCTATGCGTTTCGCCAGATCAGGCGCAATATCGGGAAGACTTTGCTTTCGCTTCTCCTCGCGGTGGTGCTTTTCGCCGGAACGGGCGTTTTTATACTGGCGATGCATACCTATCAGGACGCCTTTTATGAAACGGATGTAACGGTGCGCGTCACGGGTTTTTCCTCCGATTCGATTAAGGTATTGTCCGAATCTGATCTGGCAAAGGGACTGTACTATTACGGGAAACTCAGTGTTCGCGCGGGCAGTGCGGGAACCAGAAATCAGATGACGCTCACGAACGACCTGGAACGCTATCTGGAAGGCGCGCACAGGATCACTTACGCCGATGGGTATGACGCTTCCGTCTTTGAAAGCGACGAAGCCGTATGCCTGTTGGGGCAAACCGCAGCCGCGATGTTGAATGTTCAAGCCGGGGATGAGATCAGCTTTTTGACCGATGACCTGTATTCCTTTCTGCAGCAATTGTATGAGGAGGAATCTGCGTTTACGGAGGCGGTAGCCCGCGCGGGCATGCCGTATCGGGTGGCTGGCATCGTGGAATCGGCGGATGAAGATGTAAATACCGGAATCTTTACTTCGGCGAACCGCGCGGCAGAGACTTTATACGGGCAGCCCTTTCCGATCGGATATTGCGAATGCATCCTCACGGACAATGGAAGAATCCATGAGCTGAACGTCCTGCTGGATGAGCAAAAGAATCAGCAGCTGCAATACGCCCCGACGGCATCCTTCTATGTGGATACGGTGGCGCTTGAAAACATTCGCAGGATTCGTGACCTTCTGCAATCCTTGTTCCCTGTCGTCGTGGCTGCCACGGTTCTGCTTGCGCTGATCGGTTCCGCTCTGGTGATCACGCAGTCGGCGACGGAAGCCGCATGTATGCGAATCCTTGGAACCGGAAGAAAGCGCGCCCGCTGTATGCTGGTATCGGGGCATCTTGCGCTGTGCCTGATCGGGATGATTTTTGTGGCAGGACTGCTTTTGCTTGGCGCGCCCGCACTGTTTGCGGGAAGTGTTCGGACGTTTGCCGTCTGTTGGACCTTATATCTGGCAAGCTTTGTCTGCGGCGCATTTCTGGCAGCCGTGCAGCTTACCGGACAGCGGATACTTGAGCTTCTTCAGAGGAAGGAATAAGCGTATTGGAACTCCTGCAGATGGAAGAACATGAGTATTGAAACTCCTGCAGATAAAAGAATGAGAGTATTGGATTTCTGGCAGATTAAGGAATAGGTGTATCTAAAATCCGAAGTGAAAGGAGGAAACGCCATGTCGGCGCTAGCATTAAAAAACGTGACTTACCGCTATAAAAATTCGCCCAAAGCTGCTGTTTCAGGGATCTCCTGCCTGTTTGAGGAGGGAAAGGTCTACGCGATCACAGGACCTTCCGGCTCCGGCAAGTCGACCTTCCTTTCCCTGCTCGCTGGAATGGATCTTCCAACGGAGGGAGAGATCCTTCTCGACGGAGATAATATCGCGGGACTTGACCTTGACCGCTACCGCCGCGAGAGCATTTCCATGATCTTTCAGGCATTTCATCTCTTCCCGTTGCTCACGGTCATGGAGAATGTCTGCTTTCCCATGGAGTTGTGCGGGGTGAACCCGAAAGATGCGAGAAAAAGGGCAGAAGCGCTGCTGGATGGCGTCGGTATCGCAGAGGAAAAGAGAAAGCGTTTCCCGTCAAAGCTGTCAGGAGGCGAACGGCAGCGGGTGGCGATCGCGCGAAGCCTCGCGTCAAACGCGAAGATCATTCTGGCGGATGAACCGACCGGAAATCTTGATTACGCAAACACACAGAATATTATTGAGATTCTGTGTGATCTTGCGCATAAAAAGGGATACTGCGTTATCATCGTTACCCATGACAGCGAAGTCGCCGAGGCGGCCGATGTGGCGTTTCGGATGAGGGACGGAGTATTGCAGACAGAATGGAGAGAAAAGGAAAATGGGTGAGCAGTCTCCGTTTCAGTCCGCACTGGCGGATTTTACGTATGACGTGGCAAGCGGCGGTGCCATTCGGCATCTGACGGATCTGGGCTATACGGCGAAGCAGATCTCGGAAACGCTCGCCTATCCGACGCCGATGAGGCGGATACAGGAGCAGATGTGGAAGAGACTTGTGGAGACAGCTGTGATCCTGGAGCAGGAGCCGGGCAGCCGCAGGGAGACCTCTGAGTTTGTCAGGGAATACGGAAAATACGGGCGGACAAGCTTTCGCAGGGTGTCCGGAACCGCGGCGCAGGGAAGCCGGGTCTGCGCATCAGAGATCACGGCGCGTGCTTCTGACCGGGAGGGCCTGCGCGGCCTTCTTTCGCGCAAGCTTGAGGAAAACGGGGCAAAGGATTCCTATGCTGCCTGCGATTTCGGATTACTGGCGGCTGACGAGCCGGAGAAATATCGGGAGTTACTGGCGGCGTTGGATGAACGGTGCAGGGAATATATCGTGGGACTGCCCTGGGAGCGAAAAACCGTGTATCACAGGCTGAATGAGCTGATGCAGGAGATCATATTCCGGCTGCTGGAAGCCGGTCTGTGGCGGGGAGACTGCTATTTCCTTGTTACCGGGGAGCGGGTTCATCTCATTTGACCTGGCAAAACAGGATACTGAGGAACGAAAGGCTGAATATATGATATTACGAATCAATGAATTGAAACTTCGCCCGGACCACACGCAGCAGGAGCTTTCGCTGGAAATACGGAAGATCCTGCGCCTTCGCGGAGAAGCGATGAGCTATGAGATCGTGCGCCGGTCGATCGACGCGCGGAAAAAGCCCGAGCTGAAATATGTCTACACGGTGGATGTGACAGTAGATGATCCGCGAGCGCTGTTGAAGCGGATTCGCAGTAACAAGGTCGTGCTCACGGATAAGAAGGAATATGCGTTTCCCTACTGTGGAAAGTTCACGGAGAAGTCGTCCGTCCAAAAAACTTTCAGCCAGAATAATGAAAAAAATCAGATTTTACAGATTGCACAGACTTCTGGAACACACAGTGTACAGAAGAGGAGTGACATACTCCCGCCGGTCGTGGTGGGGAGCGGTCCTGCCGGACTGTTCTGCGCGCTGATGCTTGCGCGGGCAGGACTGCGCCCGATCGTGTTGGAGCGCGGGGAGCCGGTCGACGACCGTGTGTACACGGTCAAGCGCTTCTGGGAGAGCGGCCGGCTGAATCCGCAGTCGAATGTGCAGTTCGGTGAGGGTGGGGCGGGCACGTTCTCAGACGGGAAGCTGAACACGCTGATCAAGGACCCGGATGGGAGGATCCGTTTTGTATTAAAGGAATTTGTCCGCGCGGGAGCGCCGGAAGAGATCCTGTATCACCACAAACCGCATATCGGGACAGATGTGCTGGTGGATGTCGTTCGGACGATCCGGGAGGAGATCAAAGCGTTGGGCGGCGTGTTTTTCTTCAACAGCTGTCTGAGCGGGATTTTGCCTGTCACGCAGGTATCCGGGCATGCAGACGCAAATTTGAACACTTCGGAAATGATGACAGGTGGGAAATATTCCACGGTTTCCGCTGTCCCAGCGGACGAAATTCTGCCGGTTTATACGCTTTCCATCAACCGCGGTGCGTGCACGCTGCAAACACAGCATTTGATCCTTGCAATCGGACACAGCGCCCGCGATACTTTTTTCATGCTGCATGAGCTTGGGCTTCCGATGCAGGCGAAGGCTTTTGCGGTCGGCCTGCGCATCGAGCATAAGCAGAAGACGATCAACGACGCGATGTACGGGGCAGATTACCCATATGAACTGGGCGCGGCGCCGTACAAGCTGACGCACAAATGCGCGGACGGGAGGGGTGTATACTCTTTCTGCATGTGTCCGGGCGGTTATGTCGTGAACGCGTCCTCCGAGCCGGGGCGGACGGCGGTCAACGGCATGAGTTACAGCGGGCGCGACAGCGAGAACGCGAACAGCGCGATCGTCGTCACGGTCTCACCGGAGGATTATCAAAAAGAGTATCAAGGAAGATCCCAGAGAGAGCGCAGGAACGGATGGCGCGATGAGCGCGGCTGTGATCCGCTCTCCGGCATTGCATTTCAGAGAAAGCTCGAGGAGGCGGCTTATGCGTGCGGCGGCGGTAAGATCCCGGTGCAGCGCTTCGAAGACTTCTGCACAGATGTCCCGACCACGGAATTCGGGGACGTCCGCCCGCAGTGCAAGGGGGCATATGTGATGTCCAATCTGCGCAGCATCCTGCCGGAGCGCCTGAATGAGAACATTATCGAGGGGATCCGAAGCTTTGGAAAGAAGATGGAGGGCTTCGATAGCCCGGACGCGCTCTTGTCCGGCGTGGAGAGCCGTACGTCTTCCCCGGTGCGGATCCTGCGCGGAGAGACCTGCCAGAGCAGCGCGTTTCCCGGCATCTATCCCTGCGGAGAGGGCGCAGGCTACGCAGGCGGCATCACCTCCGCGGCCGTAGACGGCATCCGCGTCGCAGAGCAGGTATGCAGGGCAATGGCTTTGCCGCAGAGTTGATCATCTCTGTGGGCGCAACCGATTGAAGTTCATGAAATTTTCAGAACTTTTTCTCGCTGGAAGTGTATACTTTCCTGAGAAATTGTGGTAAGATATTAAATGGTTTATTGTGCTGACCGGGTGGAGAGTATCGGTACAAGCATGAAAGAAGCAAGATCATCAATAGGCGACGAGGCATTCCTACAGGAAAGCCCGCGCACAATGAGAAGTATACCAAAAGAGGAACGCCCTTACGAAAAGTGCCTTGAGCACGGAGCGGAAGCGCTGTCGGACGCGGAACTGCTTGCCGTGGTCCTGCGTACGGGCGTCAAAGGCGAATCGGCATTGGAACTGTCAAGGAAGGTACTTGCTCAGCATGGGGAAGCGAACGGACTCCTGGGCATTTATCACATGTCGATTTCTGATTTAACGAAAGTGAAGGGGCTTGGGCGGGTCAAGGCGATCCAGCTGAAATGCGTCGCCGAGCTGTCGCGCAGGATCGCGCGGGCTACGTTCTCCGAGGGAGTCATTTTTAAAGAGCCGGAGACGGTGGCTCGCTATTACATGGAGGAGCTGCGCCACCAGGAGCAGGAGGTGCTGATGCTTGCCATGCTCAACAGCAAGGGCAGGCTGATGAAGGATCAGGTTATCTCCAAGGGAACGGTGCGCGCTTCCCTGATCTCCCCGAGGGAGATCTTTATTGAGGCGGTGCGGAACCAGGCAGTGAGCATTATCATGCTTCACAATCATCCGAGCGGAGACCCCATGCCCAGCCCGGAGGATCTGTTGCTGACCAGACGTGTCAGAAAGGCGGGACATATTCTGGGGATCGAGCTTCAGGATCATATCATTATCGGGGATTGCCGGGCAGTCAGCATGAGGGAGCAGGGCTTCTGGCAGTGAGGAATTTCTGAGGGGTACGTCAAGATGCTATTTCAGAAGGTTTGCGGGATCGATCTGGGCACAGATACGATCAAGATACGGGATAAAAACGGGAAATACTTTCTATACAGCAAGAACGTGATCGCGCTTCGGCAGGACGGTTCGCCCCTGGCGATCGGGGACGCCGCGTATGAGATCTATGAGAAGAATCCGACGAACATCCGCGTCGTCTGGCCGATGGCAGGCGGGGTGATCGCGAATTCGACGGAGATGGAGATGGTGCTGTCGCATCTTTTGAAGAAGTTCTCAGGCGTTTTCCGCACCGGAGCGTCGCTGTGCATCGCCGTGCCGAGTGATATCACACAGGTGGAGAAGCGCGCGTTCTTTCTTGTCATGCGCGGAAAGATCAACGCCGGACGGATCCGCCTGATCGAGAAGGGGATCGCGGATGCGGTGAGTGCCGGGCTCCCGGTGCTCTCGACGCGCGGGCATATGGTCGTGAACATCGGCGCGGACACGACGGAGATCTCCGTGATCACCGCCGGAAAGGTGATCCTGAGCCAGACCATGAAGGTCGGCGGCCGCAGGCTGGACGAGGACATTGCGACGATGGTGCGACGCAAATTCAATCTCAGCATCGGGCAGCAGACGGCGGAGTCTCTGAAGAACAATCTTGCGTTCATGATCAACGGACCGAAGCTTGAGCAGAAAGTGTTTGGGATCCACACGCTGTCCGGACTCCCGAAGTCCGATCTGATCCCATCGCTTGCGGTCAGCGTCGCGATTATCGACACGATCGACATGATCGTCGAGAACATCAAATCCATTTACAACCGAGTCCCGCCGCAGATCATGAAAGACATCACGAGAGAGGGCATCTATCTGACCGGAGGCGTCTCGATGATCCTGAATCTGCCGGAGTATATCCGCAAGGAAATCGGGATCCCGCTGCACCACATACAGGATCCGCGCAACAGCACGATCCGCGGCCTGGTGGAGATCCTGAACAACAAGGATTTGCGGAGATCCACCTACACGCTGAACGATCTGGCGCGGATGAGATAAAGACGAAAGACGGGAAATTTTGCCATGAAAAAGACGACAAACGAACAGTTGAAAAATAAATATCTGCTGGCGGCGCTCTCCGTGCTGTGCGTCCTGCTGATCCTGGTATCGTTCCTCGACAGCAGCGTGGTCGCCCCGGTCAAGCAGGTGAGCGGTTTTCTGATCACCCCGGTGCAGAAGGGGATCAACGGCTTCGGCTCCTGGCTGTCCGGGCTGACGGACAATTTCGAGGACGCGCAGACGCTGCGCGCGGAAAATGCGAACCTCCAGGCGCGGGTGGACACGCTGACGGAGGAGAACAGCCAGCTGGTACAGGACAGGGAAGAGCTGAGGCGCCTGCGAACGCTCTATGAGCTGGACGAGCAGTACGACGAATATGAGAAGATCGGAGCGCGTGTGATCGCGAAAGAGCCGGGGAACTGGTTCCAGCTCTTCACGATCGACAAGGGCTCCAGCGACGGGATCGAACCGGATATGAATGTCATCTCGGGCGGCGGCCTCGTCGGCATTGTGACGGAGACAGGCCCAAACTGGTCGACCGTCCGGGCGATCATAGACGACAACAGCAACGTGAGCGCGATGGTCTCCACGACCTCCGACCAGTGTATCATCGCCGGCGACCTCCGGCTAATCGACGAGGGTTCGCTGAACCTGATCCAGCTCACCGATGTGGACAATAAGGTACACGTAGGCGATAAGGTCGTCACCTCATATATCAGTGAGAAATTTCTTCCGGGTATTCTGGTCGGATACATCAGCGAGCTGAACAACGACGCGAACAATCTGACAAAATCCGGCTATATCACTCCGGTTGTGGATTTCCGTCATGTGCAGGAAGTGCTCGTGATCCTAGAGAAGAAGGAGTATGTGCCGTCCGATTCGAAGTCTGAGCCGGCCCCTGAGGGCACGGATGCGGCGGATACGGGCGCGCAGGAAGCGCCGGATGCGCAGTCCCCGGACGGCGAAGCTGTACAGGACGAGCAAGCCCCGGCTGAGGGCGCCGGAGAGTAAAGGCTTTTCCGGCAATACCTGTTGCAACGCGGCGGAATGGAGATATTGTTTATGAAACGAAAAATCACAATGGCGGTGCTGATCCTGCTGTTTTTGCTCCTGCAGTCTACGCTGTGCCAGAAGATCGCGGTGGCCTCGATCAAACCGAATCTGCTGATCATTCTGATCGTATCGTTCGGGCTGATGCGCGGGCGGAGATCCGGCATGATGATCGGATTCTTCTGCGGGCTGCTTGCGGATATCTTTTTTGAGAGCATCATCGGGTTCAACGCGATCATTTACATGTGGGTCGGTTATCTGAGCGGCTATTTTTACCGGATCTTTTACGACGACGACATCAAGACGCCGCTGTTTCTGATCTCGGTCAGCGATCTGGCTTACGGGATCATCCATTATTGCTTCCGTTTCCTTTTGCGCGGGCGCATCCGGTTTTTTACCTACCTGGGCCGGGTGATCCTGCCGGAAGTGTTCTACACGCTGATCCTGACGATCATCTGTTACCGGATCCTGTATCAGATCAATCAGTGGCTGAATCTGAGTGACAACAGAGGAGTGGACGGTTTTGTTTGAAGAAATGAAAAAAACCTTTGTCAAAGCGGTGAATTCCAGGGTGATCGTGATGATCGTCGTGCTCGTCCTGCTGGCTGCGATTTTGGTACAGAGGCTGTTTCAGCTTCAGATCGTACAGGGAGAAAGCTTCCAGGACAATTTCTCGCTTTATATCACGAGGGAGCGCTCGCTCAAGAGCTCACGCGGCAACATTTTCGACCGCAACGGCAATCCGATCGCGTACAATGAGCTTTCCTACTGCGTGACGTTCGAGGACAACGGCACCTATGCGGACACGCACACAAAGAATCTTGCGCTCAACGGCATGCTCTATCATCTGATCCAGCTGCTTGCGGAGCAGGGCGACACCGTGGTGGACGATTTCCGGGTGGAGCTGACGGAAGATGGCACCTACGAGTACAACGCGAGCGGATTTACATTAAACCGCTTTAAGGCGGACCTGTTCGGACAGGCTCTGATCGACGACCTGAAAGAGGAGGAGCTGAACATCACCGCGCCGGATCTGATGGCGCTGCTGTGCGACGAGGAGCATTACGGAATCTTTGACAGCAAGATCACTGCCGAGGAGAGAGAGGAGTACGGACTGCCGGAGAGCTATACGGACGTGGAGATCCTGCAGCTTGTCTCTCTGCGCGCGGCGATCGCGGCCAACAATTTCCAGCGCTACCAGGCGGTCACGATCGCGCGGGACATCAGCGAGCAGTCCGTCGCGCGGATCCTGGAGAACATCGCGGATTTCCCAGGGGTGGCTATCTCAGAAGAATACCGCAGGATCTACACGGACGCCGAATACCTGGCGCCGCTGATCGGTTACACGGGAAAGGTCTCCGCCGAGGAGCTGGAGGAGCTCCGGAAAGAGGATGACAGCTACACGGCCAACGACATCGTGGGAAAGACCGGCCTGGAGAGCGTTCTGGAGACGACGCTGCAGGGCGACAAGGGCCGGGAGGTCATCTACGTGGACAGCCTCGGCCGTACGCTCGACGTTGCGTCGCGCGTGGAACCGCAGGCGGGCAACGACGTCTATCTGACGATCGACATGGACCTGCAGCGCGCGGCTTACCAGCTTCTGGAGCAGTATATTGCCGGTATCGTTTACCAGATGATCATCAATGAGGCGGAGTTCCACTCTGAGTGGATCACATCCTCCGACGAGGTAAAGATCCCGATCTACGATATCTACTACGCGCTGTTTGAGAACAACGTGCTGGATGTCAGCCATCTGAAGGCGAAGGACGCGTCGGCCAACGAGCGGGCAGTCTACAAGGCGTTTCAGAGCAAGGCCGCTGAGATCTTTGAGATCATCAAGAATGAGCTGCTGACAGAAGCTCCGACGGCCTATCAGGATCTGGACGAAGCCTATGAGATCGGCGAGCAGTACCAGGTCTATATGTCCTATATCGTCAACGAAATGCTGATGAAGGGCACCGGCATCCTCAATGAGTCCGCGATCGACAAGACGGATCCCGTCTATCTGGCGTGGACGGAGGATGAGAGCATCAGCCTCAAGGAGTATCTCTCCCATGCGATCTCCATGAACTGGCTGGACATCACCAAGATCTCCGGCGACGCGCAGTACATGGATACGCAGGAAATGTATGCGGCGCTCGCGGATTACATCGCGGATTATCTCTACGAAGACGACAATTTCTGTAAGCAGGTCTACCGCTACATGCTGCAGGAGGACCGCATCAGCGGCGCGGACATTTGTCTGCTGCTGTTCGACCAGGGCGTGCTCGAGATGAACGCCGAGGACTATGAGAATCTTCAGAACGGGACGCTCGGCGGCTACGATTTCATGCGCGAAAAGATCTATAACCTTGAGATCACGCCGGCGCAGCTCGCGGTGACGCCGTGCTCCGGCTCCGTCGTCCTGACCGATCCGAATTCCGGCGAAGTGCTGGCCTGCGTGACCTACCCGGGCTACGACAACAACCGTCTCGCAAACGAGATGGACAGCGATTATTTCAACAAGCTGAACATGGACAAGTCGTCGCCGTTCTACAGCCGCGCGACGCAGGAGGCGATCGCGCCGGGTTCCACGTTCAAGCTCGTCACCGCGGTGGCAGGCGTCATGGAGGGTGTGCTGAACATCGGGGAGGCGATTTCCTGTACCGGAAAGTTTGAGCTCTGGGGATCGGCGATCAATTGCTGGAACAAGTGGGGACATGGAGCGCTCACGCTTCAGCAGGCGATCACGAAGTCCTGCAATATGTTTTTCAACACAGTCGGCTACCGTCTCGGCAGCGTGAACGGGGAGTATGAGGATGCCGTCGGCATCGAGGCGCTGACGCGCTACGCTTCGATGTTCGGGCTGAATGAGGAGTCAGGCGTGGAGGTGCCGGAGTCCTCGCCGAATATTTCCCAGATGGACGCTGTGCGTACCGCGATGGGACAGGCGGACAACCTGTTCACGACGACGCAGCTGGCGCGCTACGTCAGTACGATCGCCAACGGCGGCACCTGCTACAAGCTGACGCTGGTGGACGCGATCACGGATTCGAGCGGAAGCGTGCTTGAGAAGCATCAGGCGGAGGTGACAAACACCGTGGATCTCCCGCAGGAGCTGTGGGATACGATCCACGCGGGAATGCGTGGCGTGGTACAGGATCACAAGGCGTTTACCGGCTTCACGGGCGTATCCGTGGCGGGCAAGACCGGTACGGCACAGGTGAGCACGGACGTGCCGAACCACGGCCTCTTTATCGGTTACGCTCCCTACGAGAATCCGCAGTCCGAGGATGCGATCGCGATCGCCGTGCGTATCGCGAACGGTTATTCGTCGGCGAACGCGGCGCTGCTGGCGCGCGACGTGATCTCTTACTATTACGAGATCCAGCCGGAGGATCAGCTTGTCACCGGTCATGCGTCGGAGGCGTACGACGACTACGACATCAACGACTAAAGTGATAGAGCCCGGTCTCTATGCGAAACCGGGCGGCAAACTTGTTTGCCAGGCCGATTTCGCATAAGAGACGCTAACATACTTGAGCAAAGAAGCAATTGCGAGCGCAAGTGAGCAATGCGATTTGCGAAAAATATGCAGGATCGTGAGAGTGCGCAGCACGGAACGATCCGCAGGCTCTATCACAGTAAAAGGAGTGAAAACAATGGGACGCGATGCGGTAACCCTTAAGAGCAATCCATACGGACTTATATTGAACCTGGATCCGGCGCTTCCGTTTGAGGAGCTCTGCGCGGCGGTCGCGGAAAAATTCCGGAGGTCGTCAGGCTTTTTCAAGAATGCAAGGCTGGCGCTGACTTTCCGGGGCAGGGTGCTCACGCATGAGCAGGAGTCCCGGCTGATCGAAGCAATCGTTCAGAACTCCAAAATTGAGATCGTCTGCGTCGTCGACGAAGATAAAGGTACGGAAGAATACTATCGGAAAGCCGTCACGCACACGCTGGAGAAGCAGGAAGAGGCGGACGGACAGTTCTATCGGGGAACACTGCGCTCCGGGCAGGTGCTTGAGACGGAAACCAGCGTCGTCATCATCGGCGACGTGAATCCGGGCGCTCAGATCATCTCCAAGGGAAACATCGTGATCCTAGGCTGCTGCATGGGGAATATCTACGCGGGAGCCGCGGGGGATCGGAAGTGCTTCGCGGCGGCACTCACGATGAAGCCGATGCAGGTGCGTATCGCGGACAAGATCGCGCGCAGCGCCATTGTAAAACAGACAGACAGCGGAGAATATCCGGTGGAACCAAAAATTGTGTATATCAAGGACGATCATTTGCAGATCAAGCCCATTACCAATGATACGCTCGGTGAATATCTCTCGTAGAGGGCAGGCGGTATATTGCCTGTACAGACGGAGACAGTGCCGGGAGGCGGGACAGAAGAGAGATCAGGCAGGAAATGGGAGGTTGAATTATGAGTGAAGTGATCGTAGTTACGTCGGGAAAAGGCGGCGTCGGGAAGACGACGTCGACAGCCAACATAGGCGCGGGACTCGCGCGGATGAACAAGAAAGTCGTACTTGTAGATACGGACATCGGACTGCGCAATCTGGATGTCGTGATGGGACTTGAAAACCGCATCATCTACAATCTGGTGGATGTCGTCGAGGGAAACTGCCGCATAAAGCAGGCGCTGATCCGGGATAAACACTATCCGGGATTGTATCTTCTCCCGTCGGCGCAGACGCGGGATAAGAGCGCGGTTTCGCCGGAACAGATGATCAAGCTTGTGGATGGCCTGACGCAGATTTTTGATTATGTCATTTTGGACTGTCCGGCAGGGATCGAGCAGGGATTTCGCAACGCGACAGCCGCCGCGCAGAGGGCCGTGGTCGTCACGACGCCGGAGGTCTCGTCGATCCGTGACGCGGACCGCATCATCGGCCTGCTGGAGGCCGGAGGAATCAAAAAGATCGACCTCATCGTCAACCGCATCCGGGTCGATATGGTGAGGCGAGGAGAGATGATGTCGGTGGAAGACGTGCTGGATATCCTTGCAGTGCATCTGCTGGGCGCGATCCCCGACGAGGAGAGCGTTGTGATCGCGGCGAACCACGGCGAATATGTCGTCGGGAGCGATACGCTCTCGGGACAGGCCTACATGAACATCGCGCGCCGCATCTGCGGGGAGACGGTGCCGCGGCTCGACCTGGAGGCGGGGACGACGCTGTTTCGCAGGATGACGTCTCTGTTTCGCAGAAAGTAGGCGTGCATGAGGACTCACCAGGATCGCAGCCGGCGTACGTCAGGAGAAATCGCGAAAGCGCGAGCGGAACTTACGGTCACCTCTGACCGGCTCGACTGCAGCCAGGACGAGACGGCACGGATGCGGGAGGAGATCATGAATGTTCTCTCAAAGTACATGAGCCTGGAAAAAGAGACGGTTGAGATACGGCTGCAGATTGCCAGCAGGACAAAACGAGGGTTAAAGGATGTTAAGACAATACAGATTAAGTGATTACAGATTTCGGCTGATCCTCTGGGTCGTCGCGCTCGCGACGCTTGGGATCCTGATCATCGGAAGCGCGAACAGTGAGTATCAGATGAAGCAGACGTTCGGACTGATCGGCGGCGTGGTCATCATGATCCTGATCTCGCTGTTTGACTATACATGGATCTTGAACTTTTACTGGCTGATCTACCTGCTCGGCACGGTGTTGCTTGCCCTGGTGCTCTCCCCGCTGGGTGTGACGCGAAACAGCGCGACGCGCTGGATCAACCTTGGTTTCCAGTTCCAGCCGTCTGACATCGTGAAGATCATGTTGATCCTGTTTTTTGCGAAGTTTTTTGAGGAGAGGGAAGACCGGGTCAGCAAGCTGAAGACGATCCTGTACGCGGTCCTGCTGATCGGCGTCCAGCTTTTCCTGATCTATAAGGAGCCGGATCTCTCGACGACGATCGTCGTCGCGCTGATGTTCTGTGTGCTGTATTTTATGGCGGGACTCAGTTACAAGATCATCTGCGGGATCCTGGTGGTGTTCATTCCGGTCATGGTCATTCTGATGAGTATCTTAATGCAGCCGGACCAGAAGCTGATCAGTGAATACCAGATGACCCGCGTCTACGCGTGGCTGCGCCCGGATGAGTATCCGCAGGACGCCTACCAGCAGCAGAATTCGATCAAGGCGGTCGGCTCCGGGCAGCTCTACGGCAAGGGACTGAACAACGACGACATTGATTCTGTCAAGAACGGCAACTTCATTCCGGAGACGCAGACGGACTTCATCTTTGCGGTGGCAGGAGAGGAGCTGGGCTTCCTCGGCTGCTGCGGGATCGTGCTTCTGGAATTTCTGATCGCGCTGGAGTGCCTGCTGATCGGACGGAGGGCGAAGGTGCTCTCCGGGACGCTGATTTGCGCTGGCATGGCCTCGCTGATCTTTTTCCAGAGCTTCATCAACATCTCAGTGGCGACGGGGCTTTTCCCGAACACAGGCATCACGCTGCCGTTCGTGAGCTACGGGCTCACGTCGCTGATCAGCTTTTGTATCGGGATCGGATTTGTCCTCAACGTGGGACTTCAAACAAGAAAATATTAAAGGAGGTAGAGAGCAATGAATGTAGCGCTTATCGCACATGACACAAAGAAGCAACTGATGCAGAATCTCTGTATCGCGTACAGAAGCATTCTTGCCAAGCATACCTTATATGCGACCGGAACGACCGGACGGCTGATCGAGGAGGCTGCCGCCTTGAATGTGCACAAGACGCTGGCCGGACCGATCGGCGGGGAGGAGCAGATCGGCGCGATGGTAGAGCAGAATCAGATCGATCTGCTGATCTTTCTGAGGGATCCGCAGGGCTCCCGACCGAATGAGGCGGACATCAACAAGGCGATCCGGCTCTGCGATATCCACAACATCCCGCTGGCGACCAACATCGGTTCCGCGGAGGTGCTTCTGAAATCACTGGACAGAGGAGATCTTGAGTGGCGTGAAATGTACAGATAATGCTCCGCAACCGTCCATGTACACGGAACGGGAGTGGATACGGATACAGGAAAAGGAAAAGAAGGACATCAAAAAACAGCGAAAGCTGATCGCGGCAACGATTCCGTTGCTCGCCGTGACGGCGCTGCTGTCTTTCCTTGTCTATTATTTTGTGCTGCGCTCCCACGACTATACGCTGTTTCGCGCCTATCGGCGGACGGACAGCAGCCTGGGCGCGGGCGGGAGCCTGCTCTCCGGCAACGTCATGGATCCGTTCGCAAGCGATCTCTGCGTGGTGAACGGCGATGTCCGGCCGACGGCGGTCGACCTGAGCGCGTATTCGGCCGGGCTCTTTGACCTGAATCACAGGGAGACGCTGTATGCGAAGGATGTGTTCGCAAGGCGTTCCCCGGCAAGCATCACGAAGATCATGACGGCGCTTGTCACGCTGAAATACGGAAATCTCGACGACATTGTGACGGTCACGCCGATCGTGAAGGACATTGAGTTCGGCTCCTCCGTCTGCGACGTCAAGGAGGGTGACGTGCTCTCCCTGGAACAGCTTCTCTACGGCATGCTGATCGCATCCGGCAACGACGCGGCCATGATGATCGCGGAGCACATCGGGGGTTCCGTGGACAACTTTGTCGCGATGATGAACGAGGAAGCCGCGGCGCTGGGCGCGACCGGCACGCACTTTACGAATCCGCACGGGCTGACAGATCCAAACCACTATACGACGGTGTATGATATCTATCTGATGCTCAACGCGGCGCTGAAGTACGATCTGTTTCAGGATATCATCAGCCGAAAGAACTATTATGCGGAGTACAGCCGGGCGGACGGCAGCCCGGTGGCGGTGACCTGGGAGTCCACGAACTCCTACTATACGAATGCGGCGGAAATGCCGGAGGGCGTGACGATCTCCGGCGGCAAGACCGGTACGACGGACGACGCGGGAGCCTGTCTCGCGATCGTGGCGAAAGACCTGTATGGGAACCCCTATATCTCCGTGATCCTGCATTCGGAGAGCAAGGAGACGCTCTATCCGGAGATGAATGAGCTGCTGTCTCTGATCGACCGGCAGGCGGGAAATTGACCGGAAATCAGATTTTACTGTTGTAATTTCGGGACGGATAGACTATAATCAAAGTATAAAAATATTTGCCACTGAAGGAGGAGATGCCCATGATACAGTTGATTTTAGGCGAAAAAGGAAAAGGCAAGACCAAGATTTTACTTGACAAAGTAAATTCAGAGATCAAAACGGCTCATGGCAATATCGTTTATCTTGATAAAAGTACGAAGCATATGTACGAACTGAACAATCGGATCCGTCTGATCGACGTTTCCTCTTTTTCACTCGCGTCGAGCGGAGAGTTTATCGGTTTCATTTACGGCATTCTCTCCCAAGACCACGATCTGGAGCAGATCTACCTCGACAGCTTTTTAAAGATCTCCATGACGGACGAGAGCACGCTGAACGGCGTACTGGACAAGCTCTCTGAGATCGGTGAGAAATACAATGTCACGTTCGTGATCAGCATTTCCGTGAACGCAGCGGATGTCGACGCGAAATTCAAAGAGAATATTATTGCAGCGTTATAAACTTGCATGACAGGAGATACATAACGACTGCCGCAGCCTATACGGATCAGATCCATATACCTGCGGCAGTTGTTTTGTTTCTCATTTTATTCTGAAATAGATTCGGTTATTCTCTTCCCATCTCTCGTACGCGGCCGTACAGACTCAGCACATAAAGGCCCGCCAGTCCAACCAGAATATATATAATTCTCGAAAGCCACGACATATTGCCGAAGAGCAGATTTACGAGATCCAGCTTGAAAATTCCAATCAGGCCCCAGTTTACGGCACCGATGATGACAAGAGTGAGTGCTGTGTAATCAAAACCTTTTCCCATGCGCTTTTCCCTCCTTTTTCAGAATAATGATAGTTTCTCCGCAAAAAAGGTTTTTATTCAAAAACAGTGGTTGTATCATTGGGACAAAAATGGTAAGATAACTAGGGTAAATGTGGGGAAACATATGGAGGAGCTGCACTTGAAAAAGGACGGATCGGAAAAGAAGATCAGAAAATATCGCAGATATCCTTTCTTTAATATCGGAACTTTGCTGTTTGGAACAGTGTTTATCTATATGGTGATCACCGCTTTTACGTACTTGACGCAGAAGCATATCACGTCGTATGAGGTCATGAAGGGCACGATCACCGGGAATTATCGCTTTCAGGCGCTCTCTCTGCGCACGGAAGAGGTCGTGAACGCCACGCAGTCCGGCAGTGTGCGTTACTTTGAGCGAGAGGGCAGCAAGACGTCGGCGGGAAGCGTCGTCTGCGCGATCAACGAGACCGGCGCGCAGGATCCGGCGCTTTTACAGGATTTTTCCCTCTCCCAGCAGGACGCCGACCGCCTGCGCGACACGATCGCCAGCTTTACGATCAATTATGACAGGAATACGTTCCAGAAGGTATACGACCTGAAGGCGGGCGTCGACGGGGCGATCTCTGAGATCATCGAGAACAGTTCAGCCGATTACACCGATGTACGGAACCAGTGCACGGCCCCGGACTCCGGTTTTGTCGTCTATAAGATCGACGGTTACGAGAACCTCACGGAGGATCAGCTCAGCGCCGATCTGTTCGATCAGACGAAATACGACGCGGACAACCTCCGCAGCCAGAAGAACGTGGCCGCTGGCAGACCGCTCTTTAAACTGATCACGGAGGAGTCGTGGGCGCTGTATTTCCCTCTGGACGAAAAGCTGATGACAGAGCTTGCGGATACGGAGAAGATCCGCTTCCGCTTCATGAAGGACAATGAGACCTTCGCGGCTCCGTTTGCGATCATTCAGAACGGCGAGGAATATTTCGGAAAGATCTCCATGGACAATTCGCTGGTGCGCTACGCGGCGGACCGTTTTCTGGAGATCGAGCTGGTCATGAATAAAAAGACCGGACTCAAGATACCGTCTTCCTCCATTGTAGAGCGGTCGTTTTACCGCATCCCGGAGGAGTATGCGATCAAGAACCGGGACACCGACCAGGAGATCGTGCTGAAGGTGGAATCCTTCGCCGGGGACGGATCGTCCACGGTTGCGTACGTGACGGCGAACGTCTACGCGCACGAGGACAAGGAGTACCTGATCGACGCCAAGCTGTTAAACGACGGAGATTATATCCAGATGGAGGATTCTGTCAAGCGGATCCAGATTCAGGACAAGGACATGCAGACTCTGCACGGCGTCTACAATATCAATAAGGGATACGCGGTGTTCCGCGAGATCACCGTGATCGATGAAAATGAGGAATACTGCATCGTGGAGAGCAACAACATCTACGGCCTTGCCGCGTACGATTACATCGTGCTGAACGCGTCTGAGGTGACGGACGAACAGATCGTGTACTAGAAGACTACAGAAGGAGAGGACAGAAATGCTGAGAGAAAATCTGGCGTCAGTGGAGCGGAAGATCGCGGATGCCTGCAAAAGATCCGGACGGAGCCGGGACGAGGTGACGCTGATCGCTGTGAGCAAGACGAAGCCGGTTGAGATGATCTCCGAAGTATACGGCGCAGGGGTGCGCGATTTCGGAGAGAACAAGCCGCAGGAGATCCGGGACAAGCAGCCGCAGCTTGCGGAGGACATCCGCTGGCATATGATCGGTCATCTGCAGCGCAACAAGATCAAATATATCATCGACAAGGTCTGCATGATCCATTCCGTGGATTCGGTGCGGCTGGCGCAGGCGATCGACGAAGCGGCCGGAAAGCTGGGAATCGTCATGCCGGTCCTCATAGAGGTAAATGTTGCCGGAGAGGAGAGCAAGGACGGCATCCGCCCGGAGGAGGCGGAGCAGTTCGTGCGGGAGATCAGTGTTTTTCCGAACATTCATGTCGAAGGCTTGATGACGATCGCGCCTTTTACGGAGAATCCGGAAGAGAATCGGCAATACTTTCGAAAATTGAGCAAATTATGTGTTGACATACGGCAAAAAAACATTGATAATGTGAGTATGTGTAGTCTCAGTATGGGAATGACAGGAGATTATGAGGTTGCGATCGAGGAAGGGGCCACAATGGTGCGCGTTGGCACAGGCATTTTCGGGGAGCGATACTATCCTCGCGCTGAGGCAGATGGGAGAGTAGAAGTATGAGTGTTTTGGACAAGTTTTTGAACGCGATGAAGATGAACGACGACGATGGATTTGACGAAGGCTACCTTGACGAGGACGAAGACTATGACGAGTATGAGGAGCGTCCGCGGAAGCGTATTCTGTCAAAGACGAATAGAGACGATTATGACGATCTGACGGGTGATGCGCCGGCACCAGCCGCTGCGCAGGCGGAGAGGACCCCAAGTGCGGCGCGCCCGAAGGCGAAGCCGGTGCGCCAGGCCAAGATCTCACCCATGCGCAGCGCTAAGCGCGGGGGCGGCATGGAGGTCTGCGTCATCCGCCCGAAGAGCATGGAGGATGCCAGGGAGATCACGGAGACGCTGCTTGATGAGTGCACGGTCGTTCTGAACATGGAGGGACTGGATCTGGATACCGCGCAGCGGATCATCGACTTTGCCTCCGGTTCTTGCTATGCGATTCACGGCAATCTCCAGAAGATCAGCAATTATATCTTCATCATCACGCCGGAAAGCGTGGACATCTCCGGTGATTTTCAGGAGATCTTAAGCGGCGCGTTTGATGTTCCGGCTTTCGGGACCAAGTTCTGATATGGAGAAAGAGGAACTGCTGGTAAAGCGTATCCGGGAGCTTGCGAACCTGGCGGATCGCAGGAGCTGTGTTACGTTTACCGATTTTTTGAATCTGAACGAACAGAATATACTGCATCACACCATACAAAAGTTTTCCTTTGTAAAAGGGGAAACTTTTGGCGGTTATGAGGGAGCGGAGCGTCAGATAGCGGCATTTGTACCTGATGCTCCTGTTTATGCGCAGACCGGCGCGGGGGAGGCTGGCTGGGAGTATCCGATCGTCTGCGTGCGGATCGTGCCGTTGAACGCAAGGTTTGCGGAGGAGTTGTCGCACCGGGATATTCTGGGCGCGCTGATGAATCTGGGAATCGACCGCGCGAAGACCGGCGATATCGCGCTCTGCGGGGAGGTGTGCTATCTGTTTTGCCATGAGACTCTTGCGCCGATGATCTGTGAAGAGCTGACGCGCATCCGTCACACCTCAGTGAAATGCACGGTGTGCAGCCTTTCTGAGTTTCATTACACGCCGAAGACGGAGTGCGTGAAGGGCAGTGTGGCTTCGGTGCGGCTGGACAGCGCGATGGCGCTGGCTTTTCATGCTTCGAGGAGCAGCCTGCTTTCCCTGATCGAGGAGGGAAAGGTGTTCGTGAACGGGAAGCTGATCACGACGAACGCGTATGCGCTCAAAGAGGAGGATATCGTATCCGTGCGCGGACTTGGCAGGTTTCGTTACAAGGGCGCCGTCGGGCAGACGAAAAAAGGGCGGTGCATGGTCGAGATCGAGCGTTACGTCTGATTTCTATTTGCTGAATATCGGACGGAACCGCATGGTACCCTTTGATCAACTTCTATTATAAAATTATGAATTTAACATAGCAAATTGGAGGTTACTGCATGAAAACAGAGAAATTTGAATCTCTCCTTACTGTGAAGACCGCGGGGAATGAGCTGTATGATATCGTGCTGAGGGAGTCGTTCGCCGATCTGCCGGAATGTTTGCGGAAGCTTGGCTGTGAGGGACGGAGAATCTGTATCGTGACAGATTCGAACGTGGCGCCGCGCTATCTGGATGAGGTGAGCGCTCTGGCGGGAGAATGCTGCGCGCAGGTGGAAAGCTATGTGCTGGAAGCCGGAGAGGAGCACAAGACGCTTGACGCGATCCGCGGAATCTATGTGAAGCTGATCGAGGCGGGCTTTGACCGCAAGGATTATCTGATCGCGCTTGGCGGTGGCGTCGTCGGAGACATGACGGGTTTTGCCGCGGCGACGTTCCTGCGCGGGATACGCTTCATACAGCTGCCGACGACGTTGCTTGCGCAGATCGACAGCAGCATCGGCGGGAAGACCGGGGTGGATTTCGACCAGTACAAGAATATGGTCGGCGCGTTTCATCAGCCTTCCCTGGTATACAGCAATGTCGCCACGCTTAGAACGCTTTCGGAGGAGCAGTTTGCGAGCGGGATGGGAGAGAGCCTGAAGCATGGTCTGATCCTGGACGCGGGCTTCTATGAGTGGCAGATCGACCACATGGGAGAGATTGGGGAGCGCGAGACGCAGACGCTTCTGGAGCTGGTGAGCCGCAACTGCCAGATCAAGCGCTATATTGTGGAAAAGGATCCGAAGGAGAAGGGCGACCGCGCTCTGTTAAATTTCGGGCACACGCTTGGGCACGCGTTGGAAAAGTGCAAAGAGTTTCAGATGCTGCACGGAGAGTGCGTGGCGATCGGCTTCGTGGCCGCGGCTTATATTTCCTGGCAGCGCGGAATGATCGATGAGGACGAATTCTATGAGATCCGCGACATGAACGTCGGCTTCGGCCTGCCGATCTCCTTTGACGGAGTCGCTTCGGAGGCGATCGTGGAGGCCGTGAAGAAGGACAAGAAGATGGACGCGGGAAAAGTCCGGTTCATCCTGTTGAAGAAGCTTGGGCGCGCCTGCATTGACACGACGGTGACGGAACAGGAGATGCTGGATGCGCTTCGGACGCTGAATGCGGACGAGCGGGAGTAAGCGCCGAAGGGAATGAACTCAATGAAGAAGAAAAAATCCGCTTTATTTTTCTATGGATTTCTTTTCTGTGCCGCGCTGGTCGGGATCGATCAGCTCACAAAATATCTGGCGGTCACCCGGCTTGCCGGGAAAGCGGGAGTCCCGGTAATCCCGGGCGTCTTTGAACTGTTTTATCTGGAGAACCGCGGCGCTGCGTTCGGGATGCTGACGAACCGCCAGTGGTTCTTTGCCGGGATTGCGGTTCTGATGATCTTCGCGGCCGGCTATGTATATGTTCTGCTGCCGGGAGAACGTCATTATCACTTTTTACGCATAATCTGTGTTTTGATCGCAGCCGGCGCGGCCGGGAATCTTCTTGACCGTCTGATCCGGCATTATGTAGTTGATTTTCTGTATGTCTCAGCGATCGATTTCCCGGTGTTCAATGTCGCGGACTGTTATGTGTGCGTCGGGACGGGGCTGGCTCTGCTGGCACTGTTTACGGTATACCGGGAGGATGATTTTTCATTCTTGTCTTTGAGTGAAAAAGAGGAAGACAAAAAAGCGGGAAAATAGCGCTGGTTCAGCAAAAGTATGATTCAGTGAGAATTGGCCAGATAGAGATGAAAGAGGCAGAAGTGATAGGAAAAACAGAGGAAATAGAAGAAGCAGAAGAAATAGCAGAAATGGAAGATATAGGCGGGATGTGCGGGCAGGCAGACATACAGCAGATCACGATCGCAGAGAAAGAGGCGGGAGAACGGCTGGACCGCATTCTTGACGGGAGATTTTCGGAGTTTACGCGTTCCTATCTTCAGAAACTGATCCGGGATGGGGCCGTGTCCGTGAATGAGAGACCTGCGAAGGCAAGCGCCAGACCGGCGTGCGGCGATGCGGTGGCCGTCTGTCTGCCTAAACCGGAGGAAGCGGAAATCCTCCCGGAACCAATCCCATTGGACATACTCTATGAGGATGACGATCTGCTCATTGTGAATAAACCGAAGGGCATGGTCGTGCACCCTGCGCCCGGTCATTACAACGGGACGCTCGTCAATGCGCTGATGTACCATTGCAGGGACAGCCTTTCCGGGATCAACGGCGTGCTGCGCCCGGGCATTGTGCACCGGATTGACCGGGACACGACGGGCTCCCTGGTCGTCTGCAAGAATGACGCCGCGCACCGGGCGATCGCCGCGCAGCTGCAGGAGCATTCCATCACGCGCACCTACCGCGCGATCGTGCACGGCAGACTCACAGAGGACGGAACTGTTCACACGACAATCGGACGGCACCCGCTACGCCGCAAGGAGATGGCGGTCAACGTGCCGAACGGACGGGACGCGGTGACGCATTATCATATCCTGGAGCAATTTGACAAATTCACTTATCTGGAGTGTCAACTGGAGACCGGGCGGACGCATCAGATCCGTGTGCACATGAAGAGTATCGGGCATCCGGTGCTTGGAGACGATGTGTACGGACCTGCCAAATGCCCGTTTCCGGGACTTGCGGGGCAGACGCTGCACGCGATGACGATCGGATTTATCCATCCGTCTACCGGAGCATATCTGGAAGTGTCGGCGCCGCTGCCGGAATATTTTGAAGAATTGTTGAAAAAACTGCGCAGAGCGTGACATGATGTGGATTTCGAACGTCACGGATCTGCGCAGTTTTGTTCTATAGGTTGGCTTTGACGGCTTCCATTTGCGAAAGAGGGAACGCCGCATGTATGTGTCAGTAAGGACGATCAGGAAGCATCTTTGGTGCGGCACTTCTTTGGCACGCGGTCCTTCCACGACGGCAGATCACCGTTTAAGATCGCGGTGAAGATGCGCTCCTTTGCGCCGGGGTGTTCATGACTGAGCTTTGCGACCAGCTCTTTGGCGTACTCCCGCTGGGTATAACCGTCCGCCGGGCAGGGATTTTTCACGACCGGGAGCCGGTATTTGTTCTGAAAACCTTTGACGTCCGCCTCATCCACATAGATCAGCGGTCGGATCAGCGTCAGATCCATGCGGTCCAGATAGGTCACGGGAGAGAATGTGTGAATGCGCCCCTCCAGGATCAGAGACATCAGAAGCGTCTCTACGACGTCATCCTTGTGATGTGCGTAGGCAAGCTTGTTACAGCCGAGTTCTTTCGCTTTTTCATTGAACGCACCCTTGCGCATCTTCGCGCAGAGCGAACAGGGATTGGCCTCCTTGCGCTCCTCAAAGATGATCTGCGCAATATCGGTGTTTACGACGCTGTAGGGCACCTCAAGTTCGCTGCAGAGCTCCTTGACCGGCGTGAGGTCAAAACCCTCATAGCCGAGACTTACGGTAATTGCCTCAAGAGAAAAAGGCGCAGGGTAGAAGCGCCGAAGACCGGCGAGCGCATAGAGCATCGTCAGGCTGTCCTTTCCTCCTGAGATGCCGACGGCAATCTTATCCCCCGGCTGTATCATCTGAAATTCATCGACCGCCTTTCTGGTCAGACTCATCAGTTTCTGCAATTTCATACGCGTTCATCCCTGTCTTTGAATGATGTCAAGTGACATGTCAAGTTTATCGTACTTATCATACCCGAATTTCAAAAAAGTGGCAACTTAAAATGATAAAATTATTTTCTCTTATTTAAAGTTGGCAAAAAAATTCATATAATTAACATAATATAATTATGTAAAATGAAAGCAATATATTTGCACAGATAATTAACATAATTATATTATGTAAATTTAAAGCAACATATTTACGAAATTAATTGACATAATAATATTATGTATACCGAATAAACTTGTATATCCGTGCTTGAAAGAAGAGAGTGCTTTTGTTATACTCAAAGAAATGGACAAATGGTCATGGGAGTTAAGGTTAAATACGCGAAATACGCGCATGGGTGGTTATAAAATGATCAGAAAAGCAGTCAAGAGTGATATCGGGCATGTCTCCGAAATATATGAGAGAATTCACGCGGAAGAAGAGGCGGGACGGACGACTACCGGCTGGAAACGCGGGATCTATCCGACCGAACAGACCGCGCTGGATGCTTTTGCCTGCGGGAAATTGTATGTGCTGGAAGAGGACGGACAGATTCTGGCGGCGGCAAGGATCGACCAGAATCAGCTGCCGGCGTACGCGGAGGTAAAGTGGCAGTTTCCTGCTGCGGACAAGGAAGTTCTGGTGCTGCACACGCTTGTCGTGGATCCCAGAGCTAAAGGATGCGGGCAAGGACGCGCGTTTATGCGTTTTTATGAGGATGCCGCAAAAGCGGCGGGCTGCAAGTGCCTTCGCATCGATACAAACGAAAGAAATCTGCGTGCAAGGAAGCTCTATCATTCGCTGGGATACCGGGAAGCTGGAATCATTCCGTGTGAATTCAACGGTCTGGAAGATATACAGCTGGTTTGCCTTGAGAAAATGGTTGACGGCACGAAAAACATATAAAAATGCTTGACAGCACAGAAAATTAAAAACTATGGGAGGACGATTTGATGAAACTGGTCATTCAGCGCGTGACAGAAGCGTCTGTCGAGGTAGAGGGAAAGGTGATCGGATCCATCGGAAAAGGATTTCTGGTGCTGATCGGCGTCGGCGCGGACGACACCGAAGAAATTGCGGATTTTTATCTGCGCAAAATGCTGGGACTGCGGATCTTTGAGGACGAGAACGGAAAGACGAACCTGTCCTTGAAGGATGTGGACGGGCAGCTTCTTCTGGTGTCGCAGTTCACACTGTACGCCAACTGCAGGAAGGGAAATCGTCCCAGCTTTACGGACGCCGGGAATCCGATCCAGGCGGAGAAGTTCTATGAATATATGATCGAAGAGTGCAAAAAACAGGTTCCGGTGGTGCAAACCGGCGAATTCGGGGCTGAGATGAAGGTGAAGCTCTGCAACGACGGACCGTTCACGATCATCCTGGACGAGAATCTATATCATTCCGCTTGATTTGATTTAATTGTCTGACAGTAAAATGAACTGATACTATGATATTGTCATATATAAAGTTTTAGTTTACATTATTATATTATGTTTATTTTTTATCCTTCCCGTAGCCGTACTGCGGAAGCAGCCCGTCTGCGGCGATCCTCATCCATAGCCGCGTAATGCTTCCTCGTCGTGTTGACGTCCTTGTGCCCGAGCACGTCCGCGACCAGATAGATATCGCCGGTTTCCTTGTAGAGCGTGGTTCCGTAGGTACTTCGCAGCTTGTGTGGAGTAATCTTCTTGGTGGTCGTGATCTCACGGGCATATTTTTTAACCATATTTTCGACCGCCTGCACGCCGATGCGTTTTCGCTGGGTAGAGTAGAAGAGGGCGTTCTCATGGCCGGCGATCGGCGTGATGGATTCCCGGATCTCCAGATAATCCAGAAGCGCTTTTTCGACTTCCTCACCGAAATAGACGATCATTTCCGAGCCGCCTTTGCGCACGACGCGGATGCCGCCGTTCTTGAAATCAATGTCAGACACATCGAGGCCGACACATTCCGATACACGGATTCCAGTGCCCAAAAGCAAGGTGATGATCGCCAGGTCGCGATATTTTGTTTTCTCATAATAGACTTTTTTCTGACCGGTCAGATGATCCCCGCAGTGTTCCACATAATCCAGCAATTCCGCGGTTTCGTCCGGGTCGAGCCGTATGATCTCCTTATCGTGGAGCTTCGGCATATCGACCAGAAGCGTCGGATTTGTCTTAATCAGTTCACGCTTGTAATAATAGGCGTAAAAACTGCGCAGAGCGGACATTTTGCGCTTCAAGCCGCGTTCTCCGTTTGTTAAAAGTTTGTCATCATTGGAATAGACCTTCAGATATTCCTGATATTCCTCAATATCGACCGCCTGAAGCTTGTCCAGCACATCCACAGTGATATCAGCCGCAGATTTCCCTTTGAAAGCGGGATTTTCCGTCAGAAGAAACTGGAAAAAGACGCGAATGTCGTATGCATAGGAAATCCGCGTGCGCGTGCTTGTCGTAGGCTCAATGGCGCGAAAATAATCCTTGGCAAACGGCGGCAAGGACTTAAGCACCTCGCGAAGCTTCAAAACATTGTCGATGTTGACCTGTTCGTGGTAAGTGATCGTTTTCTCCATATATAAAATCCCCTTTGTAAATTATTTTAAATCCAAATCGTTTAAAGTCTGATCAAGCGTATGTATTATAGATAAATCCATGCTTTTCAAGTTCGATGGGCGATTGCATAATAATAGTTGTATTATTTTTTAAAGTCCATGTTTTTCAAATCAGATCAAGCGTACGTATTATAGAATAAATCCATGTTTTTCAAATTAGATGGGGCGTTTGTATAATGACAGTTGTATTATTTTTTATTAACTTCATGTTTTTCAAATTAGATCAAGCGTCCGCGATAGATGAATGGGAATTTACTTGAATTCAGCTTGATCTATTTGAAAAACATGTGTTTGTCGTATAGATGTATTATGGAAATACCATATCATCTTCTTCCAAAAATGTCAAGTTATATTGTAAGCACCAATGAAAACATCATTTAAAAAGAAACCGCCGGATAATTCCGACGGCTCCTTTTGATTTAAATTTGCGATAATCTGTTGTTGAATTGTTGAAAAGTTTTTCCCTATTTAATTTCGACCGTATAAGGAATCGTATTGAGCAATGTGCCCGCTGCATCGTAGAACGACACCTGGAAGCTGGTCTTTCCTGGCGCATTGAGCGTAGCTGTGAAGCTGCCCGATGCAGTAAATTCACCTATATCGAAACTGATCATCGCCGGGTCGGCATTTTCGATGTACGCTGCAGTCACCGGCGTGCCATCCATCATGACCTGCCCCTGTGCGGTATTCCCAACGGTCAGATTCTTCTTGTCAATACAGAATCCGAATCCGGAAGTCTGGATCGGCCATGTACCGCTGTCTTCGATTGCCGCTGTCATCATAGTCCCGTCCGCAGAGGTGAACGCATTCTCCGTCATCGTCACATAGCTAAATGAAAACGGCGCAAGCGGATTCTCCAACAGGATGCTTGCCTTGCAGCCAGCGGTCCACCCCAGCGCTGTGAGCTCTTCCGCATCGAGCGGGCAGATGGTGACCTTCTCTGTGTCGTTCGCCTGGATCGTCTCAATCGCGGAGCCGTCAGACGCATTGACAATGGTGATCGCGCCCGTGCCCGCAAGGATATCTTCTCTCTGGAAGCTGATCGTAAGCTCATTGATACCCGCCGGAAGCAGTTCAGCCGTGGTAATGTCATACAGCGGCGCAAATTTCATCTCTTCCGCCGCGATCGACATAAGGATCGGAGCTGCCGGCGCATCAGTGGTCGGCTCTTCTGGAACCTCAAACATCGGATCCCCAAGCTCCGGCATCATCGTGTCGATGCCGGAGTCGTCTGCCTGTGGCTCCGACTGCTCTTCCGGGCTTGTCTCCGGAATCATGTTGTCCCCTTCTGCCGGCACGCTTTCTGTCTCGCCGCTTTCTGCCGGAAGTTCAGTCTGCTCCGCATTGAGATTCTCGGTAACAGGCTCCTCGGTGGTCTGGCTCGCTGCCGGATCTGTGTACTCATCAGTATTGAAGATCTCAATATCGCCGGCTGCTGTCTCGCTTTGCATCTCAGACTGCGGCGTCTCTGACTCAACCGCCTCTGGTGTCGTAGCGTCCATGACTACATCTGAACCGAGCGCCGAATCGTCGGTACCACTCAATATGCTGTCCTCAGGGAGCTCCGTCTGCTGCTGCTCTCCTGCACTTGCCGCCGGAACTTCCGGTGCCGGCGCGGAGGTTTCAGTCCCTGCCGCAGTCGACGCGGTCGTCTGCGGCTGATTCATGAGCGCGTCCATATTCTGCTCCACGCGCTCCAGTGTCTCTTTCATATCGTCATAATTGTACTTCTGCTCCGAGATCTGCTTCATGAGCTCTACGAGCATGGCGCGGTCTTCGGCGGAAAGCTCGATGTTTTCCTCTTCCGCCACGTCGTTGACGATGACGTTGATATCGTTTTCATTGACCACATCGCCCTGGACGACCTGCATCTTGGCCTCATTGACGATATCGGTGGCCTCTGCCTGTCCGATGTTGTTGGCGATCGTAGTCGTCGTGATGAGCTCCTGTGTGGCAACCTCTTTCTTGGTCGCGTCAAGTTGCGTGCCGACTGCCGACTCATAAGCCATCAAAATACCGGTCAGCGCACCCGTGCCGGAGACTTCGAACGGAGCTGCCGCGAGCACTTCGCAGTTCACTACGCCGGATGTCGAGAGCGTCGTCGCGATCATATTGCTTGTGACCCAGGTCAGATTCGCCGTCTTGACCTGAATGCCACCCATATTGGTGGGATTCACCAGCGCGCAGCTGTAGGTACGCGTGCCAATCTGCTCCAGCGGCACATAAGAACCGAGATGATTTCTCTCATCCTGATTCGTGATGGTGAGCGTCTGGATGTTCTGCCCGGCGATGCCGAAATAACGGAGGATCGCCTGCTTCTGCTCTTCTGACAGATCCGCGCCGAGCGTGACGACCTTCTGCCCGTCGGCGAAGGCAGGCGTGGAAGGAATCGCCGCCGCAACGCACAGAGCGCTCAGAATGACAGCAAGTAATTTTCTCTTTCTCATAGAATACTCTCCTCACTTTCTTGGTTTTACTTTTTGGCTGTTTTTCTGCCTTTGCGTCGATTATAGCACCAGACGGCGGTTAAGACAAGAAAACAAAAAGAATGGATTTATTAACGTTTTCTTAAAGAAAACATTTGTTTGCTTTTTCAGAACATATGTGCTATACTGAAAAAAACATATGTACGGGAGGGATGTATTATGCCGGGAAGAATCACACATAAACAGGAGGAGATCCTCAGCTATATTAAGAATGAGATTTTAGAGCGCGGATTTCCGCCGACCGTACGTGAGATCTGCCAGACGGTGGGGCTAAAGTCTACCTCATCTGTCCACTCTCACCTGGAATCGCTGGAAAAGAACGGCTATATCCGCCGGGATCCGACGAAGCCGCGCGCGATCGAGATCCTGGACGATTCGTTTCAGATGCTACGCAGAGAGATGGTGAACGTTCCGGTCGTCGGTACGGTGGCCGCAGGCCAGCCGATCCTTGCCGAGCAGAACATCGACAGTTATTTCCCGATCCCTGCGGAGTACATGCCGAATGATCAGTCCTTCATCCTGCGCGTCAAGGGCGAGAGCATGGTGAACGCCGGGATCATGGATGGCGACCAGGTGATCGTGCGTCAGCAGTCCACCGCCCGAAATGGCGATATTGTCGTCGCGCTGGTGGAGGATTCCGCCACGGTGAAGACTTTCTACAAGGAGGACGGGCACTATCGCCTGCAGCCGGAGAATGATTCCATGGACCCGATCCTTGTGGACGACTGTCAGATCCTTGGCAAGGTATTCGGGGTGTTCCGCTTCTTTTGATCGTATATGACAAGAGCCTGTCAGGATTGACGGGCTCTTTTTTCGCTGCTTTGCTTTTGATTTTACTCTTTTGGGTTCTGCGCCGGATCGCTCTGGACTCTGAAACGCTTCGAGAGCCCTTCTAACAGCTCTTTCGGCATCGCGATGTGAAATCCTGCCGGATTGAGCACAAAACCCTTGGAATCCTTCACGAGAAGCCTGGACAGGTGCCCGAACGGAACCACGAGCGCCTTGAACTGATTTCCCTTGTTGAACTTGGCGAGCTCAGGCATATCGGTGAAGAGCGGCTGCAGGATATTGCCGTTCTTATTTTTCAGGATCGGAATGCGGTACTTGTGATTCCGAAGCTTATCCGCGTCGCTCTCCGGACCCGGAAGAAGCTCTACCGGAAGGATGTATCTGCTCTTTACGAGATTGGCAGCAAGCTCCTCTTCCATCTCTTGCAGGCCGGACTTTTCCTCCGTCGGAATCGGTCGGGACATCTCCTGCATAAAATACAGTCCAGTCAGCTGAAGCTGCGGGTTGAGGATCGGCTGTTTCTCCGGCGGAAGCTTTGAATAATCCGGCTTTTTCACAAGCTCCTCCAGCTCCAGCAGTTCCCTGCCCGTCTGGCTCACGAATACGATCTCATTTACCCCGATCGTGTGGAGCATAGTGAAAAAGGCAGGAAAATCTTTGTTCAGATATTTGATCCCGCGAAGCAGGATCTTTTTTTCGGTAAACGGCTTCGCAAACTCCTGAAGCAGCTCCTCCGTATCGAAGAGCCACACCTGATCGTTGAAGCTGTCCGGATCGCACTGAACAAACGGCATATTTGTATATCCGCAGTAAGCCACGATCAGTTCCTTTTTGCGCTGTATACTTTTGATAAAGAAAGATTTGTCTATCGCCATTGTACCACACCTTTGCTCTTATTCCAGCTCTTCCTTCGTAATGGTCCTGCCGTCGCGCCAGATTCGCTCCAGATCATAAAACAGACGATTCTCAGAGTCGAATATGTGGACGATGATGTCGCCGTAATCCATGAGGATCCAGTTAGCTGTGCGGTATCCTTCCGACTGTCTCATCGCATATCCGGCCTTGCCGAGCTTCTCTTCCACATTGTCGGCAAGCGCCTGCACCTGGTTGTGGTTCGTGCCGGATGCAATGAGAAAATAGTCGGCGAGCACCGTGACTTCGCTGATATCGATGATCGTGATATCGACCGCCTTTTTGTCTTCCAACACCTCATATGCGATCTTTGCCATATTTTTTGCCGTGTTGTCCGCCATTTATGATTCCTCCCTCTTTTGGATGATTTCCTTGTAATAATTATACGCGACGACCGTCTGATTATCAAGGCTTGCATTTCCCTGCTCCAGGTAGCGCAGGGTGTCGCGCATCGTGGTATACACCGCCTTGTCCAGATCCCAGAAGGCAAGCCGTCTTATTTCCGCGAGATTGGCTGCCTTTGTACGCAGCGGCTCTATGTAGTCTGAGATAAAAATGATCTTTTCAAGCAGCGTCATCGCCGGCTTGCCGGTCGTATGACATTCGATCGCGCTCAGGATCTCCGGATCCCGCACGTGATATTTTTCCCGCGCGAGATAAGCGCCAAGCTTCGCGTGCAGCAGATAAGGGGCCTTCTGCTCTGCTTCCGTGACCGGAATATCGTTCTGCCGGCACAGCTTCAGCTTCTTCGGATTCGGGATGCACTTTGCGCTGTCATGCAGAAGTCCAGCCACCTGGGCACGCTCAATATCCGCTCCATGACACATGGCGAGGGACGCCGCCGTGTACATGACGCCGAGCGTGTGCGTATAGCGCGCTTCATCGATATATTTTTTCAGCTTTTTCTGCATTTTATAGATGTTATAATCGCCCATATTTACCCGGTCCCCAAACAGAGTTTTCAAAATCAGTGAATCAAAGAATCCTGTCTTGATAGACGCCCTTCTGCTTCATATAACTCAATACAGCGTCCGGAACATAATAGCGCAGCGAACGCCCCTCCTGCCGCCAACAGCGAAGATTCGTCGAAGAGATATCAATGTTCGGTGTGCGCAGGAGATGAATCTCAGCTCCATAGCGCCTGCGGAGTTCCGTCATCTTCTCTTCCATCGCCGAGACAGAGATCTGATCGCGCGCCGCCGCCAGCAGAACACAATTTCGGCTGATGACTTCCGGCTCCCGCCAGCTTTCAAATGAAAGCAGGGAATCCGCCCCGATGATGAAATAGTAATCCGTGTCCGGATGACTCTTCCGCAAAGCGACAAGCGTATCGCTTGTATAGGAAAAACCATTTCTGCGCATCTCCTCCGCGTCGAGGGAAAAATGCGGATTGTCGCGGATTGCGAGCGAAACCATCTCCAGGCGTTCCTCATCGGTCGCCCCGCCCTCACGATCCGTCTTGTGCGGCGGATTACCGGACGGCATGAACTGGACTGTCTCCAGTTGAAATTGTTCATACGCGCATTCGGCCAGGATCAGGTGTCCGATGTGGATCGGATCAAACGTCCCGCCCATGATGCCGACGCGGCGTTTCTTGTTGCCACTGTCACTCATTGTCATTCCTTTCGCGCTGACCTGTTTGATGCCTTCGGAAGTTCAATCTTCTTTTTGTCGTCCTTCCCCTCTTTGTAAAGGACGATCTTTTTTCCGATCACCTGCACCACCTGCGCGTGCGTGCGCTCCGCGACGATCTGCGCCAGCTCATGCGGATCGTCCATGCAGTTCTGCAGCACGCTGATCTTGATCAGCTCCCGTTTTTCCAGAGCCTCCGCGACTGCCGCCGTGAGCTCCGGCGTCAGACTGCTCTTTCCGATCTGGAAGATCGGATCCATGGTCATGGCAAGTCCCTTTAAATAAGCACGCTGTTTGCTTGTCATATGCTCTCCTTGCTATATTCAATCGTCTGCGGTTACCTTAATAATATAAAGTCGGATTCCATCTCCTGCCGTATCAAACTTACTTGTAGTAATCGAACTGCAGCCCGTAGATCCGAACCGTATCCCCGTCCCGGATGCCGAGTGCCTCAAGCTCATCCAGAATCCCGTTGTCCTTGAGGAAATTCTGGAAGAACTGGAACCCCTTCTCAGATTCGAGGTTCGTATAGCCCAGCATCTTTTCAATGCGCGGCCCTTCGACGAGATAGGTATTCTCCTCTTCCTCCGATTTCGTGACGGTGAACGGAAGCGGTTTCCCTGCCAGATGCAGCTGCGGGTCGTACTCCTGCTCAAAAATGGTCGTCTCCTGTGGGAGTTCGCGCAGCATCCCCTGTACGTGATACAAAAGCTCCTTCACGCCCTGTCCACTGACGGCGGAGATCGCGAAGACCTTGATGCCCTGCGGTTCGAAAGCGTCTCTCAGGCGCTGCACGGGATCCACATCGTCCGCCTCCGTGCTGATCGCGTCGATCTTGTTTGCCGCGATCACCTGCGGGCGCTTTGCAAGCTCCTCATCGTAGGTCGCAAGCTCCGCGTTGATCTTCTGGATATCGTCCACCGGGTCGCGCCCTTCTACGGAGGCGGCGTCCACCACGTGGATCATCAGTTTCGTCCGTTCAATGTGACGGAGAAATTCAAAACCGAGGCCGACGCCCTCCGAAGCACCTTCGATCAGGCCCGGAATATCCGCCATGACAAACCCGCCGCCCTCCAAGTCGACGACGCCGAGATTCGGTGATAAGGTCGTAAAATGGTAATTCGCGATCTTCGGAGTCGCGTTCGTGACGCGGGAAAGCAACGTGGATTTTCCGACGTTCGGGAAACCGATCAGTCCGACGTCCGCGATGACCTTGAGCTCCAGAAACACCTCCAGCTCAATCGCTTCCTGTCCGGGCTGCGCGTACTTCGGGGCCTGCATCGTCGAAGTCGCGTAGTGCATGTTTCCGTTGCCGCCTCTGCCGCCAGGCAGGATCACCTGCCTGCGGTTCTCACCGGACATATCAGCGATCACCTTGCCGCTTTCGGCCTCCTTGACGACCGTGCCTTCGGGCACACGCAGCACCAGATCCTCTCCGTTCGCGCCATGGCAGCGGCGTTTCCCGCCCGGTTCACCGTCCTTTGCGGAAAACTTTCTGCGGTGCCGGAAATCGACCAGGGTGTTCAATCCGTCGTCGACCTCAAAGATCACGTCTCCGCCCTTGCCTCCGTCCCCGCCGTCCGGACCGCCGTCCGGCACGAAAAGCTCCCTGCGAAAGCTGACGTGACCGTCCCCGCCCTTGCCGGAGCGTAGAATGATTCGCGCTCTGTCTGCAAACATAATGTCTCCTGTCTAAAAGTAAGGGCTTCAAACCACTTTATGATCTGAAGCCCGCATCGCTTATTCTGCTGCAACCGGAATGATAGAAACCTGTTTCTTATCTCTTCCCTTTCTCTCAAAACGAACAATACCGTCTGCCTTCGCATACAGCGTATCGTCGCCGCCGCGTCCCACGTTCACACCCGGGTGAATCTTGGTACCGCGCTGCCTGTAAAGAATGTTGCCGGCTTTTACAAACTGTCCGTCCGCTCTCTTCGCGCCGAGTCTCTTTGACTCAGAATCTCTGCCGTTCTTGGTAGAACCGACACCCTTCTTGTGAGCGAAGAACTGAAGATTCATTTTCAACATAACTTACACCTCCTGAACTTCTAAAGTAATGTATTCGTTTCCGTAATCCGCCTCAATGCTTCGGATCCCGAGCACAAGGCTGTCCATCAGCAAAGCTGCTCTCTCCCCGGGCACATCGGAAAACCGCATTCGCAGGTACCCTCCGTCCTCCGCCTGTTCCAGCTTGAACGCGTCGTCCGTGAACTCCTCAATAGAATTCACCGCGTTGATCGCGAGCGCCGACACCGCCGAACAGATGATATCCTTGCCGGACTGCGCGTAACCCGCGTGCCCCTGGCTCTCAAAGCCCCTGTACTGATCTCCTGACTTCCACACAATGAATCGGATCATATCGATCAACCGTTGATCTTTTCAATCTTGACCTGTGTGTACTGCTGTCTGTGGCCGTTCTTCTTGTGATATCCGCTCTTTCTCTTGTACTTGTAAACGATGACTTTCTTGGCCTTGCCGTTCTTCACGACAGAAGCGGTAACCGTCGCACCCGCAACGTCCGCGCCGACCTTCAGACCGTCATTGCTCACTGCAAGCACCTGATCAAACGTAACCGTCTCGCCAGCTTCTACACCCAGCTTTTCTACGTTAATGATATCGCCTTCGGCTACTTTGTACTGCTTACCACCAGTTGCAATAATCGCGTACATAAGACACCTCCTGTTATCATTACTCGCCAAATTCGGTGGCCCGTGGGCACTTTTACCTCTTTGTGCGGCATACTATAATAAAATAGCACATTCCCGGAGCGGAGTCAACTGTTTTTTCCGACCTTTCCACTATTTTTATCGCTCTTTCTGTCGGTATTTTTCGAAGTTCAGAATCAGCAAAAAGGCCGGGACAAACAGGGACAATATATTCGTAACGCTATTGTCTCTACCAGATCAGTGCGTATACGACCGGGCCCAGCAGCGCGGGAAGCATGTTGCCGACCCGGAATTTCTTCTCGAAGGCGACGTTCACGCCGACGCAGAAGATCAGCGCGGAGCCGATGAACGAAAGGTTTGCAATCAACGCGTCGCTGATGAAATTGCCGACAAAATGGGCGACCAGCGTCAGCGCGCCCTCATAGACCAGAATTGCGAGCGCCGAGCACATCACGCCGATGCCGTAGGTGGACGCCAGCACGATCACGATGGCGAAGTCGAGCACCGCCTTCGCGGTGAGCATGGTCGCGTCTCCGCTCAGACCGTCCTGGATCGAGCCGACGATCGCCATCGCTCCGACGCAGATGATCAGGGAGGTGTTGACGAAGCCCTCCACAAAGCGCGCATCCTTCTCCGCGTGGAAGGTACGCTTCAGCTTCTCTCCGACCGCGTCCATGCGCTTCTCAATATCCACGAATTCTCCGAACAATCCGCCGAGCACCAGCGAAAAGATCAGAAGCATGCTGCCCTTCGTCTGAATATTCCCGTCCACGACCGTGACCATGCCCTGCAGCACGCCAGCAGTGCCGATGAAGATCGTCGCGACACCGCAGCCGGCCATCAACGCTTCCTGCATCCGCTGCTTCATGCCCTTACGCAGCAGGAGGCCGATGGCGCTGCCCGCCACGACTCCCGCGGTATTGATCAAAGTTCCTAAGCCAAACATATCTTTTGCCTCTTTTCTCTATGGTATCGTTCCAGTCTTTTGCCCTATATCGATTCTTATCCGGAAAAGCATTTTATGGAGTATCTGGGGTATCCTCCGCGTCAAGAAGGCGGAAAATCTCCCGCGCGACGCCGTCCCCATCGTTGGACAGTGTGATCCGGTCTGCGGCCGCCTTGCAGGCGTCAGAAGCGTTCGCTACCGCCACCCCGATTCCTGCATATTCAAGCATATGCGCGTCATTGTCGCCGTCCCCGAACGCGGCGAGCGATTCGCGCGGCAGGCCGAGCCGCTCCAACACAAAGCGCACGCCGGAATGCTTGCCGCAGTCTTTGTAAGAAATCTCCAGAAGCTGGCCGACCGAGGAGGTAATATAGACATCCGGCAGCTCTTCCTCAAACAGTTTCCACAATCTGGATTTCAGCGCCGGATCGTCGATCACGAGATCCATGCAGTCCAGTTTCGAGGCATTCTGCAACACAAATTCCTGGAAATCTTCCACCGGCGTCCGCGTATTCTGCACATACGAAATGGACTTTGTACCGTAGCGCAGAGGATCCGCGACATAGTCCGCCTGCGCATAAGGCTTCCCGTCGATAAACGCTTCGTATGCAACCTGCAACCCTTTCGTGAGCTGTAGAATCCTTTGCACAGACTGCTCAGTCAGTTTGTACTGCTTCAGACATACATCCGCGCGGAGGTCATACACGGCCGCCCCGTTCGATGTCACAGCGTAGCGAATGCCCTCAAAATTTCGAATTTCCTCCGGAAGCGAATTCAAGGCCCTTCCGCTTGCGACGACAATGTGAATGCCCTTCTCGATCGCGTACGCAAGCGCCTGACGCGTATATATACTTAAATGTCCCTGGCTGTTCAGCGTTGTATAGTCCAGGTCCAGGGCGATGCAACGTATGTTCATGGAGGCCTCCGTTCTGTCCGTGTTTAATGAACTATATGTAATTTATCCGGACGGAGCCGCACGGTACCCTTCCTTGGAACTTTCCCGGCAAAACTGTAGATACATGTTGGGAAACGGAAGATTTTCTTTTTTCAGTTTGTGCCGGAAAAGTTCCGGAAATCCCTGCGGTTCCTGTTTACCTAAACACGGAAAGTATATCACATTTCCTGAAAATACTCTACCGGACAATGATTATTTTATAGAATCCAGTATAGCAATTATAAAATTGATGCAGACTAGTATCATATCATCCGAACGAAAGGAGTTTCTTTTATGGGAAATCAGGATACGATACATCTGCTGAAAGAGTGCGATGCCGGTGCGAAAATGGCCGTAGTGTCCTTTGACGAGGTACTGGACCGCGTCAGTGACTCTGACATGAAACAGCTGCTCATCGATAGCAAGGATCACCACGAAAAGCTTGGAAACGAAATCCATGGGCTGCTGAATCAGTACCAAAGCGAGGAGAAGGACCCGAATCCGATGGCAAAGGGAATGTCCTGGCTCAAGACAAATGTAAAGATGGGCATGGACAAGAGCGACGCCACGGTCGCGGACCTGATCACGGACGGCTGCAACATGGGCGTGAAATCCCTGCACAAATATCTCAACCAGTACCAGACTGCCGACGACACATCCAAGGACATCTGTCGCAAGCTTGCGTCCATCGAGGATCAGCTCTGCAAAGACTTGCGCAGTTATCTGTAAGAAAAGGTAAAAAATGCGCTCTGCAGACATTCAATCTGACCTGGAAAACGCACAGGTTGATACGACAGATATATTTCAAGGCACTGAAAAAGTCCCGCATCTACGGGACTTTTCTGATAAGCCGGAAATGGGACTCGAACCCACGACCTACGCATTACGAATGCGTCGCTCTACCGACTGAGCTAATCCGGCATTGCGACTGGTTTCCCAGCCGACTTATGTATTATATATAATTTCCTTATGTTTGGCAAGCCCTTTTTTTATTTTTTCACTTTCAGGATTGCGTCATCCGTTTTGCCCGCTTTCAAGCAGTTTCAGTTCTTCGATAATGGCAGGCAATGCGACTTTCGCCTGCTCGCTGATGAAGTAGTCCGCGTCCTGATCGCCGCGAGCGGATCCTGAATGGATCAGGATCACATTGTGTCCTCTGTAATACTTGAGGAATTGCTGCGCCATCTCAGATTTCATGTATGCGCCCGCCAGAAGCAGCGTGTCAGCCTTGGACACTTCCTCCGCGGCCTTCGTCATGCGGCCGATGTTGATCATCTCTCCCACCAGGGTTACGCCCGGATGAATCGGAATCCGGCACTTTTCGCAGAGCGGAACCTTTTTCGCGTCGCGCAGGTACTCCATCGGATACTCCCTGCCACAGCGCGGACAATGATTCTTCTCATAGATGTTCCCGTGAAGGTCGTAGACGTTCTGACAACCGGCTCGCTTCGGAAAATCAAAGAGCTGGCGGCTGATCGTCGCCTTCAGTACGCCCATATGCTCAAGCTCGGCGAGCGCCTGAAACGAGATGCCGGGATCCTCCTTCGCCTGGTTCAGCACTTCGTTCTGGTAGAATTCATAGAATTTTTCGATGCGCGTGCTGAAAAACTGCGCGCTGAACAGCTCCTCCGGAGAATAGTCGTATTTCATCTCGATCGCGTAGGCGGTTTCCATGTTTCTCATGGAGGAGATTCCGTCCTCCACGATCATTTCTCGTCCGGACAGGCATACGACATAGCTGCTCTCGTGCAGGATCTTTGCAATCTGTTTGTACATAACTTCACCTCCGATTCCTCTGACCGGCGGAACATTCCCTTTCGTCGGTTTTCTTTACTTAATAAAGCGGTCAATTGCTTTGTTCAGTTCCTCGATCTCCTGCGTGTCCCCCGATTCGATCGCGTCGACAAGGCAGTGCTTGATATGGTCCTGAAGGATCACTTTGCCGGTGTTGTTGATCGCGGCTTTCACTGCGGAAAGCTGGATCAGCACTTCGCTGCAGTCCCGCCCGTCTTCCACCATGCGCTTGATGGACTGCATGTGTCCGATCACCTTGGCAAGGCGGTTCAACACCGCTTTTGTGTTCTCATGCGTATGCGTGTGCTCATGTTCATGCCCGGCCGCGCCGGCGTGCGTGTGCGTGTGTTCATACACAACGCCGTCCTTCCCAACATGGGTGTGCGTATGCTCATATGCAGGAACATCCCCATCTGCATGTGTATGGCTGTGTACGTGCTTGCCTTGCTCCATTATTTTACACCGCCTGTCTTTTTCGCCGGTCTGCGCGTTCCGCCGGTTTTCCTCCCGACCGTGGTCTTCTTCGCAGTTGCCGCCTTCTTTATGGTCGTGCGTGCGGGTTTTTCCGCCTTTTCGGCATCGGCGGCCTCCTCTGCCTTGGAAGCTGTGGCGGCCCTGCCTCTCTTCTGCTTTGTGGGGGCAGCCGGTTTCTTCGCCGCCGGTTCCTCCACTCTTGTGCATTTGAATACGGAAATTCCCATTGGCGGCACAAGCACTTCGATCGAATTCTCGCGGTCGTCGCAGGGACTCTTCTTCGAAGACTTCACGCGCGGATTGACATTTCCATCTCCGCCGAACGCGACGCTGTCGCTGTTGAAGATCTCCTTGAACTTTCCGCTGTACGGAACGCCGATCTTGTGCTTCGCATAGGCGAGCGGTGAGAAGTTGCAGACGATGAGAAGATCATCCTGCTCCGTATCGCCCCTGCGCAGGAACACAAGCATGTTCTCATTGGCGGAGATGTTGTTAATCCACTCAAAACCGAACGGCTCGTAATCCTTCCGGTAGAGAGCCGGCTGCTCTTTGTAGAGCCGGATCAGCGCCTTGACGTAATTCTGGAAATTCCTGTGGTCGTCGTACTCCAGCAGATTCCACTCAACGGACTTCTCCTCGCTCCACTCTGAAAACTGCGCGATGTCCTGCCCCATGAACAAAAGCTTCTTGCCCGGATGCGTCAGCAGGTAACCGTAAGCGGCCCGAAGGTTCGCGAACTTGGATTTGCGCTTGCCGGGCATCTTGCCAATCATTGAACCCTTTCCGTGCACGACCTCATCATGGGAGAGCGTCAGGATAAAGTCTTCACTGTACGCGTAAATCATGCTGAACGTAAGCTCTCCGTGGTGATGCGAGCGGAAAAACGGATCAAGCTGCATGTAGCTGAGAAAATCGTTCATCCAGCCCATGTTCCACTTATAGTCAAAGCCAAGGCCATCCTCTTCCACCGGAGCCGTGATCTTCGGCCAGGCCGAGGATTCCTCCGCGATGAGCAGGGCACCGTCCCCGTCCTTCTTGAAGATGGAATTCAGATGTTTGAAAAATTCGACGGCCTCAAGATTTTCATTCCCGCCGTACATGTTCGCGACCCATTCGCCGCGATTCCGCCCATAATCCAGATAAAGCATGGAAGCGACCGCATCCATGCGGATCCCGTCCGCGTGATAGACGTTTTTCCAGAACAGCGCGTTCGCGAGCAGGAAATTGGAGACCTCCGGGCGGCCATAGTTGTAGATCAGCGTTCCCCAATGCGGATGCGTCCCCTGACGCGGGTCCAGATGCTCATACAGGCAAGTCCCGTCGAAGCCGCACAGGCCGTGCGTGTCGCGCGGGAAATGCGCCGGCACCCAGTCAAGGATCACGCCGATCCCCTGCGCGTGCATGTAGTCGATGAAATACATGAAATCCTGCGGCGTCCCGTAGCGGGCGGTCGGCGCGTAATATCCCGTCACCTGATAACCCCAGGACTCATCCAGCGGATGCTCCATGACCGGCAGGAGCTCGATATGGGTGTAACCCATCTCCTTCACGTAATCGGCGATCATCGGGGCCAGCTCACGGTAATTATAGAAATCCCTGCCGTCCTCCGGCTTCGCGAAGGAGCCGAGATGCAGCTCAAACACGAACATCGGCTGCGTCTTTGTATTCAGCTCTCTGCGCTGCTCCATCCACGCCTGGTCGGTCCAGGTGAACTGGCTTAAGTCCGTCACGACAGACGCCGTGTTCGGGCGCAGCTCAGAAGCGTTGGCATATGGATCGGCCTTGAGATAGGTCAGTCCGCCTTTTGCCTTGATCTCATATTTGTAGAGTGTACCCGACTCAAGCCCAGGCACAAACAGATCGAAGATGCCGGAATTCCAGAGCCTGCGCATCGGAAGACGCCTGCCGTCCCAGAGATTGAAATCTCCGACTACGCTGACGCGTATCGCGTTCGGCGCCCAAACGGCGAAATATACACCGGGCGTCCCGTCGATCGTCATCGGGTGCGCCCCAAGCTTCTCATAGATATCATAACAGATCCCGGCGTTGAACTTCTTCGTGTCCCGCTCCGTGATCTGCGGGGCGTATACGTAAGGATCCAGGCGCTCCATCGTCTCCCCGTCCTCATAGGTCACCAGATAGCTGTACTCCGGGACTTTCTTTCCGGGGAGAAGCACGGCGAAATAACCGGCTTCGTCCTCCTGGTCCATGGGATACGGGGTCTTGCGGCCGGACACTTTGAGCGCCACGGACACCGCGTCCGGGAAAAACGCCTGGATCGTGATGCCATCCTCCGTCTGATGCGGTCCGAGGTATTTTTCCGGGTGATCTTCTTCGGAATAGACGATTGCTTCTACGCCGGCCCAATCCATCAAATTATACAATTTTTCATCCATAGCAATACCTCCCGACCTGAATTGTTTCTATATATTGATTATTTTAACACTTAATCAGAATAAACTCAAGGATTGTTTCGCCTTACCGTTCGATCGCATGGATGAACAGTCCGCTTCGCAGCTTCGGCTCAAACCAGGTGGATTTCGGAGGCATCAGAAGCCCGGCGTCCGCCACCGCGAAAAGCTCTGCGATGGAAGTCGGATACAGGGCGAATGCCACCGCGCAGTCCGTATGCACTCTCCTCTCAAGCTCCGCAAGCCCGCGTATGCCTCCGATGAAATCGATCCGCGGATCTTTCTTCGGATCGCCGATACCCAGGACGGGAGCGAGCAGTTCGTTTTGCAGAACGGATACGTCGAGACCTTCCACCGGATCGTCCCGTCGGAACGCTTTCCGTATCTCAAGGCGATACCAGCGACGACCGAGAAACATGGAGAACGTTCCTTTTTTCTGAGGTTTCTGCGCTCCTTCACACGGAGACAGGAGAAATTTCTCCTGTACCTTTTTCAGAAATACTTCTTCCGTCAGCCCGTTCAGGTCTTTAACGACGCGATTGTAATCCATGATCATCAATTCCTCATCCGGAAACAAAATGGAAAGAAAATAGTTAAATTCTTCCTCACCGGTATAGTCCGGATGCGCCTCCCTGCGTTTCAGCCCTACGCGTACCGCAGATGCAGCCCGATGGTGGCCATCCGCGATGTAGATCCGGCTGATCCCGGCAAACGCCTCACGAATCGCGCGGATGTCAGATGCCTCCGCGATGCGCCAGCCGCGGTGGCGGATCCCGTCCTCCGAGGTAAAGTCAAACAGCGGATCCGTCTGTTTTGCCCGCTGTGTCGCTTCCTGTATACGCTTGTCTTTCCGATAGGCAAGAAAGATGGGGCCGGTCTGGGCGCTGCACGCGTCCACATGGCGGATGCGGTCCGCCTCCTTCTCAGCGCGTGTGTTCTCATGCCTTCGAATCACGCCGTTCACGTAATCATCGATCGCTGCGCACGCGACCAGTCCGGTCTGCACTCTTCCCTCCATCGTCAGCTCATACAGATAGTAACTGTCCGTCTCATCCTGCCGGAAGATTCCCTGAGAGATGCGATCCTGCAAGAGCTCGTCCGCTTTTTGATAAACCTCCGGCGCATAGAGGTCGATATCCTCTGCAAACTGCGTCTCCGGACGGTCAATATTCAAAAAGGACAGGCGGTCTTTTGCCGCTTCGACGTACGCCTCCTTTCGGCTGTATACGTCGTACGGCAGCGCAGCCACGCGCGCCGCGTATTCCGCTGCCGGGCGAATTCCCCGGAATGGTCTGATTTCTGCCATATGTTGTTCTCCCTCATTCTGTGTATTATGATGCGGGCCCCTCGCCGGGGCGGCATCGCTCTCTTTCAGAAAGCGATTGCGTCGCCCTATAAAGCTGCCGCCTGACAAAGTCGCCTGCAAGCAGTCACTTTGTCATCCGTCATCTTTGCATGGCTCGTTGCAGAGCCGAAAAAAAGGCGGCGCAGGCCTTTCCTGTGACCTGTACCGCCCGTCACGCAGTATCTGTTTTATTTGACAACGCGAACCCGGATCACTCCGTCGATCGCGCGCAACTCTTTTACAATGTCACCAGAGACTGCCGTATCGAGATCCAGAAGCGTGTACGCGTAATCGCCTTTACTCGTGTTGCTCATGTTCTTGATGTTTGTATCCGAAAGCACATCCGTGAAGCGGCTGATCATCTTCTTGACGTTCTTGTGGTAGATCGCGATACGCGCTTCCGCTTCGCACTGCCCAAGATCGCAGTTCGGATAGTTCACAGAGTTGCGGATGTTGCCGTTCTCCAGAAAATTGATCAGCTCCTTGACCGCCATCACAGCGCAGTTGTCCTCAGACTCCGAAGTGGACGCGCCGAGATGCGGCGTGAGGATGATGCCCTGCCTTCCGACCGTCAGCGGGTTCGGGAAATCTGAGATGTAGCGGCGCATGCGCCCCTCGTCGAGGGCCTCAATGACCGCCTCCTCGTCCACGAGCAGGTCGCGCGCAAAGTTCAGGAGCACCACGTTCGGCTTCATCAGGGCGATCGCATCGCGGTTGATCATTTTCCGGGTGGAATCCAGGAGCGGAACGTGGATCGTGATGTAATCGCACTCCCGATAAATATCTTCCACATCGTAGGTGTGGCGGATGCTTCTGGACAGGTTCCATGCGGCGTCCACGGAAATGTAGGGATCGTAGCCGTAGACCTCCATTCCAAGGTGCGTGGCCGCGTTCGCCACCTGCACGCCGATCGCGCCGAGCCCGATGATGCCGAGCTTCTTGTCCTGCAGCTCGCTGCCCGCAAATTTTTTCTTTTCCTTTTCCGTCACCGCCGCGATGTCCGGGTTCCAGGTCTGGCTCTGCACCCAGTTGGCCCCGCCGATGATGTCGCGCGCCGCGAGCAGCATGCCCGCGAAGACAAGCTCTTTGACGCCGTTCGCGTTCGCGCCCGGCGTATTAAATACGACGATTCCCTGCTCTGCGCAGCGGTCCAGCGGGATATTGTTCACGCCCGCCCCGGCGCGCGCAACGGCCAGCAGCGACTCCGGCAGCTCCATGTCGTGCATCTTTGCGCTGCGGACGAGGACCGCGTCCGCGTCTCTGATCTCATCTACCTGCTCATATTCTTCCGAAAACCGCTTCAGTCCGACCTCGGCGATCGGATTCAGACATTTATATCGATACATTTCAGCCATTCTCCTTTTCGAAGTTCTTCATGAAAGCGACGAGCGCGTCGACACCCTCCGCGGGCATTGCGTTATAGATGCTCGCGCGCATGCCGCCGACACTGCGGTGTCCTTTCAGATTGACGAAGCCGGCGGCTTCGGCTTCCTTCACGAATCTGGCATCCAGTTCCTTGTCGCCGGTCACGAACGGAACGTTCATCAGGGACCGGTCTTCCTTCACGACCGTGCCCTTGAACATCTCGCTCTGGTCGAGGAAATCGTAGAGAACCTTCGCCTTCGCCTCGTTGCGCTCCTTCATCACAGAGAGGCCGCCCATATTCAGCAGCCATTTGAACACCAGGCCGCACATATAGATGCAGTAGCAGTTCGGCGTGTTGTACATGGAACCCGCGTCCGCGTGCATCTTGAATTTCATCATCGTCGGAGTGAAGTCCATCACATCGTCGGTAATCAGATCCTCGCGGATGATGGAGATCACCATGCCGGCCGGACCGATGTTCTTCTGCACGCCGCCGTAGATGATTCCGTAATCCGAAACGTTCACCGGCTCCGACAGGAAACAGGAAGAGACGTCGGACACCAGAAGCTTGCCCTTCGTGTTCGGAAGCTTCTTATACTTCGTGCCATAGATCGTGTTGTTCTCGCAGATATAGACGTAGTCCGCGTCCGGGCTGATCGGCAGATCGGAGCAGTCCGGAATGTAGGAGAATGTCTTATCCTCGCTGGACGCGACCGCGTTCGCCTGCCCGTACTTTTTCGCTTCCTGCCACGCTTTCTTCGCCCACTGTCCCGTGATGATGTAATCCGCCACGCGGTTCTTCATCAGGTTCATCGGGATCATCGAAAACTGCAGGCTCGCGCCGCCCTGCAGGAACAGGACTTTGTAGTTGTCCGGAATCTGCATCAGCTTACGCAGGTCCGCCTCCGTCTCATGGATCAGGTCGTCGAAGACCTTCGAACGGTGGCTCATCTCCATCACCGACTGTCCGCAGCCGTGATAGTCCAGCATCTCCGCCTGCGCCGTCTTCAGGACTTCTTCGGGCAGCACCGCCGGTCCCGCCGAAAAATTGTAAACTCTTCCCATTTTTTCACAACCTCCTCTGATTCCCGCTTCCCGGAAATCAATTCTGTCCATAAATTTTATTTATAATATGCTGTTTCGCTCGCAGCGTATAGGCTGTTGCCTACTCTTCCTTCAGATCGTCCTGGTCGAACGCCGTCTCAATCGGTTTTCCGGCTGGAACCATCGGGAACACCTTGTCGTCGCAGTCGATGATGCAGTCGAGCACGATCGGTTTCCCAAGCGACAGAGCCTTCTCAAACGCCGGAGCGAACTCCTCTTTCTTCGTCACGCGGATGCCCTCGGCGCCCATCGCCTCAGCCAGCTTCACGAAGTCGACCGCGTCGTTCAACACCGTCTGTGAGTAACGCTTTCCGTAAAACAGGGTCTGCCACTGACGAACCATTCCCAGAACATGGTTGTTGACGACCACCTGGATGACAGGGATATTGTAGCGTGCCGCGGTCGCGATCTCGTTCATGTTCATGCGGAAACAGCCGTCACCCGCGATGTTGACGACCGTCTTGTCCGGGTTCGCCACCTTCGCTCCGATCGATGCGCCAAGGCCGTAGCCCATCGTGCCGAGACCGCCGGAGCTGATGAGCGTGCGCGGCTTTGAATATTTGTAGTACTGCGCCGCCCACATCTGGTGCTGTCCGACCTCCGTGACGATGATCGCGTCGCCTTTTGTCAGGCGATAGATCTCTTCCACAATATACGGGCCGGTCAGGCCTTCCGTGTTGTATTTAAGCGGATATTTTGTCTTCAATTCTGTGACGGACGCGTCCCACTCGTCGTGGCGGTGCTCCTCGATGCGCGCGTTCAGCCGCTTCAGGACTTCCTTTACGTCCCCGATGATCGAGGCGTCCACGGCGATATTCTTGTTGATCTCCGCAGGATCCACGTCGATGTGGATGATCTTTGCGTGTTTTGCGAAACTCTTCGGATTGCCGACCACACGGTCGCTGAAGCGCGCGCCGATCGCGATCAGCAGGTCGCAGCCGGTCACGCCCAGATTCGACGCTTTGGTCCCGTGCATGCCGAGCATACCGCAGTACAGCTCGTTGTGCCCGTTGTACGCGCCCTTGCCCATCAGGGAATCCGCGACCGGGGCATGCACCTTGTTCACAAACTCCTCCAGCTCTTCCTGCGCGCCGGAGATGACGGCTCCGCCGCCGACAAAGATGAACGGTTTCTTCGCCCTGTTGATGAGCTTGACCGCCCGCTCAAGGTCCTCCTCGCGAATGTACTCGCTGCTTCGGACGATCGGCTCCGGCTTCATCGGCTCGTAGTCCGTCGTCGCCGCGGTTACATCCTTCGTGATGTCGACGAGCACCGGACCGGGCCGCCCTTCCTGCGCGATCTGGAACGCCCAGCGGATGGTGTCTGCAAGCTTTTTGATATCCTTTACGATGAAGCTGTGCTTTGTGATCGGCATTGTGACGCCCGCGATGTCGATCTCCTGGAAGCTGTCACGTCCGAGCATCGTCACAGCCACGTTCGCCGTGATCGCAACGACCGGAACGGAATCCATGTACGCCGTCGCGATGCCCGTGACAAGGTTCGTCGCGCCCGGACCGGAGGTCGCCATGCAGACGCCGACCTTTCCGGTGGAACGCGCGTAGCCGTCCGCCGCGTGCGCCGCGCCCTGCTCGTGCGAAGTCAGGATATGGCGGATCTCGCCGCTGTGCTTGTATAACTCGTCATAGATATTGAGAATCGTGCCTCCCGGATAGCCGAACACGGTGTCCACGCCCTGCTCTTTCAGGCACTCGATCACGATCTCCGAACCGTTCAATTTCATTCTCGCTCTATCCTTTCTCATTCATTATTCATCCATGGGGTTGATCAGCACCGCGCCCTTATTCCCGGAGGTCACGAGCGAAGCGTAGCGGGCCAGATAGCCAGTCTTGATCTTTGGCTCGTGCGGCTGCCATTTCGCGCGGCGCGCTGCCATCTCCTCGTCGCTGATCGCAAGCTCAAGCTTGCATTCCGGAATGTTGATGCGGATCGTGTCGCCTTCCTCGACAAGCGCGATCGGCCCGCCGACCGCAGCCTCCGGGGAGACATGTCCGATGGAAGCGCCTCTGGAAGCCCCGCTGAATCGCCCGTCCGTGATCAATGCGACGGAGGAACCAAGTCCCATGCCGGCGATCGCCGAAGTCGGGTTCAGCATCTCGCGCATGCCCGGACCGCCCTTCGGGCCCTCATAGCGGATCACGACGACGTCGCCCGCGACGATCTTTCCGCCGAGGATCGCGGCGATCGCGTCCTCCTCGCAGTCAAACACGCGCGCAGGGCCTTCGTGCACCATCATCTCCGGCACGACTGCGGAGCGCTTCACGACGCCGGAATCCGGGGCGAGATTGCCCTTGAGGATTGCCAGTCCGCCGGTCTCGCTGTATGGGTTGTCGATCGGACGGATGACTTCCGGATCTTTGTTCTCACAGCCTTCTATGTTCTCTCCTACTGTCTTGCCCGTGACTGTCATGCAGTCAAGGTTCAGCAGGTTTTTCTTCGTCAGTTCGTTCATGACCGCGTACACGCCGCCGGCCTCGTTCAGGTCTTCGATATAGGTCGGGCCTGCCGGGGCAAGATGACAGAGATTCGGCGTCCGCGCACTGATCTCGTTCGCGATGTCGACGTCGAGCTCTACGCCCGCCTCGTGCGCGATCGCCGGGAGATGCAGCATACTGTTCGTCGAACAGCCAAGCGCCATATCAACCGTCAGTGCGTTCATGAACGCTTTCTCAGTCATGATGTCGCGCGGGCGGATATCCTTCTTCAGAAGCTCCATGATCTGCATGCCCGCCATCTTGGCAAGGCGGATGCGCTCGGAGTAGACGGCCGGGATCGTGCCGTTGCCCTTCAGACCCATGCCGAGCACCTCGGTCAGGCAGTTCATGCTGTTGGCTGTGTACATGCCGGAGCAGGAACCGCAGGTCGGGCATACCTTCTCCTCGTATTCCGCAACTTCCTCCGCAGTTATCTTGCCGGCGGTATGCTCCCCGACCGCCTCAAACATGCTGGAAAGGCTTCTCTTGCGTCCTTTCAGGTGTCCGGCAAGCATCGGGCCGCCGCTCACGAAGATCGTCGGAATGTTCAGTCTGGCCGCCGCCATCAGCAGTCCCGGAACGTTCTTATCGCAGTTCGGGATCATGACGAGCGCGTCAAACTGATGCGCGATCGCCATGCACTCAGTGGAATCCGCGATCAGATCGCGCGTCACGAGCGAATATTTCATGCCGACGTGTCCCATCGCGATGCCGTCGCAGACCGCAATCGCCGGGAACTCCCTCGGCACGCCGCCTGCCATCGCGACGCCGAGTTTGACGGCCTCTGTGATCTTGTCCAGGTTCATATGACCCGGCACCACCTCATTGTAGGAATTGACAATACCGATCAGCGGGCGCTTCATCTCCTCTTCCGTCAGTCCCAGCGCGTGGAACAGGGAACGATGCGGCGCCTGCTGAATGCCCTTCTTCACTGCATCACTCTTCATGATCGATCCTCCTCACGTACTCGCCTGCATTCTTCAATTTACTCTGAAGCATTGCAGGCGTTCTGATAACCATAAAATCCGCACAGACCGCTTGTCTGCACGATCTTTAAACTTTCTGCTTCAATATTTGCGGAATATCCGTTGTTTTCCGTCAAACCCGCGCCGCGATCAGATCGCCCATTTCCACAGTGCCGACCTGCGTGCAGCCGTCCGACATGATATCGCCGGTGCGATAGCCTTCCTTCAGCACCTGCTTCACCGCGGCTTCCACCGCGTCCGCCGCCTCGTCCAGATCAAGAGAATAGCGCAGCATCATCGCCGCGGACAGGATCGTCGCGATCGGGTTTGCGATGCCCTTTCCCGCGATGTCCGGCGCGGAACCGTGGCTCGGCTCATAGAGTCCGAACTTTGTCTCGTTGAGCGACGCGGACGAGAGCATCCCGATCGAACCCGTCACCATACTCGCCTCGTCGGAAAGAATGTCTCCGAACATATTCTCCGTCAGAATCACGTCGAACTGCTTCGGATCCTTCACGAGCTGCATCGCGCAGTTGTCCACGAGCATATGGGAAAGCTCGACGTCCGGATAGTCCTTCGCGACCTCCTCGACGACCGCCCTCCACAGGCGGGAGGAATCCAGCACATTCGCCTTGTCGACGCTGCAGACCTTTCTGCGGCGCTTGCGCGCGATGTCAAAACCCTTGATCGCGATCCGGCGGATCTCATTCTCATTGTAAACCAGCGTGTCCTTTGCCCTGCGCACGCCGTTCTCCACCACGGTCCCGCGCTCGCCGAAGTAAAGTCCCCCGGTAAGCTCGCGCATGATCATCATGTCGAAACCGTCCCCGATGATCTCGTCGCGCAGCGGACAGGCCGCCCTAAGTTCATCATACAAATACGCCGGGCGCAGATTTGCGAACAGATTCAGCGACTTGCGGATCTTCAGAAGTCCGGCCTCCGGGCGAAGCTGCGGGTCCAGCTGATACCAAGGGGAAGTCTTCGCGTCCCCGCCGATGGAGCCCATCAGCACCGCTTCGCTCGCCTTCGCCTCCGCGATCGTCTCATCCGTGAGCGGCACCCCGTGCACGTCGATCGACGCGCCGCCTATCAGGAGCTTTTTATATTCCAGTTCAAATCCAAATTTTGCCGCGGCCGCGTCCAGTACCTTGCATGCCTCCGCGACGATCTCCGGACCGATCCCGTCCCCCGGGATCAGCGCAATCCTGTGTTTCATTGTCGTGTTCATCCTTTCTCCGTTTCCGTATCTGCTTCTTCAGGTACCACTTTTCAGCCTGAATCGCATACGGAAATCCGTCTTTACAGAATGCTCCAAAAGAGCCTTAACCAATATAATAATGTATTTCCTTTTTTATTTCAACTGTTTAATGATACAAATTCATGCAAAAAATGCCCCGGAATCGTTCAAATCGACTAACCCGCAGGTGAAATTGCGCGACCGGACAGAAAGAAAGACTGCCGCAAATGTCTGTCGGGGATGTAAACCCTTTCAGATACTGTAACGACAATCTTCTAAGTTTTTATCAAATCACTCTGTTTCTGCTATGTCTCTCACGCATCCACCCGCTCGATCACACAGCTGTGCTTCCTGGTCTTCTTGTCATAATTTATGCCCACAAGAAGCAGATTTCCACGATAATCCTTCAACGCGTCCACATACCGTTTGTTTTTGATCTGCGCGATAGCGCCCTCGGCTGTCTGAGCCCATTTCAGTTCCAGAATCGCCGCCGGCTTGTCTGCATGAAGCTTCCGCGGGATCAGGCAGATATCCGCAAATCCCTTTCCTGTCGGCAGCTCGCGGACAATCGTATAGTATTCCCTCGCAAAATAGAACGCGAGATTGATCGTACAGCTTAACGCATTCTCATTATTATACTGAAGCACTGATATCTCATCGTGCGCACAATCAATCCCCTCTGCCACGGCGGCCGCGTCCTCATTCCAGAGCGTCTCCAACAGCCTGCGCGAATCGTTCACCGAGCGGATCACTTCTTTCCAGTCCATCGTACTGATTGCGTTAACATACTCCTGGGAGACCTCTTTATTTGGGATAGATACCGTCTTCGCATCACTGTCATAAGTCAGGTAGCCAAGATGAACAAGCAATGTCAGTACATCGTCTTTAGTGGCGAATGTCGTCATGTCATTTGTGAACGTACCAGTGTTTATGTGAACGCTGTCACCTGCAAGCATTGTCACCACTGCGTCTTTCAAGCCGTCCATATTCATCTGAATGTAGACCCTCAATGCCTCATAGGTCTCTGTCTGGTTCCAGTATGGTCCGAATTTGTGGCGAAGCATGGCCTCCACCACAGACTTTGGACTGTACATAGAGTAAACATGATCCCCGAAACGGCTGTGCGACACGAGTCGGTAACCGTCATACCAGGCCTTAGTTTCCTCAAAGTTCATTTGCCACGTCTCGCACAGATTCTTCACCTCGTCCTCCGTAAATCCGAAAAACTCGGCAAAATCCCACGGATCTGTCATGGAGTATTCGACAAACATATTCAACGCGGAGTGCGTTCCGTACTTCTTCACGGGCAGGATTCCCGTCATATAGGCAAGTCCCACATAATCCTTGTCCTTGAGCCAGGTGCGCAGAAAATCAAGGTACTTTTTCTGAGAATCATGATCGTCTTTATATTCGCGGAACAGGCAGTCCCACTCGTCGATCAATATGATGAAGGGATGGCTGGTTTTGGCATAGATATCCTGCATGGCAAATATGATCTGCGGTTCTTCCACATATTCGGAATACTTGTCTTTCAAATCAGATAATATCCGTCTCTGCAGCATTGCAAGCATTTCATCTATACTTTGCGTCATACTGAGAAAATCCTGCATGTTAACTTTGATGACATCATACTGATTCAAATGTTCACGATATGAGGCTGTCTGACTGATCTTCAGCCCATCGAACAGGGCGGACGTATCCTCCGCATGGTCATAATACGCCGCCAGCATATCCATCGCCATAGACTTGCCGAATCTCCTCGGACGACTGAGGCAGATGTATTTCTGTGCCGTCCTGATCTTTTCATTTGTACGCTCGATCAATCCGGTCTTATCCACATAAATCTGGGATCTCAGGCTTTCGTAAAATTTTCCGCTCCCGGGATTCAGATAACTGCCCATCTCTATCCTCCGTTTGTAGCTTGAACCCTCTTGTTACATGCCCATCATAGCACATGGGTTCTGAAAAGTTAAGATATTTTTTGCCGAAAAGCCTATTACGCAGCCTTTATTTCGACTTGTCAATCGAAATCAAAATAAGCATTTCTCTTATTAGCATTTCCGCTCTGAGAATAATGCACACCCCTCCACAAAGCAGAATTGTCTCAGCAACAGCTGGATTTGACCGAGCGAACCGGGGGGATTCTTCAGCGAATCAGCATGGATAATTTTTTCCCGCAAAAAACACCTGCCAGGCAACATATAACACTTAAAAATATGTAAATTCCTCCAGACAGATAAGCCTTGTTTTCGAACAGCGTAAATGCTTCAAGTGAAAAAGTAGAAAAGGTTGTAAATCCTCCGCATACACCTGTTTTCCAAAACAGGGCAATATTCGGAGATACTTCATTATTATCACTCACAATGCCTGCAATAAATCCTATCATCGCCGCGCCTATGATATTTGTGAGCAAGGTTAATATTGGAAAACCTGTTTTAACCGGCAAAAGGCTTATCGCATATCTTCCTGCTGCACCTAATGCGCCGCCAAGTGAGACAAATAAAAATCCCATGATACCTCCAGATTTCATATATGTTTCCTGATGTACTCCAGCGTTTTGTGAAGCGTATCCATCTGATAGATCTGCTCCATGCTTCCCCTCCTGCGGGAATCAAACACTAAAGACCCTGCCGCCCCTGATTATGCGTTTTCAAAATGCAAAGACATTTATCAAATTCATCGTTTGAAATGGCACTCCGATCATGTAACATTTCAAGCATATTTATTTGCTTTCTGTAAAGCTGCGCATTCTTTTCATCATAAGAAAGTAATTCCCATGATTTATTATCGTCCCGCACTGGCCTGTCCAACCTCCTGATCCGGTTTCATCCTTACTGTCGGATATATCTCATTGATCCTATGATAGCAGGGACAGTCCCCCGCATGGTCATTAATAATGCCACATGCCTGTAAATGTGAATAGATTGTAACCGCTCCGATAAATTTGAAACCGCGTTTTTTCAGATCTTTGCTGATTCGATCGGAAAGACCGTTGCTTACCGGTATTGCACCATCGGCGTGCCCGTCATACAGGACAGTTTTTCCATCTGTATACGCCCAAAGGTAATCGCAGAAGCTGCCAAACTCCGCTCTGATTTTCTGATAACACCTGGCATTGTTAATGACCGCCCGAATCTTCCGTTCGGATTTTAGCATCCCTTCCGTGTTCAGTATCCGCTGTATATCATCTTCGCCGTAAGCGGCAATTTTACCGTACTCGAAGTTTTCAAAGCACTGACGGAAAATCTCCCGCTTTTTCATCATCAGCCCCCAGCTAAGACCACATTGAAGGCACTCCAGCGTCAGATGCTCGAACATCTGGCGGTCGTCATGTATGGGGATGCCCCACTCGTGGTCGTGATAATACCGGTCTTTTTCACTTGCAAATACCCAATCGCAGTGTCCCATATTTTCTTTCCCCCTAAACGCTTTTGTAGCTGTCATCAACAAGTGTACAGATTACTTTATCAGTAAGGGTATCGTCCAGAATAATGGACACCCAACACTTTTTGTTCATGTGGAACGCCGGATAATATCCTTTCTGCACCAGAAGTTCTTTGATCTTACCGCTGTCTGCCTTCACGTTAATGACTTCGACTTCTTTCCGGGAATCCGTAGTGTGATCCAGCTTGTACAGCGGCACGCTCCCAATGATAGCATACCATTTCTTGCTGTTTCCCCGACGGTATGCTCCATATGACGGAATGTTCGGCCATAGGAAGTCCGGGGAACCGTCATAAGTATTGAATATATACTCGTTGATCCTTCGAGCCTGCCCGGACTTGAAATACAGGTTCCGGTAGCATTTCTCCCGTATATCAAACAGAAGATCCTCAAATTGCTTTCGTATCCCCGCGCTGTACCCTGACGCATCCGTTCTGCGAAAATTTGTATAGTCCCCACCCACATCAAGATCAATGATCCTGCCGTGAATTGCGCCATCATATTCCACAATGATCTTCAAACTGTCCTGTTGCATCCTTTTCGTATAAACCAACTTGCCATCCTTCACAACGAACCCATAACTGCAGAGCTTTTCTTCGTTGATTGAATAATTCAGGTAAATTTCATCCTCGATACTCATCTTCCAATCCCCACCCCTCATGCCGCGCCGCTGCGATTTGGCAACACCGCACAAATATCAATCGCCTGACGCAAAGTGCGGATCAAATGATTGAAAGATTCCATATCCGGGTCAAGGTAATAGTATGTCTTAGTCCCTTCCTTACGCATTTTCACAATACCTGCATCCTTCAGTATCTGTAAATGATGAGAAACTGCTGGTCTTGAAAGATTGGTTTTCGCCGCAATATCGATCACACGCGACCCGTTATAGTCCATTCTCATCATCTCAAAAATGATATGCTGACGGGTTTCATCTCCCATTGCCAAAAGCGCTTTGTGACAAGCTTCAAAATTCATGGCAAGTGAATTGATCTCATCCCAAATGTCCATAACTATCCTCCGAAATGATTTGTTTAAGTGTTTGAACAGATTATATCATAAAAAAGGGATTTTTGTTTATTTGTAAAGAAAATCGAGACGATTAAATTTCAAGCAACAACTATCAAAAGCATCCCAGTTTTCAGCCAAACAAATGCAATCCCCAACAACGCTATCTTTCCCAATCATCCGGCAGATACAGCAGATCCCCGCGCCCATCTGATAGGGAACAGGATTCTTCTTGGAAATCCGCTTGTTTCTTTCAGCGTGTCCAATGCCGTAAGCATCAAGTATCTCTATCAGTTGACCGATACTTGTAGCTCCATCTGTTTTCATATCCTTTATTACTTCCTCAACGCTTTTCCCTGCAATCATGGCAATACACGCCTGTCCACACGTTAAAAAAGTGGGCTGCATAATTAACTCCTCATACAACTCCATTTATTTCCATAAAAACCATTTTGAATTACAATTCCATTTTTATCATAATAGACCATGCCCATATCCTCCTTAAACACTGATCAAATGACAAGCAGAATTTGATCTTACAACAGTGTTGGCATAACAAAAAGCTGGTCGATGGTGCCGTATATCGTTTCAAAATCTCCCAGTTTCGCAAAGCCATATTTTTCGTATAAACCAATTTCTCCGCTCATTATATATATTTTTTCATATCCCAATGTACGCGCATAGGAAATTGCGTTTTTGATCATCCGTTCCGGCAGTCTTTTGCCACGATATTGCTCGTCAACAAAAACAAACCCTATGAACGGCGTATATTTATACTTTGAAGACAACTCGTCCTTTTCGGTCAATGTACAAAATCCAGCCACTTTTCCATCGACACAAGCAGCAAACACTCTTTCCCATTCAGCAAATTCATTTTTCTTCATTTTTTCAGCCAGATAAGGGCCCGCTTTCCATGAGCAGTTTGCAGCTAGTGAAAGAGTTTCATTCCAATAGCAATGCCCCTGCGTCATTGAGTAAATCTCTACCATATATGCCTCCTCTGATCCAGTCTTTTACCCAATTCGTCGGGAATCTTTAACTGCAGAAAAACCGCACAATGCTGTTTATTCCACAAAGGACTTTTTCGTCTTGAATGGCAGGTCTTTTATTCGTATTGTGACTGTACACAACATCATGAATATTGTGACAGTTCATATGATGCAGCAAAGTACAGGCTGTTTCATATGGCTTTTCTATATGTCCGTCTCCGCCGCCTACAAGTATAACGGCTCCCTTTTTCGCTTTTGGAACAGAGGTCTCATTTCTGAAGAAACGGGCGCAAAAATATCTCTGTAATCTGCTTCCTACATCCAACAATCTGCCTGTCAATTCTGAAAAATAGATAGGGGAGGCAATTACGATATTGTCGCATGTCTGGATATACGAATATACCTCCTGCATATCGTCGCAAATCCTGCAGCCGTCATTTTCCCAACAATATCTGCAATCAATACAAGGAGATATATTACATCTGTATGCATTTACAATACGACTGTCACCCTCCAGGGCATATACCAGCTTTTCAACAAGTGATGCGGTATCCCCATTTTCTCTTGGCGACCCATTCAGTATTAGTGTTTTCATTTCTCTCTCCGTGAATGCCGCCTGCGCTTTAGAAATAACCTCTACCGGTAATTTTTTTTTTGGGGGGGGACAACATTCAAACATCTTCTTCCGCCATATAAATCTTCTTTTTGAATCTCCACTTTCTCACAGCTTCCCACAGAACTCTCCGATTGCTTTCTCATTCTCCGGCTTCTGTTTCCGTTTCGGCTCCACAAGCCACAGCGTCGGCACATCACCGGTCACTCCCAGAAGCGATCTGAGCGCTTCGAAAGTTTTTTCTGGGCTTCCTCCCAGACTGCATGCCGCAAAGGCAAAATGTTTTCCCTCCAGATTCTCCGCCTGAATAAAAGTCCTCAGAGGTGGCGTGACCGTCCCTGCCCAGACCGGCGTCACAAATACGATCTGTCTGTACTGTTCAAGATTCACCTTATACGGTTCCAGTTCCGGCGCCTCCTTTATGACGGCGCTGCCGCCTCCGAAAAAATATTTCCGAATCCCTTTCTCCGGGTATGCTTTCTTTGGTGTCAGCCGCAGCAGGTCCGCATATTTGGAATGAAACCTCTCGCCCAGAAAATGCTCCATAAGCATACCAATCGCAAATCTGACGGTATAAACCTTATCCGATCCGATCCATGTAATGATATACGGAAGCAGTTTCTCAGGCTCTTTTTTGAAAACCTTTGGCGAAAGCTGATCACATGTAGCCCAGTTATCAATAAACGGGAGAAACGCTTCAACTTCTGCAGTGCATTTATAAAAATCTTTCTCTAATGATATCACAAATGCATGCAATTGATTTTCATCGAAGTATTGGTGCGGAAGGCACTCCAAAAAAGAAACTATGTCCTCGTCTTTGAATAGCCTCTTCGCAAAAGAACGAAGTTCCGGTGTCCTGACACCGATAATTCTTTCCGCTTCTACCGTCGGGATTAACTTAGCTTGAAAGGCCGCATATTTCTTATCCCGCAGGCGGAATAATTCTGCCACTATCTCATCTCTATTCATCTGAGATTCCCTCCATAAGATTCCGATTGTACACATTATGAACAGGGTGAAAAAAACTGATTGAAATGCTTTTAAAATCAAAAAAACTAACAAGGGAAAAGGATATGTATCTTATCTAATTCCTTATCTGTGTTATCATGTATGCAGCATATTCATGGGCATTCTTTTCATCCCATTCTGTTGATTTGTTTGACATATATTCATCTAACGTCTGTACTATTACAGTTCGATACTTTTCAGGGACATTGCATATTCCCCATTTACCGCCTTCCTACAACTAACAGATCAATATCACTTTTTTGCTTATTGTAGCATCCCATAACAGCAGAGCCATGAAGATAGATCCCGATCAGATTATCTCCTAATATTTTTTGACTTTTTGTGACAAAATTTTTGAGCAAATCACTTAAAGACATATCTGACGTCTCCTATTTAAAACATCTGCCGCAGCAGTTAATCCCGATTCTGTTGCTCTAGCACTTATGCGCATTAAGTATACCACAGACTCTCTATATTTTCTACAATGGGTAGGCTTTTGAGCGTTAATATTCGGTAGCGCAGTGCTCATCATGCAGGACCAGAACACTGTAAAACCAATCTGTGTTTCCCAGCGCTCCGGTCCAAAACAATTATGTAATATGGCATCTGTTTATCAGGAGATACGGCTTACGGTATCAGTATCTGTTTTTCGCGTAACTCAGGACAGCGTCCTCCAGAGTCACTGTCTTCGCCCCTTTCACATTCCCGTCTTCATCGCGCTCCACGATCACATACAGTCGGTCTTCCTTCGGCGTATCCTCCATATTATTCATGTAGATACCGCCGTCCTCATCCACAAGCATACTGATCACCCGTCCGTCGTAAAGCCATTCACTTGTGTGCGGATTCTCCGTGATCCCGGCCTCCCTGTACTCCTGCTCCCTTTTCAGATCCTCCTCAGACGGCTCATAGGTGCCGTCTGCCACAGCGTCCTCCGCTTGCGGCATTTCACTTACCGCGGTTTCATCCTTTGAAACATCTTTCCTGGTATTCTCTGCAGCTCCCGCCGGCATCTCTTTCACCGCGTCCTCCATGGCTATCGCCGACATCTCTTTCCCGACATCCGTTTCACTCTCCCTGGCATCCTCCACAGCCTTCACCGTAAAACTGCTTTCCGCATCGCCCTCTGTCATCACGACAAAATACGCGATCTCCCCATCCTCCCGTTCCACCGTCACGCTCAGCTCGCAGCCATTCGCTGCCCAGAGCGCTCCACCGTTGTCCTCATCGAAGAAATGGCCGACCGTCCTTCCGTCCATCCGCAGGGTTCCATCACCCGCCGGATCGTAATGAATCCCATAACTGCCATACTCCTGTTCAAAGAACTCCAGCCGTTCCATTTTTTCCTGTTCAAGCTGCAGGTGGGTTAACGTCTCATACAGAGATTCCGAATTGACGCCGGCCTCCTCCGCCGCACGGATCGCCTCCTCCTGTCTGGCAACTGCATGATTCAATTCCCCGAGCGCTATGTCTGCCGCGCGGATCATATCCTCCACGTGAGCCGCCTCTTCCTCATCTTCAACCGCCGTCTTCGACTGTGCATCCACGGCCGCCTGCGCCGGCTGCTTCATCGCTGACGTCGCGAACAGACCGCAGATCACCATGATCGTCAGGCAGACAGTCACAAGCCTTCCCGGCGTGCGCTTCTTCAGTTTCATAATCGCACCAATCCTTTCTTCCACCGCATTTCTGCTAAAATTGTTGAAAAGAGGGGTAAAACTGTCTTTCCTCTCCTCCATCCGGATCAGAGTCATGGCATAGGCAGACTTTGTATTCTCGCCGAACCTGCAAAGAACCGCCTCATCGCAGGAGAGCTCCATATCGCGGTTGAACAAAATGTACATCATCCAGACAAGGGGGTTGAACCAGTGCAGACACAGCGCCGCCGCCATGAGAATCTTCGTGAGCGCATCCAGCCGCTGAATGTGAACATATTCGTGTTCCAGAATGTACAGCAAAGAATCCGCATAACCGCCTGTCCCGGCGGTTTCTCTGTCATCCACCCTTCCCGGCAGTAAAATCACCGGGCGAAGCACTCTGTAGGAGAGCGGCGCACAGATCCGGTCTGAATAACACACTTCCAGCTTCCGCCTCAGAGAATGCATAGCAAGCCATTCGCGAACCGTCCTATTCTCCACGGGGAGCGACATCCCGAATTCTCTGTAGGCCCGGACATAGGCAAGCAAGAAGCAAAACGCCAGCGCCATGGCTCCGACAAACCACACGGCCAGACAGACCGGCGGCAGCAGCAAAACGCCGCCAAACGCTCTGCCGCCTGACGACGTCGGTTTCACTCCGCCGTTCGCCGACATATGATCTTCTGCTCCCGCAAATACTGTTGTATCCGCTCCCTGCACGCTTGATATTTCGTCCGCTCCGATCCCCGTAATCTGCCGCGCGGCAGAACCGTCCATTCCTGTCCCCGTAGTCTGCCGGGCAGCCGCATCGTCCGTTCCCGTTCCAGCCGACAGAAGTTCCGGCAGACTGGCTGTCAGCGTTTCCTCAAGCGCTCCCAGTCCCGGGATCCATGTATATATGCTCATGGCTGAGCTTAGGGAAAACGGCACAAGCAGGCGGATCAGTGCCACCAGCCACAGGATATGGAAGGTTATCTTTGGAAGATGATTGAGAAACAGGGTACGCACCACAGTTACCGCCAGTATCAGAGCCGCGCCCGAAAGACTCATCTGAAAAAATACCATATCTGCGCACCTCACTTCCTCTCTTCTGCTGCGGCAGTCCTCCCCTGCATCAGATCAGTCGGGTCTGAACCATTCTCTTCCACCATCTTCTTCAGCCGCCCGATCTGCTCTGCCGACAGCCGCCTGCTGCCGATCAGGGCCGCAAACAGCTTATCAACCGAACCGCCATAGAGCTTGTTGATCAGCTCGTCCGTCTCCGTCGCCTGCACTTCCTCCTGCGTGATCCGCGCGTGACACATAAAATTCGGCTCCGACCGCTCAATCGCCCCCTTACTGATGCACCGCTTGAGCAGCGTGTATGTCGTGTTCATATTCCAGCCCACTTTCTCCTTCAGCACATCCGAGACGTGTTTTGCGGTACAGTCTCCCTCTTTCCAGAGCACATGCATGACTTTGAGTTCCGAATCGAACAGTTTTACATCCATCTCTTTATCCTCCAATATAAAACTACTGCAGTAGTACGTCTATATACTACCACAGTAGTCCGGTTTTGTCAACACACTACTCTCGTAGTGTGTCTGTTTGTCACTGTCAAGTAAAAAAACTCAAAGGAATGCTGCCTGCACTTTAGATTATCCGCAGTTTGCTTTATCCATAGCAATCCCTAAAATAATTGTGATTTAGCGTAGCGCCATTACATAAATCTGGCAGGGATTGCACTCGTCCCATAAAGTTGGGAAAAGCTCAAATTCTTTGAATCCCATATTTATGTAGAACTGATTTGTTCTGTCGTATTCCTCATATCTGCCCATTTGGACAGTTTTTACCTGCATAAAAGAATATCCGCTTGCCAATGCGCTGGTCTTTGCCGCTTCAAACAACTTCCGCCCGACGCCATGACGATGATATTCCTTTAATACACCCATGACATATAGCTCTACTATAATCAGAATCAATTCAATATCTTTCCAGAATATCATGGTGTCCCACATCAAGTAATATGATCAGCTTTTCGCCCTCATAGTACCAGATAATGCGGATGTCCATATTAACACTGCACTCAAACAAGTCCGTAGTTCCCTGTATGCGCTTGGTACGCAAAGACGGATGCGTCGGGTTTTGGGCAAGAAGCCGGAGTTTATTTTGAAGCTGCTTCTTTTCCTGCGCGGTCAGATCTTTAAAATGTTTTTCAAAGCGATTTGTAAAAGTAATCTGATATGCCATCAATCACTCTCCAGTTTCTCGAATAACGCATCTACATTGTCAAAAACAGGCTGCTCTCCTGAAGCGATTTTTTCTTTTACCATGTTTAGCTCCCCACGAAGTTCATCAAGATATTTTTTGGGATAAACAACAACTGGCAACATATAAATAGCCCCGCCACGTTCAAAGACATCTAGTTTGTCACCCTCCGAGAGCCCCAATTTAGCGACGATTTCCTTTGGAATCGTAATCTGTGACTTTTGACGTAATTCAGCCAGCATACAAACATCTCCCTTCATAAAATTGAAAGTAGGAATTTCTCATTTTCTCACCAATAGTATATCCATTTTTCGAAAAAAAGCAACCAATTTTCTGTTCATTTTTTTGTATTTTTTCTAGCAATTCCAAAATGCAGCTTTTCTAATTCACAGCAAGGCTTTCTCCAAGTCCTTAACATAGTGACAATAAAATATCAGTTATTCTTCCCACACCTAAAGAAAATAAAGTCTGGATGATGAATAACCCCTCCAAACATATCTGCGTGCTTTTCTCTAATTGATTCAGGTACTTTTGATTCCTGACATTCCTC
>CANQRR010000010.1 GCA_947626285.1 uncultured Lachnospiraceae bacterium
ATCCAATAAATCCCAGAAACCATTGATTTTTCAACGGTTTCTGGGATTTTTGACGTCATAAAGTGTCAAAGATGGGATAATAAAGCCAATTGTCAAGCACAATTGCAGGAAAAAACGAAAAAAACATGTGTTTTTAAAATTTTCCTACAATTATTCTCCCGCGCCAATTCCTGCCAGCGCGCTTTCTTCTCCGGAGAGTTCATCGCCTTCTTCTTCATAGATCAAATCCGTCTCGTCTTCCGCACCGGCCTCCTCAGGCGTGATCGTAGCAGTATCGTACAAGTATTCCGCAACCTTGTTTTCGTAGAGGCTCCAGACGATGGATTCACGCCCGCCGGCAGCTTCATATTCCGCTGCGCTGGCATAGCCGTAGTCCTCCGCGGCTGCGGTCACCTCGTCCACGTATTCCTCCTCCGTCAGCTCGATCCCCTTTTCCTCACAGATCGCGCTGATGAGAAGGCGGAGATTGACGGAGTTCATGACATCCGAATCCAGATCCGCCTGTGAGATACCGAGGGCGTCCAGGATCGCGGAAGTGTCCGATTCTCCGATGAACTGTCCGTAATAGGAGAGGATCTCATCCTCACACAAGGTATACAGCTCCTCCGGATAGCCGTTGTAAGTGGACTCCGCCATTGCCTCCTGGAAAAGGGTGTTGACTGCTCCGGTATAGCTGTCTTCTTCGTACTCACTGAGGATCGTTTCTCGGATAGAATCCTCATACTCGCTCTTGGTCTCGTAGCCGGTATACTCGCTGACGAAAGCATCGTCGTACTCCGGAACGACCGTCTCATATACGCCGGTAACCGTTACCTTGAAGTCAACGGTCTGATTGACCCATTCATCGTACCATGCGTCGTCGCCGTAGGTAACAGAAAAGCTCAACTCGTCACCGGTGGATGCTCCGGTCAGCTGCTGATCGAACTCTTCGCCGTAATCCGCGTCGCCGATCGTGAAGAAGGTGCTCTCCGGCTCAGCCTCCGCCTCCCCCGCAACGGTGGCTGTGACGTCGGCGTAGACCGTGTTGCCCGCCTCAGCGGCGTGGTCAACTTCGTTTTCTTCGCTGTAGGAGTAAAGTTCATCCTGGATGCGCTCCTGCACCATCTCATCTGTGACATCGTAGACGGTCTGCGTGGCAGAAAGGTCGTCAAGATTTCCGAGCGTAATATAATCCGACACATTTTTTACAAGGTAGTCGGAGGGAGTGATCGCTTCCAGCGCCTCCGCGCTTTCCGACATTTCCTCTGATACATCCGCGGCAGGCTTTTCTGTCTCAGCTTCTTTTTTGCCGCCGCAGCCGGTCAACGACACAGTAGCCGCCAGGGCGATCAGAGTCAAAGTTTTTCTGTTGAACATCATGGATATCTCCTTTCGAAAATCGTAATCGTATCTGTTTCTGAGAGTGATTATAATAGTAACACACTATCATATCTTTGTGAAGCATTTGTGAAAACTGTAAACACTTTACTGAATTAAATTGTTGTGGTATACTCTTCGCAAAAGCGAATTTTTTACGAGATTGAGCACAGTTGGATCCGAGTGTGAACGAATAGCGGGAGGTGAGAGGCGCGGCATGGGAAAGAAGAAAAAGCAGGAAAAACTGAAGAAACAGAAAGAAAAGCTGAAGAAGCAGGAAAAACAGGAAAAACTGGAAAAACAGGAGAAAGCGGCAAAGAAAGCAGCGAAACCGGGGAAGGAGAAACCCGGGGAAAAAGCTGTGAAGACGGCCAGAGCGGGGAAGCCCGAAAAACAGGCGATGCCGGACAAGGCCAAAAAGCCGGCCACGCGCCAGGATGCGGTCAGCAAAACCGGGAGATTTGCACAGCGGAATGCGGTCGGAGAGGGCGGAACGCAGAGAGAAAAGCAGGTGCGAAAGGCGCACCGCGCAGGGACGCCGTCAAAGCAGAATCGTGCCGCGGCCGCGCGATTTCGGGCACTGGGGGACGAAAATCGGCTGCGAATCCTGGAATTGCTGGAGGACAGGGAGCTCTGCGCGGCAGATATTCTGAGTTCCATAGGTGTCGTGCAGTCGACGCTGTCACACCACATGAAGACTTTGACGGAGGCCGGTCTGGTAAATGTCAGAAAGCAGGGGAAATGGTCTTACTATTCGCTGGATGCGAAGCTGCGCGAACAGCTGAGCGATCTGATCGGTCAGTGGGGCTGGACGGCCGATGATAAAAAGCAGAAATAAAAGAAGCAATGCTGCCGATACAAGGGGGTGTGCGGGCAGAGCGGGCGACGGAAAAACAAGACAGGTGAGGAGGAGAATATTATGATGAAAAGCGATGAGGACAGAAGAATCAGGGATATCCGGCTTGCGGAGCTTGTGAAATGGTGTATGATCTCGGGTGCGCTGGATCTGAATCTTTATGAGGAATACGATGTGAAGCGCGGGCTGAGAGAGTCGGACGGTAAGGGTGTACTCACCGGCTTGACGGAGATTTCGGACGTGGTTGCATTCCGGACGGAAGAGGGCAGAAAGATTCCGGCCGAGGGACGACTTTACTTCCAGGGCTATAATGTCATGGATCTGAAAAAGGGGTTTGAGAAGAGAAAATTCAACTTCGAGGAGACCATTTATCTGCTCCTGTTCGGGGCATTGCCGAATCAACAACAGCTGCAATCCTTTATTGAGATTCTGAGTCAGTACCGGGAGCTGCCGAACAAATTCGTGCGGGATGTCATCATGAAGGCGCCCAGCATGGACATCATGAACGCGCTGCAGCGCAGCGTGCTGACGCTCTACTCTTACGATGAGAATCCGGACGATATCTCGATCCAGAATGTGCTGAAGCAATGCCTGTCGCTGATCGCGACCTTCCCACTGATTTCAGTCTACGCCTATCACGCATACCAGCACTATCACAACGACAAGAGCCTTCTGATCCGCTACCCGGATCCGGAGCTCTCTACGGCGGAAAACATTTTGCGCATCCTGCGCGATGACGGGCAGTACACAGAGCTGGAGGCGCGCGTGCTTGACATTGCGCTGGTGATCCACGCGGAGCACGGCGGCGGTAACAACTCCACGTTCACCACGCACGTCGTTTCGTCCACCGGCACCGATACCTACTCGGCGATCGCGGCGTCGCTCGGCTCTCTGAAGGGGCCGAAGCACGGCGGCGCGAACCTGAAGGTGGAGAACATGTTTGCGGACATTAAGGAGCATGTGAGAGACTGGGGAGACGACAACGCGGTTCGCGATTATCTGGTAAAGATCATGAATAAGGAAGCGTTTGACGGCAGCGGGCTGATCTACGGCATGGGACATGCGGTCTACACGCTCTCCGACCCGCGTGCGGTCATTTTGAAGGAATATGCGAAGTCCCTGTCGGAGGAGAAAGGACTGACCGGTGAATTTGAGCTGTATGAGAGGGTGGAACGCATTGCCTCGGAACTTTTGACGAATCGCAAGAAGCTGCACAAGCCGATCTGTTGCAACGTCGATTTCTACAGCGGATTCGTGTATTCGATGCTCGGTATTCCGAAGCAGCTGTATACGCCGATGTTTGCGATTTCCAGGATCGCGGGCTGGAGCGCGCACCGGATCGAGGAGCTGGTGAACGAGGGCAAGATTATCCGCCCCGCGTACAAATACGTGGGACACCACAGGGAATATGTGGATCTGAATGAGCGCTGAGGCCAGTTTGTTAAATTTTCATAAAGTGATTGCGGCGCAAGCGGCGCGTATGTAAAATAAAAGTAGCACCGTTGCAGCCCGCCCGGTTCGACAGCGCGGGTTGGGGCTTCGGCAGTCGGAAGGCATACAGGAATTCGGAGGGACGGCAGTGTCGGAAGCGTTCGTGAAGCTTGAGAATGTGACGAAGGTCTACCACATGGGCGAGGTGGATATCCACGCGGTGGACGGCATCGATTTTGAGATACAAAAGGGCGAGTTTGTCGTGATCGTCGGTCCGTCCGGTGCGGGCAAGACGACCGTGCTCAATATTTTGGGCGGCATGGATACGGCGAGCAGCGGTTCCGTGATCGTGGACGGGAGCGACATCGCGCGCTACAGCCAGAAGAAGCTGACTACCTACCGGCGGGGCGACATCGGCTTTGTCTTCCAGTTTTACAATCTGGTGCCGAATCTGACGGCGCTTGAGAATGTGGAGCTGGCGCTGCAGATCAGCAGGAATCCGCTGAACGCGGAGGAGGTGCTGCGCGAGGTGGGCTTGGAGCAGCGCATGGGGAATTTCCCGACGCAGCTCTCCGGCGGCGAGCAGCAGCGCGTGTCGATCGCGCGGGCGCTTGCGAAGAATCCGAAGCTGCTGTTGTGCGACGAGCCGACGGGCGCGCTGGATTACCAGACCGGCAAGGCGATCCTCAAGCTTCTGCAGGATATGTGTCGGGAGCGCGGGATGACAGTCATCGTCATCACGCACAACACGGCGATCACGCCGATGGCGGACCGGGTAATCCGCATCAAGAACGGCCGCGTCTCCGAGATGAAGCTGAACGATCAGCCGATTCCGGTGGAGACGATCGAGTGGTAAATTACAGCGAGAATGTGAGGCTTATGAGAAAAAAAGCGTTACATAAAGATTTTCGCATGGAAATAAAAAAGAGCAAGAACCGCTTCCTGTCCATTTTTTTCATAGTGGCGCTGGGAGTGGCTTTTTTCTCTGGAATACAGGCTTCCGCGCCGGATATGCGGCTGACCGGGGACTCCTATTTTGACGACGCAAATCTGATGGATCTCCGTGTCGTCAGCACGCTTGGGCTGACGGAGGACGATCTGGATGCGCTTGACGGGATCGAGGGCGTCTCTTTTGTCGTGGGCAGCTATATGGAGGATGTCTACTGCGGCGAGGGCGAGGCGCGCGAGGTGCTTCACATTGAGGCATTGCAGGAGGGCATCAACGAGCTCACCCCGGCGGAGGGCAGACTGCCGGAGCAGGCGGACGAGTGCTTTCTGGACGCGGCCTATGCGCTCAAGACAGGTTACAGGCCGGGGGACGAGCTGGAGATCGAGGTGTCATCGGAGGACGACAGCAGTCTGAAGCATCGGAAGTTCAAGGTCAGCGGTTACGGTTACAGCCCTTGCTATATTTCGTTCAACCGGGGCAGCACGTCGCTGGGAACGGGTTCGCTGGCAGGCTTTGCCTATGTGCTCCCGGAGGAGTTTGACGCGGAGATCTACAGCGTGGCGTATCTGAGAGCGGACGGCGCGGCGAAGAAGACCGAGTTTACGGACGGCTACGACGATCTGGTGGACGAGGTCTGCACGCGCGTCGAGGGGATCGCGGATGCGCGCTGTGAGATCCGCTACGATGAGGTCATGGAGACGGCGCAGTCTGAGCTGGATGAGGCGAAGCAGGAGGTCGAGGACGGGAAGCAGGAGCTTGCCGACGCGAAACAGGAGCTGGCGGACGGAAAGGCCGAGGCGGAATCCGAACTTGCTGAGGCGGAGTCGGAGCTTTTGGACGGAGAAGAGCAGCTTGCCGACGGGAAGAGGGAGCTCTGGGATGCCGGCGAGGAGGTCGCCGACGGCGAGCTGGAGCTGAAGACCGGCGAGGAGGAAATTGAGGAGAATGAGTCGACCCTAGAGGAAGGGAAGAACGAGATCGCCGAGGCGGAGGGCACGCTGGAGTCGGGAGAGAGCGAGTATCAGTCCGGCATGGCAGAATACACGAGCGAAGCGGCCAAGGGCGGGAAGGAGCTGAAGGCCGCGCAGAAGCAGATCGACGATGGAAAGAAACAGCTTGCACAGGGAAAGCAGCAATACGAGCAGAATCTGGCGGCGTTCCAGAGCGGGCAGGAGCAGCTGGCGGCTGCGGAGACGCAGCTTTCGCAGCAGCAGGCAACCTATGACGCGGGCGTGCAGCAGCTCGCGGATGGAAAGGCGCAGTATGAAACCGGCCTGGCGCAGTATAACGCGGGGTTGGAGGAGTACAATGCCGCGAACGCGAAGCTGCAGGGGCAACAGCAGGAATACAACAATACGATCGGGGCGCAGCAGGCGGCAGTGAGCGCCGCGCAGCAGGCGCAGCAGGAATGTGACGCGAGGGTCGCGCAGAACCGCTCAGATAGGGACGCGAAGAGCGCGCAGATGACAGAAGCCCAGAACGCAGTCAGCTCGCTAGATGGGCAGCTTGGAGAAGCGAAGAGTGCGCTGAGTGTATTGGAAAAGGAAAAAGAGACGGCAGAAACCGAGTTGCAGAGACTACAGGCTGTGTTGGATAATTTAAAGAATAAGCCGCCGCAAGAGACAGATTCTGAGGGGAATTCGACACAGAAAGAGGAATATGAAAAGCAGCTTGCCGATGCGCAGGCGGCGTTCGATGCACAGAGCGCGCTTGTGAGCGGGCAGAGCGACGCGGTATCCGCAAAGATCGCGGAGATTGGCGGATTGGAGACGGCACTTGCCGACCAGCAGGGCGTGGTCTCCGGGCTGGAGAGCGAGATTGCGGCGCTGGACGCGGAATACAATGACAAACTGAGTGTGGAGCAGCAGCAGAAGCAGCAGGAGGCGGCCGGGGCGCAGGCAGCGCTGGACCAGACACTGCAGCAGCTTGCGGGTCCGAAAGCAGAGATGGCTGCGGCGGCGGCCACGCTTGCCGGGCAGAAGCAGATGCTGGATGCGACGGCGGCCACGTTAGCGCAGTCGAAACAGACGCTGGACGCGAACGAACAGCAGCTGAATACGGCGGGGCAGCAGCTCACCGCCGCGTGGCAGGAGCTGAACACGCAGAAGGCGCAGGCGGCGACGGCCCAGACACAGCTGGACGAGGCGAAGAAGGAGCTGGACGCGAATGAAAAGAAGCTGGAAGACGGACAGAAGGAGATCGACGCGGGCTATCAGGAGCTGCGCAAGGCGAAGGCGCAGTTGACTTCGGCGCGCAGGCAGCTGGATTCCGGCTGGGCGCAGCTGGAGGCCTCAAAGTCGCAGGTGTCGGACGGGGAGCGGCAGCTGGACGAAGGCAGGCAGAAGCTTTCGGACGCGCGAAAAGATCTTGCCGACGCCAGACAGCAGATCCGGGACGGACAGAAGGAGATCGTGAAGAACGAGCACACGATTGAAGACGGTTGGGAGGACTACGAGGAAGGGAAGAAAGAAGCCGCGGACGAGATCGCGGAGGGCGAACAGAAGATCCGCGATGCCGAGTCGGACCTGGCGGACGCGGAGCAGCAGATCGCGGACGCGGAGCAGGAGCTTGCAGAATTGAGCTATCCGGACTGGTATGTGGACAACCGCAGCGCGCTTCCGGAGCACGCCGGTTTCGGTGAGAACGCGGAGCGCCTTTCCAACATCGCCAAGGTGGTGCCGATCCTGTTTTTCCTAGTGGCGGCTCTGATCTCTCTGACGACGATGACGCGCATGGTCGAGGAGGAGCGCACTCAGATCGGGACGCTGAAGGCGCTTGGCTACGGCAAATGGTCGATCGCGTCCAAATATCTGAAATACGCGTTTCTGGCGACCCTTGGAGGTGGCGCGGCGGGCATTCTGATCGGTGAGAAGATCTTCCCCTGGGTGATCATCAACGCATACGGGATCATGTATCAGCACATTCCAGAGATCCTGCTGCCGTACAACTGGACCTACGGGTTGATTGCGATGGGAGCGGCTCTGCTATGCACAATCGGAGCAACGGTCTCCGCCTGTTACAAGGAACTCATGGCTGTCCCGGCGCAGCTCATGCGGCCGCCGGCGCCGAAGGAGGGCAAACGCGTCCTGCTTGAGCGTGTCACGTTCCTGTGGAAGCGGCTCAGCTTTACCTGGAAGTCCACGGTGCGCAACCTGTTCCGCTACAAGAAACGGTTCCTGATGACGATCATCGGCATTGGCGGCTGTATGGGCCTCTTGCTTGTGGGCTATGGGCTGTTGGATTCGATCTCAGACATCGGGAGGCTGCAGTTTGACGAGCTGCAGCTCTACGACGCGATTGTCGTGTTGGATACGGATGCGGAGGCGCAGGAGCTGAAAGAAGTGGAAGACACCCTGCGCGCAGACGAGCGGGTGACGCACGCGAAGCGTTTCTATATGCAGCTGACGGATGTACAGACGGAGGGCATCACAGACAAGGAGTGGTCGATCTATCTGTATGTGCCGGAAGACATGGAGGATCTGGACGGATTTTTCCGTTTCCGCGACCGGGAGACGAAGGAGCCGTATGAGCTGAACGACGAGGGCGCGATCATCACGGAGAAGATCGCAAAAGAGTTCAAATTGAAACCGGGCGATGCGATCACGCTTGAGCAGGAGGAGGGCGACGATGTCGAAGTTCCGATCGCGGCTGTGTGCGAGAACTACCTGTCGCACTATCTATACATGACGCCGACACTCTACGAAAAGGTGTACGGGGAAAAGCCGGAGTTCAACAGTTTCTTCCTCGAGAGCGGCGAGTCGCAGGAAGGAATCGAGGAGATCGGAGAGCAGCTGCTCTCACATGACGCCGTGCTCAACGTGACTTACACCGGCACGCTCGCGCAGCAGATCGAGAACATGCTCGGGGCGATGGACGTCGTCATGCTTGTGCTGATCGTCTCCGCCGGCGCGCTGGCGGTCGTGGTGCTCTACAACCTCAACAACATCAACATCAACGAGCGGCGCAGGGAGCTCGCCACGCTGAAGGTGCTTGGCTTCTACAACGGCGAGGTGGCGGCGTATGTCTACCGCGAGAACATTCTGCTGACATTGATCGGGGCGGCGCTTGGGATCGTGCTTGGGAAACTGCTGCACGCCTACATTATCACGACGATCGAGGTGGACGCATGCATGTTCGGGCGCAACATCAACCTGCCGAGCTTTGTGTATGGGACGCTCTTTACGATCGGATTTTCCATGATCGTCAACGGGGTCATGTACTTCAAGTTGAAGAAGATCGACATGGTCGAGTCGCTGAAGAGCGTGGAATAAGAAATTACTGGACGAATAGAGGAAATCAGTGTATGATGAATGTATCTAAATAAAAGCCCACGGATTGCTTCGCACTATGTGCTCTCGCAATCCTATCCGCATTCGCAAACTCTGCACTTCGTTTCGGTCGGCGCCAAACGCGTGTCACCGGCACGCGGCGCCACAGCACTCACATCTGTTCGTGCTGCTGTATTGCTCATACGGATTAGCGTCTCTCATGGATAAGCAGACGAACAAGTGAACTTGTTGTCCGCTCTCCATGGAGACCGGGCTTTATTATCGATAGAAAGGGAAGGTAACCATTATGACGACACTTGAGTTACAGAAAATGGCGAACGAGGTTCGCAAGGGTATCGTGACGGCGGTGCACAGCGCGAAGGCCGGGCATCCGGGCGGATCGCTCTCAGCTGCGGATCTGTTCACCTACCTTTATTTTGAGGAGATGAACATCGATCCGAAGGATCCGAAGAATCCGGACAGAGATCGTTTCGTGCTTTCCAAGGGACACACGGCGCCGGGCTACTATTCCACAATGGCCCACAGAGGCTATTTCCCGGTGGAGGATCTGACGACGCTGCGCAAGGTCGGCTCACATCTGCAGGGGCATCCGTGCATGCAGCACATCGCCGGAATCGATATGTCCTCAGGTTCTCTGGGGCAGGGCATCTCAGCGGCGGTCGGCATGGCGCTCGCGGGCAGAATGGACGGCAAGTCCTATCGCGTCTACACGCTGCTCGGCGACGGTGAGATCCAGGAAGGACAGGTCTGGGAGGCGGCGATGTTTGCAGGCCACAGGAAACTGGACAACCTTGTGGTGATCGTGGACAACAACGGCCTTCAGATTGACGGCAACATCGCGGACGTCTGCTCGCCGTACCCCATCGACAAGAAGTTTGAGGCCTTCAATTTCCATGTGATCAACGTGGCGGACGGCAACGACATGGATCAGCTTCGCGCGGCGTTCGCGGAGGCGAAGGCGACCAAGGGCATGCCGACGGCGATCATCATGAAGACGGTCAAAGGAAAAGGCGTCTCCTTTATGGAGAACCAGGCGTCCTGGCACGGCACGGCTCCGAACGATGAGCAGTACGCCATCGCCATGGCAGACTTAGAGAAAGTGGGGGAAGCATTATGTCAGAAGTAAAGAAAATCGCTACCAGAGAAAGTTACGGAAACGCGCTGGCGGAGCTCGGCGCGCAGCACGAGGATCTCGTCGTTCTGGATGCTGACCTTGCAGGCGCGACGAAGACGGGCGTATTCAAGAAAGCGTTCCCGGACCGCCACATCGACTGCGGGATCGCGGAGTGCAACATGATGGGTATTGCGGCAGGCCTCTCCACGACGGGAAAGGTGCCATTTGCGAGCACGTTCGCGATGTTCGCTTCGGGACGTGCGTATGAGCAGGTGAGGAATTCCATCGGCTATCCGCACATGAATGTAAAGATCGGCGCGACGCACGCCGGCATTTCGGTGGGCGAGGACGGCGCGTCCCATCAGTGCAATGAGGACCTGGCGCTGATGCGTGAGATCCCGGGTATGGTCGTGATCAACCCGGCGGACGACGTTGAGGCGAGAGCTGCGGTGAAGGCTGCCTACGAGTATGTCGGACCGGTCTATCTGCGTTTCGGACGTCTGGCAGTTCCGGTGATCAACACGAACCCGGATTACAAGTTCGAGATCGGCAAGGGCATCACGCTGCGCGAGGGCACGGACGTCACGGTCTTCGCGACGGGCCTGTGCGTGAACAGCGCGCTGGAAGCGGCGGAGATGCTTGCGGCGGACGGCGTTTCCGCGAAGATCATCAACATCCACACGATCAAGCCTCTCGATGAGGAGCTGGTGGTGGCGGCCGCGAAGGCGACCGGCAAGGTGGTTACGGTCGAGGAACACTCCGTGATCGGCGGTCTTGGCAGCGCGGTTTGCGAGACCCTTTGCGCGAAGGCTCCGACTCCGGTGCTGCGCATCGGCGTGCAGGACGTGTTCGGCGAGTCCGGCTCGGCTGTGGCGCTGCTCGAGAAGTACAAGCTCGACGGCAAGGGCGTCTATGAGCAGATCAAGGCCTGGGTATAGGGAAACTGCCTGGCTGACGCAAAGAGGCAGGGTCACTGAACGATATAGATAATGAAAGAGGGAGACAGATATGCAAACAGCATCCTGCCTCCCTCTTATTGTTTTTCATTAAGCGTCTTTTTCTTTTTTTGCGGGCCTTTATCCCTTTACCTCAAATTTGTATCCGATTCCCCAGACAGTCGTGATCGCCCAGCGCTCGTGGTCGCTTAACTTCTCACGGATGCGCTTGATGTGCACGTCCACGGTGCGGGTGTCTCCCATGTATTCATAGCCCCAGAGCTGATCGAGGAGCTGTTCGCGCGTGAAGACCTGGTTGGGAGAGGAGGCCAGAAAATACAAAAGCTCCAGCTCCTTGGGCGGCATCTCGATATTCTCCCCGCGGTAGGTCACAGAGTAGTTCGTCAGACTGATCGCGAGATCCGGATATTCGACGTATTTGCCGGAGGTCGCGGCAGCGGCGGGAAGCGGCCGTAGCGCCATGCCGAGCGGGCGGTAGCGGCGGAGCACGGCCTTGATGCGCGCGCCAAGCTCACGCTTGTCGAACGGTTTCACGAGGTAGTCGTCGGCGCCGAGTTCCAAGCCGAGCAGCTTGTCTAGGATATCTGTTTTCGCCGATACAATGATGATCGGGACGCCGGAGAAACGCCGGATCTCCCGGCAGACCTGGAAACCGTCGATGCCGGGCAGCACGAGATCGAGCAGGACAAGGTCCGGTCCGAATTCAGAGAGCGCGTTGAGCGCAGTCTCTCCGTCCTGGGAAATTTGCGTTTCATACAGTTCTCCGGACAGATAGCGGGCAAGCTGCTCCGCGGCTGTCCGGTCGTCGTCCACAATCAAAATTTTCTGCTGTGCGGCCATGATCTAGCCTCCTTTTCCATATATTCAGCCATGCCAGGCCACAGACGTGGCTGCCAAAGCAGCCACCCGCTTCTTCGAAGCTTATGTCTGTGGCTGGATGTGCTGACGTGTAGCGCCCGATGGCGCGCAGGTCACAAGGAATCCTCCCACAAAGTGGGTCCCTCCTTGTGACAATTTCCGCACATCCTCACAGAACGCAAATCTGCCTGCGACGCATAAATGCGTCTCGGCGTTCTGCGTTCTGTAACATGGCTGAACTTGTTTAAGCAAATTCTACAATCGTCACGCCGGAATCGCCCTCTCCGTATTCGCCGAGGCGGTAGGAGGCGACGTGTTTCTGACGGCGCAGATACTGATGGACAGCTTTGCGAAGGATGCCGCTGCCTTTGCCGTGTACGACACGGACCTGCGGGAGATGCGCCAGATAGGCGTCGTCGAGGTATTTGTCGAGCTCAGTGAGAGCTTCGTCCACGGTCTTGCCGATCAGATTAATCTCCGCGCTCACCGAATAGGACTTGGACATTTTGAGTTTGCTGCCGCCGCTGCGTGTCTTCGCGGAGGAGTAGCGGTCGGCGGAATCGTCGGCAAGCTTCTCCAGATCGCGAATGTTGACCTGGGAGCGGAGGATGCCCATCTGGACGAAAAGATTGCCCTTCGCGTCCGGCTTCGTGCTGACCGTGCCTTTCAGATTCATACTGAGTACCCTGACGCTGTCCCCGATGCGAAGGTCAGAGGCAGACAACTCCTTTTTCGGCTTCTTCGCCGATTTTTCAGCCATTTCCTTCTCAAGTCCCGACATATGTTCACGCAGTTTTGTACGCTCCTGTTCCATCTCGCGGGAGCTGCCGCCCATCTTGTTGAAGCGGCGAATCGATTCGTCCGCGTAGGTCTTGGCGTCGCGCAGGATCGCCTGCGCTTCCTCGCGCGCTTTCTGCAGGATCGCTTCGCGGCTGGATTCAAGCTTTTCCTCCTTGCGGGAGAGACGGTTTTTCAGATCCTCGATCTCCCGGCGGTAACGGCTGATCTCTTCCTGCTCTTTTTCCAGCTTTTCGCGGTTGGATTCGAGATCTGCGATCACATCCTCGAAATCTTCGTCCTGCTGGCGCAGGTGACTTTTCGCATCTTCGATCACATAGTCTGGAAGACCCAGCTTTTCAGAGATCGCGAACGCGTTGCTCTTGCCGGGGATGCCGATCAGCAGCCGGTAGGTCGGGCGCAGCGTCTCGACGTTGAATTCGCAGCAGCCGTTTTCCACGCCCGGTGTCGACAGGGCGAACACTTTCAGCTCGCTGTAGTGTGTCGTCGCGATCGTGCGGATGCCACGGCGGTGCAGGCTGGAGAGGATCGCGATCGCCAGAGCCGCGCCCTCGGTCGGGTCGGTGCCGGCGCCGAGCTCGTCGAAGAGAACGAGGGAGTGCTCGTCCGCCTTTTCCCAGAAAGAGACGATGTTCGTCATGTGGGAGGAAAAGGTGCTCAGACTCTGCTCGATGCTCTGCTCGTCGCCGATGTCCGCGTAGACTTCCTCAAAGACCGCCAGTTCCGAGTGGTCGAACGCCGGAATGTGCAGCCCGGCCTGCCCCATCAGGGTGAACAGCCCAACAGTTTTGAGCGAGACAGTCTTGCCGCCGGTGTTCGGGCCGGAGATGACGAGCAGCGTAAAATCGTCCCCGATGCGGATGTCGACCGGCACGACCTTTTTCGGGTCGAGCAGCGGATGACGCCCTTTTTTGATGTGCACGCGGCCTTCCAGGTTGAACTCCGGCTCTGTTCCGTTGTAAGAGCGGGAGAGCAGCGCGCGCGCAAAGATGAAATCCAGCTCGGAGAGGAGCAAGACATTGTAGCTCAATGGTTCGCTCTGTTCGGCGACCTGGGCGCTTAAGGCGGCGAGGACGATCTCAATCTCCTTTTGCTCGCAGATCTCGAGCTCGCGCAGGTCGTTGTTCAGCTTGACGACGGCCATCGGCTCAACGAAAAGAGTCGAACCGCTCGACGACTGATCGTGGATCATGCCGGGTACCTGAGAGCGGTATTCCGCCTTGACCGGCAGACAAAAGCGGCCGCCCCGCTGGGTGATGACCGCGTCCTGCAGGTAGGTCCGCGCCGAACCGTTCACCATGGAGGCGAGCTGTGCGCGAATTTTTTCGTTTGTCAGCTTGATCTGGCGGCGCACCTGCCGCAGTCCGGGACTCGCGTCGTCGCTGATCTCCTCCTCGGAGATGATGCAGCGCCGGATCTCTGTGCCAAGCGGGGTGAGCGGCTGCAGACCGGAGAACATTTCCTCGAGCGAATCCTGAGGCATGTCCTCGCGGTTTTCGCTGCGGGACCATGCTTTTACGCGCGAAGTAGTCTCCAGCAGACGGCATACGCGCAGGAGCTCTTCGATATTCATCGAGCTGCCGATTTCCAGACGTTTGAGAGAGCCGCGGACATCGCTCAACCCGGAGAACGATATGCTTCCGCGCCGGCAGATCCGGCTGACGGCGTCGCTCGTCTCGCGCTGCATGCGCCGGATCCCCGGGAGGTCGGCGGAAGGCTCCAGACGGCGGCACAGCTCCCTGCCCGGCTGCGATCCGGCGTACTGCACCAGTTTTTCTATGATCTTCGGGTACTCCAGGACCCGCAATGCTTTCTCGTTCATACAAGTCTCCGATCTCTGACATATCATTTTGCAGTATTCTTTTATTTTACCTTATTTGTGGCATGCTTGACAAGAATATCTTTTTCCATGGAAACAGGGCATGAAAAAGGGCGCCTAGGAGCTGCAGATACAGCCCTCGGGCACCCTGATCTTCCTGTATTGTCTGACGAATCAGCCTTATGCAGCCGGCGTCGCGACGGTATCCGCGGTCGGAGCGGCAAGTACTTCGTCCGGAATGACGATCTCGTCTACGGTGTTGTAGGCTATCGTTGCGTCGAAAGAACAATCGTTCAGGACGAGATCAAAGGTGGTAGAAGCGGCGCTTTCGCCCAGCACGCTGACCATTGTCTGGCCAATTAACGCATTGAGTGTGCTGAAATCGCTACCATTGAGGTCAAGATGCGCTTTGGCCGGAAGATAGGTCGAAGCGTCTACATAGTACTCAATGTTCAGCACGATGCCGTCGAGCATGGAGAGCGCCAGACTGACATTCTCATCCGCGGTGAGATCCTGGCCGGTCATCTCGGAAGCCTTCTGCAGGATCGTGTTCAGCGCAGCGGAATCGAACGTGCAGCTGAGCAGATAGCACTCGGCGCCGTTCACGTCCGCAGCCTCCGGTGCGAGCTCAAAATTCAGTCCCCATTCGGACATCTCGCTAAAGGATACGGACTGGCCGGCGGTGGAATCCATAAGCGCCTTTATATCAATGCCGGTGCTGTCGGACTGTGCCTGCCAGGAACCGCTCACAGGATCCTTCATATACGTTGTCATGGTGCCGTCCTCGGCTGTCACCATATAGGACTCGATCGGTGTCGTCTGCCCATCGGACAGAGCGGCCACATCGATGGAGCCGTCCATCTTCATCGCGATCGGATCCAGCGTGTAGTCTATCTGCAGGGAGCCCGCAGCGGTGATAGGCATATTGTTTGAGGTTGTGCCGTCGGACATGTTGAGTGCAGCGTCCAGATTGATGTCCATGCCCATGGACATGCTCTTCATGTCCACCTCCGCAGCAGCCATCTTTTCGCTGAGAGAATCAAGCGTCTCGGCGCTGTCGAATCCGCAGAGCATGGAAGCTGCCGCAACGATCGCGAGACCCGTAAGAAGCTGTTTCTTCATAGGTTTAAGTCCTTCCTTTCCATATGTATGTTTTTGATTTACAAGATGGCGTCATTATAACACTGATTGTTTCGAGTGTCTATAGAGCAAAGATTGGAAGCGCGAAAAATTAAGAAAATTTACACTTTTTCACGAATCGTGCGAAAAAAATTTCTTGAATAACCGGACGATTGTGGTATAGTGGTAACATTGACAGACACAGGATAAAACGTACTACCCCGGCGCAGAAGGGACGCCTGGCAGAGGAAAACGGAAGGGACATACAGGATATAGGGCAGGAGCTGAACTCATGAATTATACGGAAGCGGTTGAATACATAGAGAGTACGCCGAAATTTACGAAGAAAAACAAGCCGGAGAATACCGCGGAGCTGATCCGCAGGATCGGGAATCCGGAGCGCCGGATGAAGGTGATCCATGTGGCGGGAACGAACGGAAAGGGCTCGGTCTGCGCGTTTCTTGCGTCAATTCTCGGAAAGGCAGGGAAACGGACGGGACTGTTCACTTCACCGCATCTTGTGGAGATCACGGAGCGTTTTCAGGTGGATCAGGTTCCCGTTTCGCATGAGACGTTTACGAACGCGTTCGCGCGTGTGAAGAGGGAGATCGACGCGATGATTGCGGACGGCTATGCGCATCCGGCCTATTTTGAGCTGCTGTTTGCGGCGGGGCTTCTGATGTTCGAGGAGGCCGGGGTGGAATATCTCGTGCTGGAGACGGGACTCGGCGGCAGGCTGGATGCGACGAACCTTGTGGAACGCCCGATCGCCTGCGTGCTCACGAGCATCAGCCTTGACCACATGGAATATCTGGGGAATACCGTGGCGCAGATCGCGGCGGAGAAGGCCGGAATCATCAAGGAAGGCGTCCCTGTCATCTACGACGGAAGAAATCCGGAGGCGGAGCGGGTGATCCTCTCCCAGGCGAAAAAAATGCACGCGCCGACATACCGCTACGACGATTCCATGTGTGAAATACTGTCAAAAACAGATAAAAGCATTGATTTTATGTTCGATTGCAGTTATGATAAAATTGATACGGCGAGAAAACTGCGGATCACAGTTCCGTTTCTCGCTGAGTACCAGATCGTGAACAGTTCGCTTGCTGCCATGACGGCGCAGGTGATCGGCTCGCAGGATATGGCCGGAGTTCGACCGGAGGTTTCTGCGCAGCGAGGGGAGACCGAATCCGGAAAAAAGCTCTGTATGATCAGTGATGAAGCGATCGCGGAGGGAATCCGCCAGACGCGCTGGCAGGGCAGGATGGAGACCGTTCTGCCGGGCGTAGTGTTGGACGGGGCGCACAATGCGGACGGGATCCGCGAGTTTATCCGCACCGCAGCGGACGTCCGGGCGCGGATGCCGGTGTCTCTGCTGTTTTCGGCGGTCGTCGAGAAGGAATACGAGAAGATGATCCGGGAGATCTGCGAGGATATGCGGCCGGAATTTGTCGTGGTGACGCAGGTAGGCGGCGCGCGTGTCGTGCCGGCGGATACGCTCGCGGAGGTATTTCGCAGATATACGAAAGTTCCGGTCATCGCGAAGGCGGACGTGGCGGAGGCCTTTGAGGAGGCGCTTGCACGCAGGGGGGACAGCATGCTGTTCTGCGCAGGGTCTCTGTATCTGGTCGGGGAACTGAAGGGGCTGCTACTGAGGAGAGGAACAGATGATTAATTACGAAGAGGAACTGAAAAAATTTCATCCCAGCATGGATGTGAACGAGGCGGAGGACGCGATCTACAGCCGCGACCTGACTGACGTCACGGATATTCTGAAGGAGATGCTGAAGGAAGAAAAGAAGAACAGAAAGCAGGGGAACTGATCCATGAGGTGTATCTACTGCAATACCCCTCTGGCGGCGATCGATTACTGCACGGGCTGCGGCGCGGATATCACGATTCTGAAACGCATTGTCCGAATTTCCAATCTTCTGTACAATGAGGGGCTTGAGAAGGCGCTGATCAGGGATATGAAGGGAGCGATCTCCTGTCTGCAGCGCAGTTTGAAATTCAACAAAGAAAACACGGATGCCAGGAATCTTCTGGGTCTTTGCTATTATGAGACAGGCGAGGCCGTCTCGGCGCTCTGCGAGTGGGTAGTCAGCAAGAATCTGCAGCCTGCGGACAACCTTGCGGACTATTACATCAATGAACTCCAGACAAACAAGAACCGTCTTGACACGATCAACCAGACGATTCGCAAATACAACCAGTGTATCACGTACTGCCGTGAGAACAATGAGGACATGGCGATCATCCAGCTTAAGAAGGTGCTCAGCCAGAACCCGAAGCTCGTGAAGGCGTATCAGCTTCTCTCGCTTTTGTATATGAAACGACAGGAATACGAGCGCGCGCGCAAGCTGCTCCGAAAGGCGTCGTACATTGACACGACCAATACGACGACGCTGCGGTATCTCCAGGAGATCGAGGACGTCACGGGACGGGGTACGAACCTGAACTGGAAACATAAGAAGCAGGAGAAAGAGAGCGGAGAACAGCTGTCCGGAGCGCTGCGGTACATGAGCGGCACGGAGATGGTGATCCAGCCGACGACCTTCCGGGACAGTTCCGGGATCGCGACTTTCATCAACATTGCGCTGGGGATTCTGCTCGGCGGCGCGATCGTGTGGTTTCTGATCGTTCCGGCGAACCGCCAGTCGGTCAACGACGCGGCGAATCGACAGATCACGGACGCCAACACAAAGCTTGCCACGGAGTCGGTCAAGGTGCAAGAGCTTCAGGATGAGATCGACGGATATACGGCGCAGGTGGAGAACGCGCAGAAGGACCGCGACGACGCGCTCGCGAAGGCGGACGGCTACGATGAACTGCTTGGCATCGCGCAGATCTATGTGGGCGGCGACGCCTCCACGGCGGCCAGCAGGATCGCGAATCTGGACGCTTCGAATTTTGACGGAAACGCGAAAGCGCTGTACGACACGCTCTCGGGGGCGGCGCAGGGAAGCCTCTTTACACAGTATTATAATGCAGGGACGTCGGCGTATGTGATCCCGAATTACCAGACGGCGGCGGAGCAGCTTCAGAAGGCGGTCGACTGCGATCCGGACCGCAAGCAGGCGAATCACGGAGACGCGCTGCTGTACCTGGGAATGTCCTATTACTATCTCGGTGATTCGATGAAGGCGGACAGCGTGTTTGCCCAGATCCAGCAGTATTATCCGAACATCGCCCAGCAGTACGGCCTTGCGGGATACATGTCCATGGGTGGTTATACGGGCGTGCAGGATACGGGAGCACAGGATCTGAGCGGCCTCGGGGATGCGACGACCGGTCAGAACGCGAACGGGACCAACGGGACCGGGGACGGCAACATTACGGTGTACGGAGACCAGGGGAGCGTTGGGACGACCACCGGCACCAATACAGGGACCACGGCTCCGGTCTATGACTACGAGAACGGCATCTATCCCGCGTGGACGGATCCGAATACCGGCATACAGTACGACGTCTACGGCAACCCGCTGCCGGGACAGGGGCTATAAACGCCGGAGCGTGAAAAGAGAAAAATCGAAAAATTCAGGAAGAGACTGTTACAGAAGAGAAAAACTTCGGTGGCAGTCTCTTTTTTGCGCAGTCCGCAGGAAGAAAACGGCTGCTGCCGTAGCAGGCGGACCGTACGGCGGACAGAGTCGCGAGCATGAACGAAAAAGCGGAGATTGAGGCTGTCACAGCAGACGGGCCACGCGGTGGACAGAAAACAGAGAGTATGGGAGGGAAGAACATGAATCAGGTATTTACGATCGTGGGGACGGCGATGACGATCCACCTGCCGGCGGAGCTGGATCATCACAGCTCAGAGCAGATCCAGGTGGAGGCGGACCGGCTGATCCGCACGCACAACATTCGCAGTCTTCTGTTTGACTTTGGCGGGACAAGCTTTATGGACAGTTCAGGAATTGGGATGATCATAGGGCGTTATAAGATGATGCGCTTCATGGGCGGCAACGTCCTGGCGATTCGGGTGAGCGAGCAGATGCGGAGGATCCTGACGATGTCCGGAATCTACAAGGTGATCGATATCTATGAGGGAATGCCGCAGCAGTCGGAGCTGTATTGACAATGAGAATCTGGACGAAAGGGGAGCAGATGATGCAAAACGAGATGAAACTGGAATTTGACAGCCGTTCCTGCAACGAGAGCTTTGCCCGCGTGACGGTGGCGGCGTTTCTGACGCAGCTGGACCCGACGCTGGAGGAGGTCTCGGACGTCAAGACAGCCGTGTCCGAAGCGGTCACGAACGCGATCATACACGGCTATGAAGGGAGAGTGGAGAAGGTCACGATCCTCTGCAGGCTGGAGGGCCGGGAGCTGTATGTGGAAGTGCGGGATGAGGGAAAGGGGATCGCGGACGTGGCGCTCGCGATGGAGCCTTTGTTCACGACAAAGGAGGAGTGCGACCGCGCCGGGATGGGATTCTCTTTCATGGAGGCGTTCATGGATTCCCTCGAGGTGGAGTCCGCGCCGGGACAGGGCACCTGCGTAAAGATGCGCAAGCGGATCGGGCGCGAGGCGGGGGACGGCGGCGGAGCCGGAAAGGAAGGATCCCTGGGATCGTCCCGGGCGGAGTGTATGGAAAAAGTGAAACAGGAAAGGTCGTGATCTGGCGGATGGAACACACCCTTGCGTTGATCAAACGGGTACACGAGGGGGATAAAGATGCCAGAGAACAATTGGTAGAGGAGAACATGGGTCTGGTCTTCACGGTGGTGCACCGCTTTCAGGGGCGCGGCTGCGACCAGGAGGACCTGGTGCAGATCGGCTGCATCGGTCTGCTGAAGGCGATCGACAATTTCGACAGCTCCTTTGAGGTGCGTTTTTCGACCTACGCGGTGCCTATGATCACCGGGGAGATCAAGCGCTTCCTGCGCGACGACGGGATGATCAAGGTGAGCCGGATTTTAAAAGAGGCGGCGGCCAAGGCGTACCGCGCGCGCGACATGCTGGAGAAGCGCGGCGGGAGGGAGCCGACGATGGAGGAGATCGCGCAGGAGACCGGGATCAGCGCGGAGGATCTTGCGCTCGCGATGGAGGCAATGTCGGACGTGGAATCCTTAAGTCAGACGATCTACAGCGGGGACGGCACGCCTGTGCTTTTAAGCGACCGCCTGCCCGACCGCAAAGACCGCAATGAGGAGCTCTTGAACCGCATGCTGCTTCTTGAGCTTCTGAAGCTGCTGTCGGAGGAGGAGCAGGAAATCATCCGGCTGCGCTATTTTGAGGACTGCACGCAGGTGCAGGTGGCCGGGCGGCTGGGGATGACGCAGGTGCAGGTGTCGCGGGCTGAGAAGCGGATACTGAAAAAGCTGCGCGGGTATTGTTCGGACTAGTCCGGCGCAGGTTTTTCCGTTTTGCGCGGATTACTACTTGCGGGAATTCCCGGGAATTGATATGATAAGGTGCATTCATACAGGAGGACCGGCTGCGCGGCCTGCGTTTCGCAGGACAGGAGCGGGAAAAGCAGCCGGATGGAGATACGGGAGGAATGACGGTGAGAGAGATACAGGCGGGGACGATCACGGACGTCGTGGAACGGCTGTGCATCGAGGCGAACGAACGTCTTCCGGAGGACGTGAAAGGCGCGATCAGGGCTTGCCGCGCGTGCGAGGACTGGCCGGTCGCGCAGGATGTTCTGGACAAGATCGTTGAGAATTACGAGATCGCGGAGGCGCAGGAGGTGCCGGTCTGTCAGGATACCGGGATGGCCTGCGTGTTCCTGGAGATCGGGCAGGATGCGCACATCGCGGGCGGCGATCTGCGCGAGGCGGTGGACGAGGGCGTGCGCCGCGGATACGACAAGGGCTACCTGCGCAAGTCGATCGTGAAAGATCCGCTGCGCCGCGGAAATACCGGGGACAATACGCCGGCGATGCTCTACACGGAGATCGTGCCGGGCGAGCAGATCAAAGTGACGGTGGCCCCGAAGGGCTTCGGCAGTGAGAACATGAGCGCGATCCGCATGTTCAAGCCATCCGCGGGACTGCAGGGGATCAAAGATTTCATTTTGGAGACGGTGGAGACGGCCGGGCCGAATCCCTGCCCGCCGATGGTGGTCGGCGTCGGCATCGGCGGGACGTTCGACAAGGCGGCGCTGCTGGCGAAGAAGGCGCTGCTGCGCCCGCTGGATGCGCGAAACCCGGATCCGTTCTATGCGGATCTTGAGCGGGAAATGCTGGAGAAGATCAATCGGCTCGGCATCGGGCCGCAGGGCTTCGGCGGGCGGACGACGGCGCTCGGACTCAACGTCGAGACCATGCCGACGCACATCGCGGGCATGCCCTGCGCGATCAACATCAGCTGCCATGTAACGCGGCATAAGACGGAGGTGATCTGAGATGGAGAGACACATTACGCTGCCGCTCACGGAAGAGCTGGCGCGTACGCTTCACGCGGGCGATACGGTGTATCTGACCGGGACGGTCTACACTTCCAGGGACGCCGGGCACAAGCGCATGTGCGAGGCGCTCGCGAGAGGGGAAACGCTTCCGTTTGACCCGAAGGATGCCACAATCTACTATGTCGGCCCGTCCCCCGCGAAGCCGGGACAGGTGATCGGTTCTGCCGGACCGACGACAAGCGGGCGCATGGACGCCTACGCGCCGACGATGATGTCCGTGGGCGCGCGCGGGATGATCGGCAAAGGAGCCAGGCTGCCGGAGGTGGTCGAGGCGATGAAAAAATACAGTGGCGTATATTTTGGCGCGATCGGAGGCGCGGGGGCGCTGCTCTCGAAGCGCATCAAAGAGGCAGAACTGATCGCGTACGAGGACCTCGGCGCGGAGGCGCTGCGCAGGCTCTATGTGGAGGAGATGCCGCTCGTCGTCGTCATCGACTGCGAGGGAAACGATCTCTATGAGACCGGCCGGGCGGCCTATCTGAAACAGCGCGAAGAAAAATAGCGGGCGGGGAGAGATCTTCTGCCGGAGATGAGAAGAAAGCCAGGAGCGATGCGGATAATTCCATGCGATACGGGAATACTATCCTCAATCATGCAGGCCCGTAAAGGCAGGACAGAGCCTTCGGAGATCTGCAGGTAAAAGCAGATTGAGAGGTGGATCGCATGGAGCGGAAGCTGTTGACACGTTATCTGATCCTGATCACGGCGCTGATGATCTTCGCCGGCGCAGCGTGGTATTTTACAAAGGATTCGGGCACACCGCGCGCAGGCGTGGTGCTGGCGAAACAGGAAACGGAATTTCCAATCGGGGAGGAAGTTTCCTATGGGCGGTGACACGCTGTATTTGAAGATCGACAAAAATGTGCAGGCGGACCATGAGCACGTTATGCTGAAGGATATCGCCGAGATCCGCTGCAGCGACAAGGCGACTGAGAACAAGGTGAAGGTCCTGCGGCTTCCGACGGAGATCGTGAAAGGGCCGGGACGGTACGTGTTTTCTGTGCTCGACGTGATCGAGGTCATCGGGAAGGAATTTCCGAATCTGGAGGTCAACAATCTGGGAGAGGCCGATTTTATCCTGACGGTGGAAAAGCGGGACAAGCTGTCCGACGCGCTAAGCTGGGGGAAGACGGCCTTCGTGTGTGTGCTGGCGTTTTTCGGCGCGGCTTTTTCCATCATGGCTTTCAACAACGACGTGGGGATTACGACGCTCTTCGCGCAGCTCTACGAGACGTTCACCGGAGAGGCTTCAGACGGGTTCACGCTGCTGGAGCTGTCCTATTCCGTGGGTGTGGGGCTTGGCATTCTGATCTTTTTCCATCATTTTGCGCGCAAAAAAGGGTTCTCGGATCCGACACCGCTGGAAGTCGAGATGCGCACGTACGAGGACGACGTCGACACGACGCTGATCGAATCCGGCAACCGGAAGGAGCGCAGACCATGAAAAGCGTTTGGACGGATCATGCAGGGGCGACAGGAGGGAAGAGCTATGGGACATGCATGGATGGCGCAGGCGCTGCTTGCGCTGATCGGATTTTCCTCCGGCTTTATCATCGCCGGGGGCGTCGTGGCGCTGATGGTCGGACTCGGGATCATCACAAGGTACATCGGGATCACCCGCACGGCGGATCGAATTTTCTGGTATGAGGACGCGATTCTTCTCGGCGCGGTGGCGGGCACACTGCTGACGGTCTACGATCTGCGTCTGCCGGTCGGCGCGTGGATCTTAGGGGTCGGAGGACTGTTCATCGGGATCTTCGTGGGCAGCTGGATCCTAGCGCTCGCGGAGGTCGTCAATGTGTTTCCGGTCTACTGCAGGCGGCTCGGGATCACGAAGGGACTGAGCTGGATCGTGATCGCGATGGCGGTTGGAAAGGTGAGCGGGAGCCTGCTGGGATTCTATATGAGATGGGGTAAGGGATAAACTACAAAAGGTGAGGGATAGGCATGCGCGAAGGTGCGAAGGATATGACGAAGGGCAGTCCGTATCGTCTGATACTCGGATTTGCCCTGCCGGTATTTTTAAGCCAGGTATTTCAGCAATTCTACAATACGGCGGATACATTGATCGTCGGAAAATTCCTCGGGACGGAGGCGCTGGCCGCGGTCGCCTCCTCGGGAAATCTGATCTTTCTGATGATCAGTTTTTTTGAGGGGCTTGCGCTGGGAGCCGGCGTCGTGATCTCGCGCTATTTCGGGGCGCGGGAATACGGTCTGGTCTCAAGGGCCATACATACGACGGTTCTATTAAGCTTTCTCTGCGGGGCGTTCCTGACGGCGGCGGGCGTGATTTTTACTCCGACGCTGCTGCGCCTAATGAACACGGACCCGGAGGTGATGCCGCAGGCGGTCGAGTACTTCCGTTACTATTTTCTGGGCGTGCTGGCGGTCGTTTGCTATAACAACCTGAAGGGAATCATGAACGCGCTCGGCGACAGCAGACGTCCGCTGTATTATCTGATCTTCTCGTCTCTCTTGAACATCGTGCTTGACCTTCTGTTCATCGCGGGCTTCGGCTGGGGCGTGTGGTCGGCGGCGGTGGCGACGGTGATCTCGCAGGCGGCAAGCATGGTGCTCTGTTTTATCCATCTGTGCAAACCGGGGACGGTCTGGCAGATCCAGTGGAGGAAACTGAAGCTGGACGGGCGCATCATGCGCGAGATCATCCGCTTCGGCTTTCCGTCCGGCGTGCAGAATTCCGTGATCGGCCTGGCCAATGTGATCGTGCAGACAAACATCAACACGTTCGGCAAGCTGGCGACGGCGGCCTATGGAAGCTATGCGAAGATCGAGGGATTCGCGTTTTTGCCGGTCACGAGTTTTACGATGGCGCTCACCACATACACGGGGCAGAATCTGGGCGCGCAGGAGTATGACCGCGCGCGGAAGGGATCGCGGTTTGGCATCCTCTCGTCAGTGCTTCTGGCGGAGCTGATCGGCATCGTGATCTTTTTGACTTTCCCGACGCTGATCGGTTTCTTTACGAACGACCCGAAGGTGATCGCGATCGGCACGAGGCAGGCGCGCATCGAGGCGCTGTTCTACTGCCTGATGGCGTTCTCCCACGCGGTGGCGGCGGTGTGCCGCGGGGCGGGGAAGGCGTTTGTGCCGATGTTCGTCATGCTGTCCGTCTGGTGCGTGCTGCGGATCACCTACATAACGATCGCGATGCACTTTGTGCATGAACTCTCGTACATCTACTGGGCGTATCCGATGACCTGGGGAATCAGTTCGGTGATCTTTCTGCTCTACTATCATTTTTCGGATTGGATCCACGGGTTCGAGAAGGCGGGTTCTTTTTGAATTCCTGTTTGGGAAGTGGACTTTTGAAATAAATGTGGTATAATATCTTGTAGCAATGATTGCCTGAGGACCTGATTTGCCACAAGATATTGAAAACAGGTTAAGTAAGGAAGTAATTGTCGTGAACGATGTAAAAAATGATGCGGTGTATGATTTTGTGAAAGACACGCTGCTGGACAATTTCCTCAAGCTTGCCAGAGTGAATGTACTGACAGGCGAATATGACTTTATGAAGTATGACATCGTGATGCGGGAAGAGGGATATGAGAATATCTCCAGCATATATAACTACATTGAAAAGCAGGTCACGGACGGACTGGTGCTGTCCGAGTACGCTGGGGAATATCTGAAATTTGCGAATCCCGAATACGTACAGAAGCGTGTGTTCGGCGGAGACCGGAGGATCATCCAGAGCTACAAGAGAAAAGTGCACGGCGGCAATATGTGGGTCACGTTCGGGATCGTGGGGCCGAAGGGCTGCAGCAGGGAGAATCCCTGGGTCGTGTTCTACTGGAGAGAGGCGGATTCAGATACGACGACGATGGTCGACGCGCTCTCCACGCTCTCGGCGATCTATTACAAGATTCTGAAGATCAACCTCACCACGGACCGTTTTCAGGTTATTAAGGTGAGCGAATATGAGAGAGGGCACTTTGTGAACCGGCTGAACCGGATCACGGACTGGTGGCGGGAGTTCGCAGAGGGTGGAAACGTCTACGAGGAGGATCTGGAAGTCTACCGGGAATTCACGGACGCGGAACGTTTAAGGAAGGTCTTCCGGGAGGACAGCATCAGCGCGCAGAGCTGCCGTTACCGAAGGCTGGTGGACGATACCTATCGCTGGGCGCAGATGGAGCTGACACCCAGCATCGAGTATGAGGATGACAATCAGGTCCTGGTCCTGTACATCAAGGATGTCCACGACGTGTATCTCAAGGAACTGCGCAATCGCGAGGCGCTGCTCGACAGTTACCACAGGGACGCGCTGACGAGGCTGTTCAACCGCCATAAATACGAGGAGGACCTGAGGGAGCTGTCAAGGGGAGACGAAGCGTACCTCACCTGCATGTATGTGGATGTGAACGGACTGCACGAGCTGAACAATCATCTTGGACACGAAAAGGGCGACGATATGCTGTGCAGCGTGGCGGATACGCTGAAGCGCTTCTTCCCGGAAGAGTCGGTCTACCGCATCGGAGGCGACGAGTTTGTCATGCTGAGCACGAGGCTCTCCAGGGAGACGGTGGAGCATATTCTGCTCGAGGTGCGCAGAGAACTTCTGAAGGATAACTATGAGATTTCTGTCGGGGTGGAACACGGACGCCGCGAGCTGAGCGCATACAAGATCGTGGGCGCGGCGGAGCTCGCCATGAGGAAAGACAAGGAGCGCTACTACCGTGAGAACGGCAGAGACCGCAGGCGTCGCGTGCTGAACGAAGAGCTGGAGAAGACGCTGGAGGCGAAGAAGTACGCGGAGCGTTTTCTGAACGTGATATCGGATAAATATGCGGGGGTCTATTTCGTGGATCTGAAGAAAGACACCCTGCAGCACATCTACATACCGGAGTACTTCCTGGAGCTTTTGGAAGAGACGGACTATTGTTACAGCAAGGCGATGCGGCTTTACATTGACAAGTATGTGGAGAAAGAATACCAGCCTCTGCTTTTGAGCGTGATCGACTACGAGGAGTTGACGAGAAGGCTGCGCACGGAGGCGCAGGGCGACGTCTCGCTCGTCTACCGGAAAGTGGACGGCAAATACGTGTCGCTGCGCATCCTGGAGCTGGAGCAGTATACAGAGGAGAAATATGAGACGATCTGGATCTTCTCAGAGAGAGTGTTCCAGGCCGACAATCTGGGAAATTTAAATACAGGGAGACAGTGGAATTATGAAGAAACTATCAACGGGTAAGATTTGGGCGTTTGCCACAGGCCAGCTCGGCTGGTCGCTGATGTCGGGACTGATCTCAAACTGGCTGGTGTACTTCTATCAGCCGGATGAGACCGCGATCGGTCAGGGACAGACTCTGTTTATTCCGCAGGGCCTTGTGATCCTCGGAATTTTCACGGTGATCGGTGCGATCACGGCGTTCGGACGCATCTTTGACGCGGTCACGGATCCGCTGATCGCGTCCTGGTCGGACCGCTGCACTTCGCCGAAGGGCAGGCGCATGCCGTTTCTGCGCTATGCGTCCTTCCCGCTGTCAATTGCGACGGTGCTCGTGTTCTGGTCGCCGATCAACAAGACGAGCTGGATCAACGCGGCGTTTTTGTTTGTGATGGTAATGACCTACTATCTGTCGATCACCGCGTACTGTACGCCGTACAACGCGCTGATCTCGGAGCTCGGACACACGCAGCAGGAGAGGCTGAACATTTCGACGGTCATCTCGTTCACCTACATCGCGGGCACGGCGGTGGCCTACCTCGCGCCGATGATCTGGGGCGCGTTTATCCCGGCGTTCGGCAGGGTGAACGCGATTCGTGTGACCTTCACGGGCATGGCGGTCATCGCGTTCTGCTGCATGCAGGTGCCGGTCATCGCGATCAAAGAAAAGGAGTACGTGAACACGGTGCCGACGCAGGACGGCGCGTTCGGCTCGCTCGTGGCGACGTTTAAGAACGCGGAGTTCCGCAAGTTCGTGGCGTCCGACATCCTTTACTGGATCGCGATCACGATGTTCCAGACCGGACTTCCGTTTTTTGTGACGAGCCTTCTGAAGCTGCCGGAGACGATGACGACGATCTATTTCGTGGGGATGACGGCGATCTCCCTGGTGTTCTATATCCCGATCAACAAGCTGACGCCGAAGCTCGGCAAGAAGAAGCTGATCACCTTCGCGTTTGTGATCTTCTGCGCGGCGTATTTCTACACCGGTTTTCTGGGGAGGATTCCGGGCATTCCGGCGGAAGTCCAGGGCGCGGTGCTGACCGTGGCGGCTGCTCTGCCGATGGCGATCTTCGGCATTCTTCCTCAGGCGGTCGTGGCGGATATCGCGCAGAGCGACGCGAAACTCACGGGGAGCAACCGCGAGGGCATGTTCTACGCGGCGCGCACGTTTGCGTTTAAGATGGGCCAGAGCGTCTCGATGCTGCTGTTCACGGCGGTGTCCACGATCGGGGCGGCGGCCGGGACCGGTTACCGCATGACGGCGTTTCTCGCTGCGGTGTTCTGTGTGCTCGGCGGGATCGTGTTCCTGACCTACAATGAGATCAAGATCAATAAGATTATCAATGATTGATAAACACAAACGCGCGGGTAAAAACAGGCGAGGGAACAGATACAGATAAAACGGTAAATTGAGATTGGGCAAGAGTTATGGAAGAAAAGAATTTTGTGTTGAGCGAAGAGACTTATTTTGAGGAGATGCGGCAGCGGGTGCTGCCGTATCTGGCACAGCGCAAAAAAGAGCTGTGGCTGGAGCGGGAGCCGGGGAAGCGGCAGTACTGCGTCCGCTACCTCGCGGATGAGGCGGTGGGGACCGTAGTCGTCGTGCACGGCTTTACTGAGACGGCGGAGAAGTATCAGGAGGTCGTCTGGTATTTTCTGAGCCACGGATACAACGTGTATGTGCCGGAACACTGCGGCCACGGATACAGCTACCGTCTGGTGGAGGGCGACCTGTCGCTCGTGCATGTGGACCGCTATGAGCGCTACGTCGCGGATCTGCTCGCGGTGGCGGAGAGGGCGGCGAAGGAACAGAAGGGTCTGCCGCTGTTTTTGTACGCGCATTCAATGGGCGGCGGAGTCGGGGCGGCGGCGCTCTCGAGACAGCCGAAGCTGTTCGCGCGGGCGGTGCTCACATCGCCGATGATCCGGCCGATCACGAGCGGTGTTCCGTGGCCTCTGGCGAAACTGTTGGCAGGTTTGCTCTGCAGAATCGGGCGGGCGGACAAGTATGTGCCGGGAGGGCATCCGTTCGACGGGCAGGAGACTTTTGAGGGAAGTCCGTCGACCTGCCGGGAGCGTTACGATTTTTACCAGAGGCGGAGAGAGGAGGAGCCGCGCTATCAGATGAGCTCTCCGTCGTGCGGCTGGCTGCACGAGGCGGTCAGGCTGAACCGTTATCTTCAGTCGGATGGCTGGAAGCGCGTCGAGACTCCGTTTCTGCTCTTTCAGGCGGAGGACGACAGTTTTGTTTGGGGGAGCGAGCAGGAGCGCTTCGTGGAAAAGGTAAATCAGAACGGGAAGACCTCCGCGCGGCTGGTGCATGTGCCGCGGACAAAGCATGAGATCTTTAATTCCGCGAGCAGCGTGCTGGAGCCGTATTGGGAGGAGATATTGGAGTTCTTCGCAGGAAGCTTTTAATAGAGTTCGTGTTTCGTTTATTCTATCATAGCGGCGTCGGCTGTAATAGTCCGCTGTCCGCCGATTGTCCTCCTACATCTGTCTGCCTGCGTCGGATTGCATCCGCCTCAGATCAGACATCTGTATCGTACCTTGCCGTGCGAAGCACGCCCGCCTGACGGGCATGCATTACGGGATGCCCTGTGGGTAGACATGTCGGAACAGCCGGACCACCACAGCCTTTCGCCGGGGAGTGTATCGCAACCGTAGACAGGAACCGCAGGGATTTCCGGGGCTTTTCCGGCACAAACTGAAGAAAGAAAGTTTTACGCTTCCCAACATGTATCTACAGTTTTGCCGGGAAAGTTCCCAGGAAGGGTACCGTGCGGTTTCGTCCGAAGTGAATTAAACGCGAATTAAAAAAATCGGGTGACAATACTATGAGTACGATTCAGGAAAAGTATGCGAAACTCCAAATGATATTACGGGAGATGGGCAGCGTGGCGATCGCCTTTTCGGGCGGCGTGGATTCCACGTTTCTGCTGAAAGCTGCACAGGATGCGCTGGGTGAGAGGGCTGTCGCGGTGACGGCCCACTCCTGTTTTTTCCCGGAAAGAGAGAGCGGGGAGGCGGAAGCCTTCTGCAGGGAGAACGGAATCGACCAGATCGTCGTGGAGGAGGACATCCTCAGTGTAGAAGGGATACGGGAAAATCCGCCGGACCGCTGTTATCTGTGCAAGAGGACGCTGTTCGGACGGATCTTGCAGATTGCGCGGGATCGCGGGATCGCGGCGGTTGTGGAGGGCTCGAACATGGACGACACCGGGGATTACCGGCCCGGCATGAGAGCCGTGCGGGAGCTTGGCGTGCGAAGTCCGCTGCAGGAGACCGGATTCTACAAGGCGGAGATCCGTGAGCTGTCGCGACAGCTCGGGCTTCCGACCTGGGAAAAACCGTCGTACGCCTGTCTGGCTTCGCGTTTTGTGTACGGGGAGACGATCGACGAGGAACGCCTGCGCATGGTCGACCGGGCGGAACAGCTGTTGCTTCGTCTTGGGTTCCGGCAGATGCGCGTGCGCGTGCACGGCACGCTGGCGCGGATCGAGCTGCCGGCGGAGGAGATCGGGCGGATCGCGGACGAGCACCTGCGCGGGCAGATCGTGGAGCAGCTGCGGGAGTATGGATTTACCTATGTGACGCTGGATCTGCAGGGATACCGGACCGGGAGCATGAATGAAGTACTGACCGTGAAGTGAACGCCAACTCTGATATAGGAGCTGTGTTAAATGGCGGAAAGTTCAGGATGGGTGAGAAGATGAAAGGAAAGCTGAAGAAAGCGCTTATCGTCCTATTGATCTTTGTGGGGATTCTTGCGTTGGCAGTGCTCGGACTTGGAATCTATTTTATCGCCGTGAAGCCGAAAGCGGACATCAGTGAGATTCCGCAGAATCTTGGCATTTCCGTGATCTTATCCGATGTTGTTTCCGCGCCCTCTGAGGACGAGGAGGATCTCAACTGGTATGGGACGCTTGAGGAGGCGGGTGCGGACACGAGCCTGATCGAGCGCAGTGTATTTTATGGAGGATACGACACAGCGGAGCGGATCAAGGCGTTCGAGGGCGACGACCAGTGTATGGCAGTCAACGCCTATGTCAATCCGGAGAACGAGAACAGTGATTTTGTCTCCTTTGTGCTTTATCACAGGCGCGACGGGAAATACTCGCAGCCGTACAAGATCTTCTCGACCTGGATCGATCTGAACAACGACGATATGTACCGCTACGATTGCGACGACGCGGCCGTGAGTCTCCTCAGTCTGGAGGATGCGCTCGGCTTGACGGTCGACACGGGAGACTGAAACAAGCTGTACTGTGGATTCTGGACGGATGAGGCGGAGACAGGCTCCCTGACCTTTGCCGGGCGGGAAGTGGACGGCGTGGAGAAGGTCGATTATTTTGACACACTCTATTATTTCTGGTATCTTACCCTGCCGGATGCCGAGAAGCGGTTGCAGAACATCGATTACGGCAACTATACCTGTCAGGAGCTGATCGACGCGCTGGAAGTGCAGTATGAGAAAACGGCGGAGTGACGGGAGAAAAGAAACGCGAAACGGGCAAGGAAGCCTGAAGTGGGAAAGATGCTTGCAATCTCTGAATGTTTCCTGTACAATAGCATATCGACAAACTACCTGATCTTCAGCTAAGGCGGAGACGGAATGAAAACGGGGACTGAGGCATGGAAGCATATCTGGACAATTCGGCGACGACACGCTGCACCGAGGGGGTGCGGGACGTCGTCGTGCGCGCGATGACCGAAGATTACGGGAATCCCTCGTCGCAGCACGGAAAGGGCGTGGAGGCGGAGCGCATCCTGCGAAAGGCGCGCGAGACGCTGGCCGCGACGCTCAAGGTCAGCGAGAAGGAGATCTACTTCACCTCGGGCGCCACAGAGTCGAATAACTGGGCGATCATCGGCGCGGCAATGGCAAACCGGCGCGCGGGCATGCATCTGATTACGACGGCGATCGAGCATGCGGCGGTGCTGGAGCCGATGGCGTATCTGGAGAAGCAGGGTTTCCGGGTGACTTATCTGCCGGTGGACGCGAAGGGTCACATCCGCCTTGAGGATCTGGAGGAGGCGCTCTGTGAGGAGACGATCCTCGTCTCGATTATGTACGTCAACAATGAGATCGGGACGATCGAGCCGATCGCGGAGGCCGGGAAGCTGATCAAGACGCGCAGTCCGCATACGCTGTTTCATGTGGACGCGGTGCAGGCCTATGGAAAGATGGAGATCCGCCCGAAGAAGCTGGGCGTGGACATGCTCTCGGTGAGCGCGCACAAGATCCATGGTCCGAAAGGCGTCGGCTTCCTATATGTGAATGAGAAGACGAAGCTTCAGCCGATGATGCTCGGCGGCGGGCAGCAGAAGGGGATGCGTTCCGGCACGGACAATGTCCCCGGCGCGGCGGGACTCGCGGAGGCGGCGAGGGAGGCGTATGCACAGCTCGGGCAGAGTACAGAGCATCTTCTGAAATTGAAAAAGCGCATGATGGACGGGCTGAAAACTCTGTCAGACGAGCTGTCGAAAAGCAACGCAGAGCCTGTGAAGCAGGGCGAAACGGCAGGAAAGCCGGATGCGAAGAAACCCTGCATCGTCATCCATTCGGAGGAGGGCGACAAGAGCGCGCCTCACATCGTGAGCGCGGCGTTTCCGGGGGTGCGCAGCGAGGTGCTGCTGCACGCGCTCGAGGAGCGCGGCGTCTATGTGTCGGCCGGTTCCGCCTGCACGACGAACAAGAAGGTGCCGGTCAGCGGCGTGCTCAGGGAACTGCATCTGCTAAAGGAGTTGGCGGAGTCGACGCTGCGTTTCAGCTTCAGCCGTTTCACGACGGAGGCGGAGATCGACTACTGCCTGGAAGCGCTTCGGGAGCTGCTTCCGGTGCTCGCGCGGTACGCGCGGCACTGAATACATGAATGGAGAGAGCATATGTTTCAGACATTTCTGATCAAATATGGAGAAATTGCGATCAAGGGGAAGAACCGCCATCTGTTTGAGGACGCGCTGGTGAAGCAGATCTGCCATGCGCTGAAGCGGGTGGAGGGAGACTTCCATGTATACAAGGAGCAGGGACGCATCTATATCGACTGCGATCCTGGTTACGATTACGATGAGACAGTCGAAGCTCTGCAGAAGGTGTTCGGCATCGTCGGGATCTGCCCGGTCATGAAGTGCGCGGACGAGGGTGTACAGAAGCTCGGGGACGACGTCGTGAAATTTCTGCGGCAGGCATACGACCGCCACGACCAGAGCTTCAAGGTATTCACCAGACGCCCGAAGAAGAGCTTCCCGATTGACTCGATGGAGGCAAATGCGGAGCTCGGCGGCCGTATTCTCGACGCGTTTCCGGACATGCGTGTGGACGTGCATGAGCCGGAGCTGCAGCTGTATGTGGAGATCCGGGATGAGATCTTCATCTACTCGAAGATCATTCCGGGACCGGGCGGTATGCCGGTTGGCACGAACGGGCGGGCCATGCTGCTGCTCTCCGGGGGAATCGACAGTCCGGTGGCGGGCTATATGATCAGCAAGCGCGGCGTCAGTCTGGACGCGGTGTACTTCCATGCGCCGCCCTATACGAGTGAGCGGGCGAAGCAGAAAGTGATCGATCTGGCGAAGATCATCGCCGCGTACACAGGGCCGATTCGCCTGCACGTTGTGAATTTCACGGAAATTCAGCTTTACATTTACGACAAGTGTCCGCACGATGAACTGACGATCATCATGCGGCGTTACATGATGCGCATCGCCGAATACTTTGCCGGCGAGACGAATTCCCACGCGCTGGTGACGGGCGAGAGCCTTGGGCAGGTGGCGAGCCAGACGATGCAGAGTCTCGCTGCGACGAACGAGGTGTGCACGATGCCGGTGTTCCGTCCGCTGATCGGTTTTGACAAGCAGGAGATCGTGGACATCGCGCAGAAGATCGATACGTTCGAGACCTCGATCCTCCCGTTCGAGGATTGCTGTACGATCTTTGTGGCGAAGCATCCGGTGACGAAGCCGAACGTGAACATCATCAAGCGCTCCGAAAAAAAGCTCGCCGAAAAAATCGACGAGCTGATGAAAACCGCGCTGGATACGACGGAAGTGCTCCTGATTGAATAGGCAAAAAAACGGAACTGTTGCAGGACAGTCCCGCGTAGAAAGAGCGAAAAAGGCAACACTTAGATGATGTAAGGAGCGAGTGCCTTGAGCACCTCGTCCATATTGTCCTCTGCATGAATATTGAGATCGATGGGCTTCGACAGGTCGAGGCTGAAAATCCCCATGATGGACTTTGCGTCGATGACATATCTGCCGGAGACGAGGTCAAAATCGTTGTCAAACTTGGTGACGTCGTTCACGAAAGATTTTACTTTATCAATTGAATTTAAGGATATCTGAACTGTTTTCATGGAAAAACCTCCCCGCATAATTAATGTATACCATTATCTTAACGTTAAGAGAACGAAAAGTCAAGTTGAAAACGGCAGAAGATGGGTATAATGTATGTAAAATGTACTGCGGACCGGGAGACGGGAGTTTGTCGTGCTGTCATTGCGGGTGGGGACGATGCGGAGGGTAGACCGGAATGAGCAAAAAAGCGGCGCTGCACAATCTTGGCTGCAAAGTAAACGCATATGAGACGGAGGCGATGCGGCAGCTTCTGGAGGAGGCCGGGTATGAGATCGTGCCGTTCGCGCCGGGAGCGGACGTTTACGTCATCAATACCTGTACAGTGACGAACATTGCGGACCGCAAGTCGCGTCAGATGCTGCACAAAGCTCGAAAGATGAACCCGGACGCGATCGTCGTGGCGGCCGGCTGTTATGTGGAGACTGCCGGGAGCGATGGAAAGATACGCGGCGAAGCGGCGAAAGACGGCTGCGCGCAAAGCGGAAGAACCGAAAATGACAGCGCAAAGGATGCGGCGATCGATATTGTGCTGGGGAACAACTGTAAGAAAAACATTGTGGAGGCGCTGCGCGATTTTGAGGCGGCACGGGCGGAACATGCCGCTTGTGGAGCGGAAGGCCGGGATACAGGAGAGGATGACATTTCGGAGAGTGAACGTACTGCGAGCGATGCCTTGACTCGGAAGATTGACATCAATCACACGAAGGAATTCGAATCCCTGAACGTTTCGAGGACGCAGGAGCACACGCGCGCCTACATGAAGGTGCAGGACGGCTGCAACCAGTTCTGCAGCTACTGCATCATCCCGTACGCGCGGGGCCGGGTGCGCAGCCGCGCGCCGGAGGATGTGGTGCGGGAGGCGCGAACGCTTGCCGAGAACGGCTGCCGGGAGATCGTGTTGACCGGCATTCATCTGAGCTCTTACGGTTGTGACTGTGATACGACGCTGCTGGAGCTGATCTGCTCTGTCCATGAGATCTGCGGGATCGAGCGCATCCGTCTGGGCTCGCTGGAGCCGGGGATCGTCACGGAGGAATTTGCGCAGACGCTTGCGGCCCTGCCGAAGTTCTGCCCGCATTTCCATCTGTCGCTGCAGAGCGGCTGCGACGCCACGCTGAAGCGTATGAACCGCCGTTACACGGCTGCGGAGTACGAACAGCGGTGCGAGCTGCTGCGCAGGGTGTTTCGCGATCCGGCGCTCACGACGGACGTGATCGTCGGTTTCCCGGGGGAGACGCAGGAAGAGTTTGAGGAGACCGTCGCTTTTCTGAAGAAGATACGGCTTTACGAGACGCATATTTTCAAGTATTCCAGGAGGCAGGGGACGCGGGCGGCCGCGATGCCGGAGCAGATCCCGGAAGCTGTCAAGGGAGAGCGCAGCGAGCGGCTGATCGAGCTCGGCGGGGAGAACCGTCTTGCGTTTGAAAAGCTCTATGCCGGCCGCGCGGTCGAAGTGCTGTTTGAAGAGAAATGCGCCATCGCCGGCCGGGAGTACTACACCGGCTACACCAAGGAGTATATCCGCGCCGCGGTCCCGGCGGATTTCGATTATGAAAATGAACTGTGCAGAGGCACTCTGGGAGCGGAACTCGAGCCGCATGTATATCTTTTTTCCTGAGAGGGAAGAATGCAGATACAACAGACAGTTCCCAAACTGCTCGTTACCCGAAAGGACCAGCTTCGCGTTACTGTTCAAACAGCATCCAGACACCTTGCTGTCTGGATGCGTAAGAACATGAAACAATTGTTCGAAAGGGATTGAATTATTTTACAAATTATATTAGAATGGGATTACAAGGTACTTAAGGACGTGAGGATATGGCAGATATCAACAATACACAATACTTTAATTTCAACACAGATCCGGAAGCGCGCGTGAAGAAGGTGCTGGAGGTAGTCTACAATGCGATGGAGGAGAAGGGCTACAATCCGGTGAATCAGATCGTGGGTTATATCATGTCTGGCGATCCGACCTACATCACCAGCCACAACAATGCGCGCAGCATGATCATGAAGGTTGAGAGGGACGAGCTGGTCGAGGAGCTTTTGAGGGAGTACATTAAGAACGAGTCGTGGAAACAGGAGGAACAGTGAACCGCATCATGGGGCTGGACTTTGGTTCCAGGACCGTGGGAGTGGCCGTCAGCGATGCGCTTGGGCTCACCGCGCAGGGCGTGGAGATTATCAGGCGGGAGCAGGAAAACAAGCTGCGGCGGACACTTGCGCGGATCGAGGAGCTGATCGTGCAGTATCAGGTGACGGAGATCGTGCTGGGTTATCCCAAGAATATGAATAACACCATCGGAGAGCGCGCGCAGAAGACGCTGGAGTTTGCTGAGATGTTGAAGCGCAGGACGGAGCTCCCGGTGGAGTTGTGGGATGAGCGGCTGACGACGGTGGCGGCGAACCGCGTGCTGATCGAGGGCGGCGTGCGCCGTGAGAGACGAAAGGAATATGTAGATATGATAGCGGCCGTGTATATCCTGCAGGGATATCTCGACAGCCGGGAGAGGGAAACGAATGAATAAAAAAATAGAGTTTTGCCCGGTCGGAGAAGAAGAGACCGTCGGGTTTTTTGTGTTGGAAGAAACTCGGATCGGCGGGGTCTCGTACCTGCTGGTCACAGAGACCGAAGACGATGAGACGGACGCTTACATTCTGAAGGATCTGTCGGAGGACGGGGACGCGGAGGCACAGTACGTCTTTGTCGACGATGACGATGAGATGGAAGCAGTGTCGAAGATTTTTGCAGAGCTCTTAGAGGACGTGGACATTGAGCTCTGAGAAGGATAGGACGTATCTTTCGGGACGGCTTATGTCCGGAAAGTGCGGTGAGCAGGAATGACGGAACACGGGAGGACGGTGTCGAATTCAGGCGCATGCTACCGTATTCCGCTCTTATGATGGAGGTGCAGATTGAAGAAAAAGCAGACGAATCAGAATATCAATGAAAAAGTGAATGAGAAGATAAGCGAAAAAGTAAAGATCATCCCGATCGGAGGATTGGGACTGATCGGCATGAATATGACGGCCTTCGAGTACAAGGACAGCATTATCGTGGTGGACTGCGGACTGGCGTTCCCTGAGAATGATATGCTGGGGATCGATCTCGTGATCCCGGACGTCACGTATCTGAAGGACAACATTGACAAGGTAAAAGGCATCGTGTTCACGCACGGACACGAGGATCACATCGGCGCGTTGCCGTATGTGCTCAAGGAGCTGAACGCGCCGCTGTACGCGACGAAGCTGACGATGGGCCTGATCGAGCGCAAGCTCACGGAGCACGGCATGATGCGCACGACGAAGCGCAAGATCGTGAAGCAGGGGCAGTCGATCAATCTTGGAGCGTTCCGGATCGAATTCATCCGGACGAACCACAGCATCGTGGACGCGGTGGCGCTGGCAATCTATTCGCCGGCGGGAATCATCGTACACACCGGGGATTTCAAGGTGGACTATACGCCGGTGTTCGGCGACGCGATTGACCTGCAGCGCTTCGCCGAGATCGGCAAGAAGGGCGTGCTGGCACTGATGTGCGACAGCACAAATGCGGAGCGCCCGGGCTTCACGGCTTCGGAGCGCACCGTCGGCGGCATCTTTGACAATCTGTTCATGGAGCACCGCAATCACAGGATCATCATCGCCACCTTTGCCTCAAACGTGGACCGAGTGCAGCAGATCATCAATTCCGCGAACAAGTACGGGCGCAAGGTCGTGGTGGAAGGTCGCAGCATGGTGAACATCATCCAGATCGCGTCAGAGCTCGGATACCTTGAGATCCCGCAGAACACGCTGATCGACCTGGAGCAGATGAAGAACTATCCGGACGAGCAGATGACACTGATCACGACCGGAAGCCAGGGAGAGTCGATGGCGGCGCTCTCGCGGATGGCGGCGGACATGCACAAGAAAGTCAGCATCAAACCGGGTGACACCGTGATCTTCAGCTCAAATCCGATTCCGGGAAATGAGAAGGCTGTGTCGAACGTGATCAATGAGCTCTCGATGAAGGGGGCTAACGTCATTTTCCAGAACGCGCACACGTCGGGACACGCCTGCCAGGAGGAGATCAAGCTGATCTACTCTCTGGTGCGGCCGAAGTATTCGATCCCGGTGCACGGAGAATTCCGCCACATGAAGGCGCAGGCCGCGCTGGCCGAGAGCCTTGGCATCGAGAAGGACAATATTTTCCTTCTGAAGACCGGAGATGTGCTGGAGCTTGGCGAGGACAGCGCGAAGATTGTCGATCATGTGCAGACCGGCGCGATCCTGGTGGACGGGCTTGGTGTCGGGGACGTCGGGAACATCGTTCTGCGCGACCGTCAGCATCTGGCGGAGGACGGGATCGTGATCGCTGTTCTGACGCTGGAGCGCCACACCGGGCAGATCCTCTCAGGGCCGGATATCGTGTCGCGCGGATTCGTGTACGTCCGGGAGGCAGAGGAGCTGATGGAAGAAGCGCGCAGCGTGGTGGAGGAGACGATGGATTCCTGCAATTCCCATCACGTGACGGACTGGGCCAAGATCAAGAATTCCATCCGGGATTCGCTCAGCGATTTCCTGTGGAAGCGGACGAAGCGCCGTCCGATGATCCTGCCGATCATAATGGAAGTAGAGTGACGCATATGGACATGAAAAAATGTACGGAAGACCTGATTCAGTGTATTCTCGAGAGCGAGGAATATAAGAATTTCTGTGCGCTCCGGGACAAGGTACAGGAGGAGCCAGAGCTGCGCCGTCAGATCAACGACTTTCGAATCCATGTGTTTGAGACGCAGAATTCGCAGGAGCCTCTTGATATGTACGGGGAGCAGGAACGGCTGTGCCGCGATTATGAGGAGTTCCGAAAGAATCCTCTGGTGAACGGATTTCTGCTGGCGGAGCTGCGTGTGTGCCGCATGGTGCAGAAGATCACAGGCGAGATCGTGGATGCGGTCGACATTGACGCAGACGAAGTGTCGGAGAGGATCCGGATCTGATGATAATTGACGAGCGCATGGCAGTTTATATCAATTCGCTGGACACAGGCAACGGCGCCTTTCTGGACGAGCTGGAGCGCGAGGCAATAGCGAGGGAGATCCCGGTAATCCGGCAGGATATGCAGAGTTTTCTGAAGGTGCTGCTGGCGATTCATGCGCCGAAGCGAATACTGGAGGTCGGGACAGCCGTCGGTTTCTCCGCGATCCTGATGGCGCAGAACAGCGATCCGGACTGCCATATCACAACGATTGAGAACTATGAGAAACGGATTCCGCAGGCAAGGGCGAATTTCGAAGCTGCGGGGCTGAAAGAGCGGATCACACTTCTGGAGGGCGATGCGCTCGAGCGAATGCGCGGCCTTTCGGGGCCGTACGATCTGATCTTTATGGACGCGGCGAAGGGGCAGTACATTCATTTTCTGCCGGAAGCGCTGCGCCTGCTGCGTGCGGGCGGAGTGCTTGTCTCAGACAATGTGCTGCAGGACGGGGACATCGTCGAGTCGCACTATGCTGTGGAGCGCCGGAACCGCACGATCTACAAGCGGATGCGGGAATATCTCTACGTGCTGAAACACACGGACGGCCTGCTGACCTCGATCGTCGCGGTCGGGGACGGAGCGGCCGTGACAGTGAAGCAGAAGAATGAGATGCAGATTATAACTGAAAAATAAATTCCCGTGAAATGCCGCAGGAGACTTTGACAAATGCTTTCGGCATATTACGGAGGCAGGACGCAGAGATGCAGAATACTGTGAAAGATGACAGCGGATCGTTTTGCCATGTCGTAAAGGTAAGCAGGGCAGAAAAATACAAAGCAGCGACTACAGTCTGGAGGGACAATGGAAGGAACGGGAAGACATCCGGAGCTTTTGATACCGGCGAGCAGCCTGGAGGTGTTAAGGACCGCCGTGATCTTTGGCGCGGACGCCGTGTACATCGGCGGCGAGGAGTTCGGCCTGCGTGCCAAGGCGAAGAATTTTTCCATGGAAGAGATGGCGGAGGGGATCGCGTTCGCGCACGCGCGCGGCGTGAAGGTACATGTGACCGTCAATATCCTCGCGCACAATTACGACCTGGAGGGGGTGAAGACATACCTTCAGGAATTGCGGGAACTGCGCCCGGATGCGCTGATCATCGCGGATCCGGGAATTTTTATGCTCGCGAAACAGATCTGTCCGGAGATCGAGCGCCATGTCAGCACACAGGCGAATAACACGAACTATGAGACCTACCGCTTCTGGTGGGAGCTCGGAGCGAAGCGCGTCGTATCGGCGCGGGAGTTGTCCCTTGCGGAGATCCGGGAGATCCGGGACAACATTCCGAGGGAAATGGAGATCGAGAGCTTCGTGCACGGGGCGATGTGCATCTCTTATTCGGGGCGCTGCCTGCTGAGCAATTATTTTACGGGCAGGGACGCAAATCAGGGCGCCTGCACGCACCCCTGTCGCTGGAAGTACGCGGTAGTTGAGGAGACGCGCCCCGGCGAGTATCTGCCGATCGAGGAGAACGACCGCGGCACGTTTTTATTCAATTCAAAGGATCTCTGCATGGTGGAGTACCTGCCGGATATGATCGACGCGGGGATCGACAGCCTCAAGGTCGAGGGGCGCATGAAGACCGCGCTGTACGTGGCGACGGTGGCCCGCACGTACCGGAAGGCGATCGATGATTATCAGAAAGATCCGGCGCTGTACCGGAAGAATATGGACTGGTACCGGACGCAGATCGGAAGCTGCACGCACAGAGAGTTCACGACCGGCTTTTTTTACGGAAAACCCGGCGCGGACGCGCAGATCTACGGCGAGAGCACCTATGTCAAAGAATATACTTATCTCGGCATGGTCGGCGCGCGGCGCGGCGACGGCCTGTACGCGCTTGAACAGCGCAACAAATTTTCCGTTGGCGAGGAGATCGAGATCATGAAGCCGGACGGCCGGAACATCCCCGTCAGAGTTGCGGGCATCTTCGATGAAACCGACGCCCCGCAGGACAGCGCTCCGCACGCCAGGCAGAAGCTCTGGGTCGACCTTGGCGATACGGCTGACGAGTATGATATCCTGCGCCGCGAAGAAGAGAAAGAATAGAATCCAGAATGATACAAAAACCAGAGAAGCGGCTCCTGTCCGTTGGAGTTTCGGTGTGTTGTATTTTTTTTGTACAGCGGACGAAAGTCCTTGCAAAGCGGACAAAACAGGACTATAATAGGGACTGTGTTGGGCGCTTTGTTGCTCTATCGCAGGAAAGCAGCCGAATAATACAGAAAAGAAACATAGGAGGTAAAAAGTTATGAAAAAATTGGCAGCACTTGCACTGTGCGCGACTATGTGCTTCGCAGGAGCGATGAGCGTTTCCGCGGAAGATGTCGTGAAGATCGGCGTGTTTGAGCCGGCATCGGGTGACAACGGCGCAGGCGGCAAGCAGGAGACACTTGGTATTCAGTACGCAAACAGCGTGGCTCCGACGGTTGAGATCGACGGCACGGAGTATACGGTTGAGCTGGAGATCGTGGACAACGAGTCCTCTGCAGAGAAGGCTCCGTCCGCAGCGGCGGATCTGGTAAGCCGCGGCGTATCCGTAGTGCTTGGTACATATGGTTCCGGCGCAGCGATCGCAGCTTCCGATACCTTCGGTCAGGCCGGCGTTCCGGCGATCGGCGTTACCTGCACGAACCCGCAGGTGACGGAGGGCAACACGCATTACTTCCGTATCTGCTTCCTGGATCCGTTCCAGGGCACGGTTCTCGCGAACTTTGCGTCTGAGAAATTTGAGGCGAAGAAGGCCTATGTTCTGACGAAGCTCGGCGACGACTACTCCGCAGGCCTCGGCCATTACTTCACGGAGGCGTTCGAGGGCCTTGGCGGAGAGGTAGTTTCCGACACCTTCCCGGAGGGCAACGCAGACTTCACATCCTATATCACGACCGCGGTGAACGAGGGCGTGGATGTTATCTTTGCTCCGACCTCTACCGAGGCGGCTCAGCTGATCATCGACACGGCTGCTTCCCAGGGCGTGACGGTTCCGCTTCTTGCAGGCGATACCTGGGATTCCAACGTTATCCTGAATGCGGCTGAGGGCAAGGACGTACAGATCTACGTGACGACCTTCTATCAGGAGGGCGGTAACGAAGAATTCGATACCGGCATCAAAGAGTGGATCAACGCAGACAGCACGAACCTCGCGAACAACGGCGGCGATGACACGGTCGCAGCGGTTACGGCGATGGGTTACGACGCATACTTCACGGCCCTCGAGGCTCTGAAGAACGCGGGCTCCACCGATCCGGCAGCGGTCAACGAAGCACTCTGGGATACGACCTACACGGGCGTTACCGGCGAGATCGCTTTCGAGTCTGAAAACGGCGACGCGATGCGCGACACGGCATACGTAAAGCAGGCGAACACCGAGACGGGTGCCTGGGACTTCGTAGCGGAGCAGGGCGTCAACTAAAGATCAAAAGACAGCAGAGCAGGAGAGGCTGCGAAAACGCAGCCTCTTCTTTAGTATTTACTGTAAAAGCCCGGTCTCCATGCTGAGCCGGAAGGCAAGTTTACTTGCCGAAACGGCTATGCATGAGAGACGCTAACATGTATGAGCAAGTAGGCTGTTAGGCCGGATTGCGAATACATGTAGGGTTGCGGGAGCACGAAGTGCGGAGCAATCCCTGGGCTTTTTAATTTAGCAAGTTAGGGAGGAGTTCCAGCATGGATTTTATTACGAAAAATCTGCCGTACCTTCTGGCAGGGATTTCCGTCGGCGGACAGTACGCCCTGATCGCGATCGGCTACACGATGGTCTACGGCATCCTGAGGCTGATCAACTTTGCGCACGGCGATATTTTCATGGTGGCGGCGCTCGTGACGGTCTACGCGACGACGACGCTTCCGCTGTATCTGTCGATCCCGCTGACGCTTGTCGTCACGGTCGTGCTCGGGCTGGCGGTGGAGCGCGTCGCGTACAAGCCGCTTCGCAGCGCGCCGCGTATGTCGGTCATGATCTCCGCGATCGGCGTGTCCTACCTGCTGCAGAATCTGGCGCTGTACGTCACGGGCGGCCTGGCGCAGACCTATCCGGCGATCCCGTTCATCTCCGACACGATCCAGATCGGACCGGCCACCACAAAGATGGTGACGATCGTGACGCCGATCCTGACGATCGTTCTCGTGTTTGCGCTGATGCAGCTGATCAACCACACGAAGATCGGCATGGGCATGCGCGCGGCGGCGAATGATTTCGAGACGAGCCGCCTGATGGGAATCAAGGTCGACAACGTCATCAGCATGACCTTCCTGATCGGGTCGTTCCTGGCCGCGATCGGGTCGGTGCTTTACTTTACAAACTATGCGTCCGTGGTTCCGACCTCCGGAGCCATGCCGGGTCTGAAGGCGTTTGTCGCGGCAGTGTTCGGCGGCATCGGTTCGATCCCAGGAGCGGTCATCGGCGCGTTTATCATCGGTATCTGTGAAAACATCATCAAAGGCCTTGGGTGGACGACATTTTCCGACGCGTTCACGTTTGCGCTTTTGATCGTCATCCTGATCGTCAAGCCGACTGGTCTGTTCGGCGAAGGCGCGACGGATAAGGTCTGAGGGGAGGCGGCGAACTATGAAGAAGAGAAATGTGATCATCTGCGCGCTGCTCTACCTGGCGGCGATACTCGCGATCGTGGTTCTGGAGAAGTTTCTTCCCCCGACGCACATCGCGCTTGCGGTTCTGAAAAAGGGCTGCATCTATTCTCTGGTCGCGGTGTCTATGAACCTGCTGAACGGCTTCACGGGACTGTTTTCCCTGGGGCAGGCGGGCTTCATGCTGATCGGCGCCTACACCTACGCGGTGCTGACGATCCCGGTCGCGGAGCGCGACTCTGTGTATATGTATTTTGACGGCGGCATCATTCAGTTCTCCGTTCCGGTCTTTGTGGGCCTTCTGGCGGCCGGCCTTCTGGCAGCGCTGCTGGCGTGGCTGATCGGCCTGCCGGTGCTGCGCTTAAAGAGCGACTATCTGGCAATAGCGACGCTCGGCTTTGCGGAGATCATTCGCGCGTTCTTCCAGTGGGATGAGCTCGGCGTGATCACGAACGGTTCGAACATGCTGCGCAAGTATCCGACGTTTACGACGACGCTGTTTCCGTTCCTCGTGTGTTCGGCCTGCATCGCGGTCATTGTGCTGCTGATCCACTCGTCCTACGGGCGCGCGTTCCACGCGATCCGCGACGACGAGATCGCGGCGGAGGCGATGGGCATCAACCTGGCGAAGCACAAGAGACTGTCGTTCTGCATCTCCTCGTTTTTCGCGGGCGTGGGCGGCGGACTGCTGGCGATGTACCAGACGTCGATTCAGGCGATGACATTCAAGTCGGCGATGACCTACGAGATCCTGCTGATCGTCGTGATCGGCGGCCTCGGTTCCGTGACCGGAAGCTGTATCGCGTCGTTTCTGTTCATCGCGTCCTCTGAGTGGTGGCTGCGTTTCCTGGATACCGAGATGACGATCGGGAATTTCAAGGTGCCGCTTCTGCGCGCCGGTTTCCGAAAGGTCGTGTTCTCAATTATTATCATGGTGATCGTGCTGTTTGCGCGCAAGGGCATCATGGGAGACCACGAATTTTCCATCGACGGTATCTGCAGCTTTTTCAAGAATCTGGGCAAGAAGAAGGAGGTTAAGTCATGAGTACGAATGTCCTCCGGGTAGAAGACGTCACCATGCAGTTCGGCGGCGTGGTGGCGGTAGACAACCTTTCCCTCGAGGTGAACGAGGGTGAGATCGTGGCGTTGATCGGGCCGAACGGCGCCGGGAAGACGACCGCGTTCAACTGCATCACCGGCGTGTACGAGCCGACGAACGGCAGAGTGTCGTTTTACGGCAAGGAGCTCGTGGAGAGCTATCCGCACGGCAAGATGAAGAAGACTTACATCGGTGAGAACGCCGGGCGGTACACGAAGCGCCTGGTGCAGACGCCGGATAAGATCACGAAAGAAGGGATCGCGCGCACGTTCCAGAACATCCGTCTGTTTTCTTCGATGACGGTGTTTGAGAATGTGCTGATCGCGAAGCATATGCGCGCGAAGCAGAATTTCCTGACTGCGACGTTCCGCCTGAACCACGCGGAGGAGAAGCGGATGCGCGAGGAGACGATGGAGCTTCTGAAAATGCAGCATCTCGATCATCTGAAGGATGAGATCGCCGGCTCCCTGCCATACGGCATTCAGCGCCGCCTCGAGATCGCGCGCGCGCTGGCGACGAATCCGAAGCTTTTGCTGCTCGACGAGCCGGCCGCGGGCATGAACCCGCAGGAGACGTTGGAGCTGGCAGAGTTTATCCGTCAGATCCGCGACGAATACAAGCTGACGATCTTCATCATCGAGCACCACATGGATCTGGTCATGCAGATCTCGGACCGCCTGTACGTACTGGATTTCGGCAAGCTGCTCGCGCAGGGGACGCCGGAAGAGATCCAGAACGACCAGCGCGTCATAGATGCTTATCTGGGGGTGAGTGAGGATGCTTAAGGTAAACGATCTGAAAGTTAACTACGGCGGCATTGAGGCCGTCAAGGGAATCAGCTTTGAGGTGCCGGAGAAGAGCATCGTCACGCTGATCGGCGCGAACGGCGCGGGCAAGTCCACGACGCTTCGCTCGATCGTGTCGCTCGTCAAGCCTGCCTCCGGAACGATCGAATTCATGGGCGAGAACATCACGGGCAAGGACACGAACGAGATCGTGGCGAAGGGCATCACGCTCGTTCCGGAGGGGCGCAAGATCTTTCCGGACCTGACCGTGCTCGAGAATCTGAAGATCGGCGCCTACATGCGCAAGGACAATCTGACCGACGACCTGAACTGGGTCTATGATCTGTTCCCGCGCCTGAAGGAGCGCCACTGGCAGCCGGGCGGTACGCTCTCCGGCGGCGAGCAGCAGATGCTCGCGGTCGCGCGCGCGCTGATGAGCCGCCCGAAGCTGATCATGATGGATGAGCCGTCGCTCGGACTCGCGCCCCTGATTGTAAAGGGGATCTTCGACATCATCAAGGAGATCAACAAGCAGGGCGTGACGATCCTGCTGATCGAGCAGAACGCGAACATGGCGCTGCGCACGGCGGACATCGGCTACGTCATGGAGACCGGCAGCATCACGATGACCGGCAGCGGCGCGGAGCTTTTGGTTAACGAGCAGGTACGCGCGGCGTATCTCGGGAAATAGAGGTATGCAGGAAGAAAAGTTCAGGCCTAAATTGGACATTCCCTGCATACAAATATAAAATGGTGGAAAAGCACTTTTGGGCGGCTGGTATCATAAGATATCATAAAACCGCTTAGAGGTGCTTTTTTGAAAACGTTTAAAAAGCCGCTTTCTCCGGAGGAAGAGAAATATTATCTGGAATGTTACAAGGGAGGAGATACGGCAGCCAGGAATCTGCTGATCGAGCACAATCTAAGACTGGTTGCGCATGTCGCGAAGAAATATCAGGCGCCGGAACACGACACGGACGACCTGATCTCGATAGGGATCATCGGGCTGATCAAGGCGGTCATGACCTTTGACAGTGAGAAGAACAACAGGCTTGCCACGTATGCGGCGCGATGTATTGAGAACGAGCTGCTCATGATGCTGCGCTCCCGCAAGAAGCTGACACGCGAGGTGTCCATGTATGAGAAAATCGGGATCGACCAGGAGGGGCGCGAGCTTCAGATTATGGATGTGCTCGAGAGCGAGCCGGTGGACGTCGTGGAGAATCTGGAGACGCAGAAGAACATTGAGCATCTGCAGAAGTGCCTGGCGGACGTGCTCGACGAGCGCGAACTGCAGGTGATCTGCGAGCGCTACGGGATCTGCGGAAAGAAGGAGCGGACGCAGAGGGAGATCGCCGCGTCGCTGGGGATCAGCCGCTCCTATGTGTCGCGGATCGAGAAGAAAGCGCTGGAGAAACTGCGCGCGGAGTTTCGCAGATATGAGCTGGAAGGGTGACAGGAGAGAAAAAAGATGTTATACTTTGTGCGATGACAGACAAGGATTTTTCAGAGTCGGCACGGTTTATGAAAGCTGTTGCGGGCAGCGCATCCAGGGAGAAGAAAGCGATGAACAGCAGGATTTATGTGCGGGAATATCATGCTTCAGAGCCGATTGCGGACGGCGGAGCGCACAGCGATGTTTCAGCCGACGATCGGGCATTGCAGGAGCGGGCGAAGACTCTGCCCCTGCAGCTTCCCGATGGATGGACGGAAGGACAGAGGTGGAACGCGAGCAGGCAGCGTGTCCTGGCGTGGCTGCTGCTTGGACAGGCTCTTGAAGAACAGTTCGGGTACACGTTTGCGCAGCTGGACATCCGGCGCGACGGACAGGGAAAGCCGTACAGCGCCGCGCATCCGGAGATTTATTTCAATATCAGTCATTGCAATGCGGCGTACGCCTGCGCCGTGGGGACGGTTCCGGTGGGGATCGACGTGGAGCGGAAGTTCTGTCCGAAGGACGGATTGATCAAAAAGGTCTGCCATCCGGAGGAGTCCGCGCGGCTTGCGCAGATGGAGGACGAGCTTCGCATTCAGCAGTTTCGCTGTCTCTGGTCCCTGAAGGAAGCCTTTGTGAAGATGGACGGGCGGGGGCTTGGCTATGGGATGGAGCGGGTGAATCTTGCGCCGCTTCTGCCGCTTCCTGCGCAGAGCGGGGAACGGATCCGGAGAGAGCTTGGCGGGACGGAATTTATGATCTGCAGTTGTGAGCACTATACGCTTGCGGCGTGTGAGACGCAGATTGGCGCAAGGACAGAATAAAAACAGGGTCGATGAGCTGCCGCAGTGGGGGCGTAGTCTGATACAGGCTTTGCCGATTGGACAGGTTTGCAGATAACGTTAGAAAAGAGGATACCATCATGACGAAACAGGAATTTACAGAATTAACGAGACAAGGCGTTGTGCTGATGGACGGCGCGACAGGATCAAACCTGCGCAAGGCCGGGATGCCGGTCGGCGTGTGCACGGAGCAGTGGGTGCTGGAGCACCCGGAGATCATCGTGGAACTGCAGCGGGCATACGCGGAGGCGGGCAGCAGGATCGTCTACGCGCCGACGTTCTCTGCCAACCGCATCAGCCTGGCGATGCACGGGCTGCAGGACCGGCTTGCGGAGTTGAACACGGAGCTTGCGAAGCTCACGAAAAAGACGGTCGCTGAGGCGCGCACAGGCGGAGACCGGGTGTATGTGGCGGGGGACGTCACCACGACTGGGAAGATGCTGGAGCCGCGCGGGGATGTCACGTACCAGGAGCTGTATGAGGTATATCAGGAACAGATCCGCGTGCTCTGCGATGCGGGCGTGGATCTGATCGGGGCGGAGACGCTGATGAGCGTCGAGGAGGCGCAGGTGATCCTTGACGCGGCGCAGTCGGTCTGCGACCTGCCGGTGCTGTGCACGCTGACGCTGGAGGCGGACGGAAACGCGCTGTTTGGCGGAAACGCGGTCGAGCTCGTGGAGACGCTGCAGGAGATGGGGGCTTCGGCGGTCGGGCTGAATTGTTCGGTCGGGCCGGATCAGCTGGAGTCGGTGGTGGCATCGATGAAGTCGGTCGCCCGTATCCCGGTCGTCGCGAAGCCAAACGCAGGGATGCCGGTCATGGACGAACAGGGAATGGCGCACTACAGCATGGGACCGGAGCAGTTCGCGGCGTCCATGATGCGCCTGGTCGATGCGGGCGCGCAGATCATCGGCGGCTGCTGCGGCACGGATCCGGGGTATATCGGGGAGCTTCGCAGGTTGTTATCCGAAAGATAAACAGAGCTTGTTCTTTCCGAAAACCATGATGCCTATTTTTACAAGTTTACTTTATGACAGATGCAGTCGACATGATAGTTGAATTGTTGAAAAAGATGTGAATATATATGGTATCTTATAAGTGTACATGAAAGAAAAAGGAGGAATTCACCATGTCAAAAATTACCGTCATGGATCACCCGCTGATTCAGCACAAGATCGGGATCATTCGGAGAAAAGAGACCGGGTCCAGGGATTTTCGCCAGATCATCAGCGAGATCGCGATGCTCATGTGCTATGAGGCGACCAGGGACCTGAAGCTGCAGGATGTGGAGATCGAGACGCCCATCTGCAAGACGATGGCGAAGGAACTGCAGGGGAAGAAGCTTGCCGTGATCCCGATCCTCCGGGCGGGGATCGGCATGGTGGACGGAATGCTGGCGATGATTCCCTCCGCGAAGGTGGGGCATATCGGATTGTACCGCGATCCGGAGACCCTGAAGCCGGTAGAGTACTACTGCAAGCTGCCGGGCGACTGCGGGGAGCGAGAGGTCTTCGTGGTGGACCCCATGCTGGCGACGGGCGGTTCCGCCGTGGCGGCGATCCAGATGCTGAAGGACAAGGGAATCAAAAAGATTCATTTTATGTGCATCATTGCCGCGCCGGAGGGCATCGCCGCCATGCAGGAGAAGCACCCGGACGTCGATCTTTACATCGGCGCGAAGGATGAGCGGCTGAACGACCACGGCTACATCGTGCCCGGTCTGGGCGACGCGGGAGACCGCATATTTGGGACAAAGTAATAAAACATAAAATACCTATTGACAAAGTAGGCTTTGTATGTTATCATCAAAACCGACCTGAAAGGTAGGCGATGACATGGGAAACCACTTTGAAAAACTCGTGAGAGAAAACTTCCGTTTCGGACGAATGTGTAAATGAGATTGAGCGGATGACAGGAACCATACAATACACATTCTAAAAACGAAAGGAAGTATCGATATGTCTGATTACAAATTTGAAACTTTACAGCTCCATGTGGGGCAGGAAACTCCCGACCTGGCGACCGATTCCCGCGCAGTGCCGATCTACGCGACGACCTCTTATGTGTTCCACAATTGCGAACACGCGGCCGCGCGCTTTGGTTTGACCGATGCGGGCAACATTTACGGACGACTGACGAACTCTACGCAGGATGTCCTGGAGCAGAGAGTCGCGGCGCTTGAGGGTGGTGTGGCGGCTCTGGCGCTGGCTTCCGGCGCGGCGGCGATCACCTATACACTGGAGGCGCTGGGACAGAACGGCGGCCATTTCGTGGCGCAGAAGACCATCTATGGCGGCAGCTACAATCTGCTGGCGCACACGCTGCCGAATTTCGGCATCACGGCGAGCTTCGTCAACATCCACGATCTTTCGGAGGTAGAGGCAGCGATCCGGGAGGATACGCGCGCGATCTACATCGAGACGCTTGGAAATCCGAACAGCGACATCCCGGACATTGATGCTCTGGCCGATTTGGCGCACAGGCATGGGCTTCCGCTGGTGGTTGACAACACTTTCGGTACGCCATATCTGATCCGTCCCATCGAGCACGGCGCGGATATCGTTGTACATTCCGCGACCAAGTTCCTCGGCGGCCACGGCACCACCCTCGGCGGCATCATCGTGGATTCCGGCAAATTTGACTGGGCGGCCAGCGGGAAGTATCCTGCGATCGCAGAGCCGAATCCCAGCTACCACGGCGTTTCCTTTGTGAAAGCTGCGGGTCCGGCGGCGTTCGTGACTTACATTCGCGCGGTGCTGTTGCGCGATACCGGCGCGACCATTTCTCCTTTTGCGGCGTTTTTGCTTCTGCAGGGTATCGAGACGCTGTCCCTGCGTTTGGAGCGCCATGCGGAGAACACGAAGAAGGTCGTGGAGTTCCTCGCGCGTCATCCGAAGGTAGAGAAGGTCAACCATCCGTCCCTGCCGGATCATCCGGATCACGCGCTGTATCAGAAGTATTTTCCGAACGGGGGAGCTTCCATCTTTACCTTCGAGGTCAAAGGCGGCGTGAAGGAAGCGCATAAATTTATCGATAGCCTGAAGATCTTCTCCCTGCTGGCGAACGTGGCCGACGTCAAGAGCCTTGTGATCCACCCGGCTACGACCACACACAGTCAGTTGAACGAGGAGGAGCTGGCCGACCAGGGAATTCGGCCCAACACGATTCGGCTTTCCATCGGCACAGAGCACATCGACGACATCCTTGCGGATCTGCAGAACGGCTTCGACGCCATTTAACTGAGTATGAGCGCGGGCATCCGCCCGGCTCACAGCTTCATCTAAATAACAGGAGGGAAACAGAATGTCCAATATTTATACATCCGCCGATCAGCTGATCGGCAGGACTCCGCTTTTGGAGCTCACACACATTGAAAAGGAACTTGACCTGAAGGCAAAGATCGTCGCGAAGCTGGAGTATTTCAACCCGGCGGGTTCGGTCAAGGACCGTGTCGCCAAGGCGATGCTCGACGACGCTGAGGCGGATGGGAGGCTGAAGCCGGATTCCGTGATCATTGAGCCAACTTCCGGCAATACGGGAATCGGGCTTGCCGCCGTGGCTGCGGCGCGGGGTTACCGGATCATTATCGTCATGCCGGAGACGATGAGCGTGGAACGCCGTCAGCTCATGAAGGCGTACGGCGCAGAGCTGGTACTGACGGAAGGCTCCAAAGGAATGAAAGGGGCGATCGCGAAGGCGGAGGAGCTGGCAAAGGAACTGCCGAACAGCTTCATTCCGGGACAGTTTGTGAATCCCTCCAATCCGAAAGCGCACCGTGAGGCTACAGGGCCGGAGATCTTTGCGGATACGGACGGCAAGGTAGACATCTTTGTCGCGGGCGTCGGTACCGGCGGAACGGTCACAGGCGTCGGAGAATACCTGAAATCGAAAAATCCGTCTGTCAAAGTCGTCGCGGTCGAGCCCGCTTCGTCGGCAGTCTTGTCCACCGGAGTGGCAGGCGCCCACAAGATTCAGGGAATCGGCGCTGGCTTCGTTCCCGATGTGTTGAACACGGAGATTTATGATGAGATCATTCCGGTCTCGAATGAGGACGCGTTTGCGACCGGCAAGCTCATCGGAAGAAAAGAAGGCGTTCTGGTCGGCATTTCCTCCGGCGCGGCTGCCTTTGCCGCGATCGAGCTGGCGAAGCGCCCGGAAAATGCGGGGAAGACGATCGTCGTTCTCCTGCCCGACACCGGCGACCGCTATCTGTCCACGCCGATGTTCGAGGATTGATGAAAGGATCAGGTGTATGGGAAACCTGCACCTGATTTATATTTCATATAGTTATCTCAGAATGAATTTATATTGTCTTGTCCGGGCCCGGTTTGGCATTTTCAAACCGAGTCTGTTTTGTGTTCATATTGAATCCGGATAATAAGTGTTCCTTGACGCAAACAGTAAATGACAGTAAAATAAATTCAGAACAGTAAACGACAGTACAGTCGATAGAAATCATAGAGAATCTCTGCACGGAATTGCGCAGTTATTTGGCATGACAAATCCTGTCATATGATTTGATTACACTGGATATCAGATCAGCGGAAAAGAAAGAGGATTCAATCTGGCTGCTTTGATAAGGAGGGATATGGGGCATGGGAGATTTTCCGAAAAACGCGCGCATTCTGAGCATGTATGTGCGTTTCTGCGAGGGCAGGGTGATCAGCAAGGCGGACGAAGCGAGGAGATTCTGCGTTGACGAGCGGTCGATTCAGCGCGATATCGACGACATCCGCGCGTTTCTAGACGAGCGCAGCATAGAGGGAGACACGCGCACCATCGTGTATGACCGGGCAAAGAAAGGCTTTTTGATGGAGGGGTCGGAGCCGTCCATGATGACGAACAGTGAGATCCTGGCCGTTTCGAAGATACTGCTGGAGAGCCGCGCGTTCACGAGACGTGAGCTGAACAGCATCCTTGGAAAGCTGGTAGAGGGCTGTGTCCCGCTCAACAATATGAAGCTGGTTAGTGAGCTGATCGCCAATGAGAAGTATCATTATGTGGAGCTTCATCACAAGGAATACATACAGGACAAGCTCTGGGCCATCGGTTCGGACATTCAGGAGCGGAATTTGGTCTCACTGCGTTATGCCCGTGCGAATGCTCCGCGGGAATCCATCAAAAGGATCGTGGAGCCGGTCGCTATTCTGTTTTCAGAGTATTATTTCTACCTGAACGCGTTTATCGTGGAGCAGGACGAAGCGGGGAAATACGTCCACAAATATGATTATCCGGCCATCTTTCGGATCGACCGGATCAAGGATTACAGGCAGATGAACGAGAAATTCCGGGTGTCCTATGCCAACCGTTTCGAGGAGGGGGAATTCCGGAAGCGGATCCAGTTCATGTATGCGGGCAGATTGATGACAGTGCGACTGAAGTATTACGGAGAAAATCCGGAGGCGATCCTTGACCGACTGCCGACCGCCCGTGTGGTTGAGCAGTATGAACACGAATGCATCATAGAGGCAGAGGCGTATGGAAAAGGAATGCTCATGTGGCTTTTGAGTCAGGGCAACAGGGTGGAAGTGCTGCGCCCGGAGAGCCTGCGAAAGGAGATGCAGGAGACGCTTGAACAGATGTTAGAGAGATATCGGTAGAGAAGAAATTTTCGTTGGAGGATCAGAGGGAAATGTTAAACAACAGTTACAGTCTCCGTATTTATGATACTGAGCTGATGAAATTTATTCTGGAGAAGCGTGGTCTGGAAGGTCTTGTGGCAGAAATCATTTCTGTGAACGAGGAATTGCGGTATCTGCTTCCACTGGACATGGAGTGTACCGGGGAGGGAATCGTCAAATGGCTGGAACGTCGCGTGATCCCCAAGAACAGAACATTCGTGGATGAAATTCTGAAAACGCTTGGGCTCAGTCACAACGATACAAAAGGAATCATTGATGTCTGCAAGGGATTGTCTCTCAATGACAGCTACTGGGTCGTGCCGGAAGACTTTGACGGACAATTTGCCGATTACAATCTGTATGAAAACCGTTTTTCGGAGATGCTGGCATTGGTGGCTTATACCGGCGCGGGACAAAGTCGGGAAGCATTCACTACATCCCCGGAACTGACGACGGGCGGTATGTTGCCAAAGGCATGGCGTCTCGTTGAGGGGGACGGCATCTATCTCTACAAGGGCGGTTCCAGCGGCGCGTCCAACACCGGGCGCGAACCGTACTGCGAATATTATGCTTCTCAGATTGCGGAGACTATGGGGATCAACGCCGTACACTATGATCTTGAGAACTGGAAAGGGATCACAGCCTCCAAATGCGCTCTGTTCACGGATGTGGACACGTCATACATTCCTATCGGCAGGCTGGTGAAGGCAGGTGGGATCGGGAAGTGCCTGGAGTATTACGATGCTCTTGGACCGACATTTGGTGAACACATCCGCAGTATGCTGGTCTTTGACGCGCTGATTTATAATGAGGACCGGCATTTCGGAAATTTCGGGCTCCTGCGGGATAACCATACCGGGAAGATCAAGGCGCCGGCCCCTGTCTTTGACAATGGACTGTCCTTGCTGTGCTATGCCGGGCGGGAAGAGATCGAGAATTTTGAGGCGCTGCAGGAATACGCCGTGACCAGGACAGATCCCTACGGTCTGTCCTTTGAAGAGGTATGCGCCGCGGTGATGGGCGCGAAGCAAAGAGAGCAGCTGCGGAGGATGATCGGCTTTACCTTCAGACGGCATCCGTCGATCAATTTGCCGGAGCAACATCTGAAAGCGTTGGAGAGGCTGTTGGAGATCAGGGTAAGAAAATTGTTGGGATAATCTGAGTTCAGACGAGGCTGCGAAAGCGCAGTCTCTTTTTTTGTTTTCAGAATGACAGAAAATGTCATGGGAGTATTTTATAATGACGGCACAAGGATCGCAGGAAGGGCTTTACAATATCGGAGGAGGGAATAAGGAATATGAACGAGTCAATTGTGGCAAGGCACAAAATCTGCCCTCTGTGCGGAACGCTGTACTATTGGAATCCGGGCTCGACAGATATAAGGAGAAATCGGTGTCCGGAATGTCACGGCAGCATTGCGGTGGCATTTGTAAAAAGGATTCAAAGGTCGAAGAAGAACCAAAATGGAGGAGAAGGAAATGAAGAAGACTATGGAAGAGCTGCAGGAAGGAATGAAGAAGACAATGAGAACAATTAGGGATTTGCAGGGAGAAAGGCGCGGAACGATCAAGGAGAGCATGGACGATCTCTGCGAGGCGCTGGAGAATGAGATCATCAGCGGGAATGCGGATGAGGAGACGAAAAAAGAACTGCTGAAGAAATTCAGAAAGTTCTGCAACACGGAGACGAACATCATGCTGGTAGGAGCGACCGGTTCCGGTAAAAGTTCTACGATCAACGCGCTGTTTGGCTGTGGTGAGACGGAAAGCTCTGATGAAACCGATTCCGAAGAAAACGTATCGAAATACATCGAAGTCGCGAAGGTGGGGAGCAAAGCGGATCCCGAGACAAGGGACATTGAGAAATATACCATCGGGAAACTGATCCTGTGGGACACTCCGGGTCTCGGAGATGGAACCGATATCGACGTGCATCACCGTGATGTGATCCGGGAACTGCTGCGTGAGGAGGATGAGGACGGCAACGCACTCATTGATCTGGTGCTCGTCATTCTGGATGGATCGACGAAAGACCTGGGCACCTCATACAAGCTCATTAACGAGGTTTTGATCCCGGAGCTCGGAGACGAGACGAACCGCATTCTAGTCGCTTTGAACCAGGCGGATATCGCCATGAAGATCGGGCGCCACTGGGACTATGAAAAGAATCAGCCGGATGAAACGCTGGTGGAATATCTTGAGCAGAAAGCTGCGTCGATCCGGGAGAGAATCAAAGAGGATTCCGGCATTGACATCGACCCGATCTATTACTGCGCCGGTTATAAAGAGGAGAGCGGCGAGGTGCTCCGCCCGTATAACCTGTCCAAGCTGCTCTACTACATCCTGAGCGCACTCCCTGCCCAGAAGCGTATTGCGATCATGGAGGGCATCAACACGGACGCGGACAATTACGAATCCAACGACGACGATATGGACTACAACCAGGCGGTGACCGACAGTTTTTTGGACGATTATGACATCTACGTCTCGGAAGGCGTGGACAAAGGGGCTGAGATCGGGCACACGATACTCGGTATTCCGGGTATGATCGTCGGAGCGGTGGTCGGCGGCGCGATCGGGAGCATCAAGAGTATTCTGAGCGATATCTTTTAAGGCGGCTGGCTTGCATGCATTCGAATTATTTATATCTGCAGGAAAAAGGAGAACACAGGATGAATATGTGGAAAGCATTGAGGCTAACTTGGATTCGGCATAGGAAAGCAGAACGTTTAAGAAAGCAGATGAACATGACGCGGAAATGCAGCAAAGAGCTGGATACGTTGCTTTATCTGATTGGAATTGATTTTGCCAGTCTGGAGTTATGTCCGGTCCAGGTGGAAAGGAGGAAGTTGAAGAACGGAGAACCATAGATATGATGACAGGTTTGTTTTAAAATGCACGTTTTGCGTCAGAAGATGAGATCTTCTGAGTGCGCACCGGTAATGCGGGCATATATTTGCAGTTATGTGATTGCAATTATATGCCCCAAATAGGTTTGCAGGTATGTTTCTATGTTTCACGCGGAAAAATACACCCGCGTGTCTATTTTGACGTGGAGGTGATCGTATGTCAATCCGGCTGGCACACAAAATATGTCCGTTGTGCGGGACATTTTATTCTTATGATCCACACGCAATCGGAATGAGAGCAAAGAGATGTCCGGAATGCCGAGGAAGCATTATAAAAGCAGTAAATGAAGAATGTGATGGGAAGACAACCTTTAACGCTTTTTTTGTGTACGATGATAGGAATAGAGACTGAAGAAGTCGCAGCGACTGCAACCAAACGTCCAGAAAAGAATCACGATAAATATTTCATCGGGGGAGAGGGTTGGCTTAGGATATCTTCGATATTATCCATGATGGGATCTTAGGCAAAATGATTGAAGGCAGGACAGGAGTGCCAAGAATATTTTGCTTTTTTTCGAGATGAATCATCTGCCATATCTGGAGTGATGATATCCTATAATAATTATCAATCCATAGCATTCTTGTGAACTAAATATGAAAATAAAATAATTGACATGTAGGTATGTAATGATTATGATTATTCTGTAAAAGAAGCAATTTAATATATTATGGCTTGAATTTTCCGACTTATGATAATGAACTTGAATATGAAAAAAATACCAAGGAAAAGAATGGAGAAAAGGATATGATTAACAAGGCAATTAATAAAGAGAAAGCATTATTAGTGCGAAACATTACAGAAAAATATGGTTTGATGGATCAACTCGCAGAATTGGACAATTTTATAGCTAGGAACGAGGAATATAAGGCTCATATTTTAATGTTGGGCGGCTATAGTGCGGGAAAATCTGCTTTGCTAAATAAGTATATAGGTAAAAAAGTTTTAAAGGAGAATCAAGGTCCTGAAACGGATATTGCTGTTGAACTTTATTTTTCTGAAAAGGAGCATATTGTAGCAAATATGTTGTCCGGGTCAAAGCAAGAGATATCAGATATAGAGCAAATTAATATTGAAGAGACTCGGAATATTGAATATTACCTTAACAGTGAGAATTTAAAGACACAGAGCGATTACATTATGGTTGATACTCCTGGTTTTGATTCGGGCATAGAAAAGCATAATAAAGCCTTGATGCAATATGTTGACCGTGGGACTGCCTTCTTTTTAGTGATTGATTGTGAGAACGGTACTATTTCGGAGAGTACATTAAAGTTTATAAATGAAGTAACGAACTATAGCACAGACATAGCAGTTATCATTAATAAATGTGATAAGAAAACTGATACAGAAATCGAGGAAATTAGAGAACATATAGAGGATTTACTGCTAGCATGGACAGGAAGGTCATTCCCGCTTATTTGTACATCAATCTACGACGATGATGTTGAGAAGAAAATGAAGCAATTAATAGGTGGGTTTAATCCACAGTATTTATATGATAAGACTATAACTTCTGAGCTGAAGAGACGAGAAGATGAAATAGTTCAGGCTTTGGAGGTACTTAAAGAAAAGACAACATGTAATACGGAGGAGATTGAAGAAGAAATAGTTAAAAGAGAGAATGCACGAAAAAGACTTCTTGAACAAATCAATTTGCAGAAAAAGAGATTGGGGACGAAGCTTCACAATGAAATAAAGGAGCAGATTGTGTCAAATGTATATTCTCAGTTAATGTGTAATGCCGAAAGTCTTGCTTCAGCTTACAAAGGTGGCATTGAATTGTTTCAGGAAAGGGTAATTGAGATAATAAGACCGGTAATGATTTCGGAAATAGAAAACTATTCGTCGCTTGCTTATGAAGATTTTATCAAGCATTTAAATTATAAAGACATAGATGTATTAAATAATTCAGATGAAATTACTGAGGTAGTTGAAAGCGTATATGAAAAACTGATAGAGCTTAGTAAAGATGGAGCTATATCTGTGCCAGTAGTGCATGAAAGCGATAACACAAATTTAGCCGACAGTGCAATGAAGACATATCGGGCTGTTAGCTCTATTTTGGCAATTGCCACTGATGCCGTAGCGCCTCCGTTGGAGCTATTGATTGTATTTTTGCCGGATATAATAAAGCTTTTAGGTGTGTTAACGGGCAATACAAAGGAGCAGCAACTTGTTGAGGTAATACAGAATAAAATCATTCCACAGATTGTTGCAAAAGTGAGAACGGAGTTGGACAAATCGCTTAATGAAGTTGAGTCTGTTATGTTGGTTGATATTTCTGCCAATGTTGAAGAAATATTAAATATAGAGAATGAGGCATTGGAAGTTGCGAAAAATAAAAAGAGTGAAACTGAGAGTACATATTCAGAATTTATCTCTTCAATAGATGAAGACATAGCGGCAATAAGAAAGTAGGTGTACATAATGGGAAAAAGATATGAAGAAGCATCAGAGATAGTTTTAAAAGGGTTAAAAGGTTTTGAAGGCTTTTACTCCAAAGAATATTATCATAATTTCGAAGATAGAATTCTCGACCTGAAGAGAAGAATTCAGGATTCTACGCAGGAAGGAAGGTTGCTGAGAATTGGAATAGTGGGGGAAGTAAAGGCCGGCAAGTCTTCGTTTTTGAACGCATTGATTTTTGACGGAAAAGATGTATTGCCCAAAGCCAGTACACCAATGACTGCTGCTCTCACAAAAATAACTTATTCAGAAAAACCATCCGCAACAATAGTCTTCTATAGTGAGAAGGACTGGGATCGAGTAGCTAGTTATGCGAGAGAATATGATTTGGAGTTTGAGAAATACTATAATGATTACAAAAAGAAGGTTTCTCAACTAAACAGAAATATAATTGATAGAACGACATTGAAAACAAAAGAGGATATGATGCGATCTTTTAATAAAATTGCATCGATACAATTGGTGTCATGCAAAGAACTGACTGATATGTTCAACAAATCGTCTGAAAACTTAGATACATATTTAGGTCAGACGAAGGACTTGCAGATTGATGACTTAGATGCCACTCTATATGATTACATAGGAGCAAACGGAAAGTATACAGCTATTGTCAAACATGTAGAGCTGAGAATGAATAATGAAATTCTTCAAACTGTCGAAATTGTAGACACGCCGGGATTGAATGATCCGATCATAAGCAGAGGTGAAATGACAAAGCGGTTTTTAAGGGAATGTGACGTTGTATTTTTGCTGAGTTATTCGGGACAGTTCCTTACTCAAGAAGATATATTGTTTATGTGTGAAACTTTGCCTAATGAGGGAATTAGAAATATTATTCTTGTCGGCAGTAAATTTGATTCTGGGATTTTGGATGACAATAAGTCGAAAGACATTAGAACTGCCTGCAATTCATCAAAGGCAACTTACGATGCTCAGGCGAAAGAAAATATTAAGAGGTGTTTAACAAGTGGATATAATCGTGAGGTACTAGGTAGAATTCAAAGTTCTCTGCCTCCAAGTTATATATCATCTGTTTTATTTTCATGTGCAAAAAAGAAAAAGCAGGGTGTGTCTTATTCAGAACAGGAACAAAACATTATAAACCAGCTGAAAAGGCATTTTAAGGATTTTGAAGATGATGAGAAAACATTGTTGGCATTATCAGGAATCAATCAGATAAAAAGAAATAGGCTCTTTCCGGTGATGGATGCCAAAAAGGAAATTATTGCTGAAAGGAACAGAGAAATATTATCTGATAATAAAAAAATTTTGTTGACCCTTCTTGAAGATATAAACATACAAGTGTTACAGAATAAAGACGATATAGAACATTACGATAAAAATCAACTGGAAAAGAAATTACAGGCGCTTCAGTCAAAACTTAATTCAATGAGACGGGAAATAAAGTATATTTTTGAAAAGGCGTCGAGTGAAGCGGACAAATTTCTGAATAATATGAAAGTGGATATTGACTTGGAGGTTGATAATTATATCGATTTCAATATTCATTCAAAAACTCGTGTTGAGCACGGTTCATACAGGAGAGGATTTTTAGGTCTTATAAAAGAGAATTATACAGAGGAAATTATTACCTATACAGCTTTGATATCTGATGTTATCTCTAATATGAGAAATTATATTAGCAGATGCAAAAAGTATGCTAATGAAGAATTTGAAAAGATTATAAATATCGGTAAGTTGAAAAAGGAAATAAAAGAAATAGTAATTGGAGCCTTTGATTTGAGTGGCAGTGATTTCAGGGAGGAGGCTATTCTTATACCACTTGATATTGTGGCGAATCAAATTCAGATTCCTAAAATCGATATAGAGCCAACCGAATTTGAAAACTCAATTATTGACGCATTTTCAGGTGCTGTGGTTACGGGAGATGAGATTCATGAACTGCGTTTGGTGGAAAACAAAGTGTTAGGGGATATTTCAAAGAGGATTAAGAACGAGTTGGATAATTGTAATAAAAAAATCGATCAGGTAATGGCTGAGCAAGCAAGTACATTTGTAGACAAAATAATTGAGACGTTGAAAAGTAATGTTAAAGCATTAAAGGATCAGATTGATGACAGGGAAAATGCCATAAGGCAGTACAATACTTTATGCAACGCTCTTGTTGAATATAAACAGTTAATTAATGAAATGGAGATGTAAATATGGGATTTTGGGATGTTGAGGATGATGTAGAGGACTTTCTGACGGACGATTATGTTCAGGAAGAATGCAATCGTTATTTGTCCGACACGGAAGCAGCGATTGATTTGATAGCCAAAATAATTCCTATATCCAGAGAACGCTATTCAGAACGAAAGAGCATACAAATGATAGATGATATGCTTGACGTTGACTTTCTATCCGCATTCAGACGAATTCAATTAACAGATGAGGCACAGCTTCAAGTGAGGCTTGCTTTGTTGAGCGATAAACTGGTTGAACAAAAGAAATATGAGGTGTTGAAGAATAAACCAATCGTAGGACTAGGTGGCAAATTTAGCGCCGGAAAATCAAAATTCATCAATTCTATTCTGAAAGCCGGAGAGGAATTGCTTCCAGAGGATCAAAATCCGACAACGTCCATACCGACATATATAGTATATGGTGGCGCAGAAGAAATATGTGCATATACATCAGACAATGAAAAGGTTCTGCTAGACATTGAGGCTTTGCAGGCATTGACACATAAATTTTACGAAAAATATAAAATGGGATTTTCTTTTTTTATCAATAGCCTCATTATTTCAGAGCCAGATATGCCTTATAGAGAACTGGTTTTTTTAGATACACCCGGATACAGTAAAGCAGACTCTGTAGGGAAAAACAAAAAACAAAAAGAATTGACAGATGAAAATAAAGCGTACGCCCAATTAAGAAACGTAGATTATTTGATATGGCTTATAGATATAGAAAATGGAGTGTTAACGGAACCGGACATTGCATTTATTTCAAAATTAGGACTTGAAACTCCTATTTTAATTGTAGTTAACAAGGCAGATAAAAAAATAGATACAGAGATAGAGTCAATTGTAGAGTTGGTAAGAAGAACAGCAATAAATTCAGGAATAAATTTATTTGGAGTGACTGCTTATTCTTCAAGCAATAATGAAGAGTGGAGGAGCGCAAATATTATATCGGATTTTTTGGAAGTGGCAAAAAGGAAAAAAGCAAGCAGGGATGATATAGTTGAGCAAATTGAAATAATTAAAAACAAAGTTTCCAGAGAAATTGAAAAAAAGATAAATGATAAAGTGAAAGAAAGAAATACTTTAAATAATGTGATTTTTAAATCTGATGATATTATGGAAATAAAAACTCTGATTAATTTGTATGGAGAATCCATGGAAGAAATTCGAGATATGAGGGAATGCAGGAAAAAATATCAGGCGAATATTAGAAAATTAGAAAAGACTTTAGAGAAACAGTATGGCAGGAGGTAAAAAGTTGGAAACGCGACAGAATAGAATGCTAGATGTTCTTTCTAAATTGATGGATGAACAAGACAATTCTTTTTCGGAGTTGAAAGAAAGTTATGATAATTTATACTCTGTTGTAAGAGAAAAACTACCGAAAGTTTTGGACGAAGGGGAATACACAGATAATGCTGGTATTGTAAGACAAGTAAATGAATTATTATTAGACAAAAAGATATTGACGGTTGTTCCAGAACTTGCGGTGAGAAATGTAATCGCTATATGGGGTTCTGCTCATGCAGTTGCAAAATTGTTTGAACAATTATCGACAAAACGGTTAGGCATTGAGTTGAACTCAAATCTTCCTTTATTGATGATTCCTGTTGAGGGTTATAAAGATGATAAAATTTTAGCCATCACATATATGGATAAATTGGTACCATTATCATATGATGAATACAGATATATTACGAAAGAAGTATATAAAAATAATATTGATATTAGAAGGCTTATTAGAAGTTTCGTAATTTATTTTCAGGGAGAAGGAAACAAGCAAATATATACTGTTCTACCGGAATATGTCGATAGGGATAATGAATATTTTGATAAGATCAAAAAGATGGTCTCGTATCAAATTATAATTACAGACGAAGAAGGCAGATGGAAAAAAAGTATAGGTAGATTATTAGAAAATGATATTTATTTTTTAGGGAATGAGGATGATTTTGAGTATATTTCAAGTAGACGGAATAATGTCATTTTAAAACGTGAAAAAGACTTCAAGGATATTTGCGAACTGTTAAATGTACCCTGTATAAATTTTGCTATTGCAATCGAATTTCAGAGAGTATTGTTGGATGTATTTATTTTTTATTGTAGAAAACGAAAGATTTTAAAAGATAAAATATCAAAATTAGCGGAGGATTCCATTAATCTGCAGGATTCTTCTGTAAAAAAATATGTTCAAAATTATCGGGAGAAGTATATCCGACTGCAGGAGAAAATGGAAGAAAAGTACAGGTCTTTTGAGAAAGTAGTAAATGAAATAGAGGAAGCATCTTTAGAATTTGAAAGCCAGAATTCAAATATGCTTGCACACAATCTGGCAAATGATGTTATAGTAAAAATTTACACGGATTCGTTGACAAGAGCTTTTTTTAAATGTGTATATGCAGAGAAACATGAAACTGCTAAAGATATTATATTAAAATTAGCAAAGGCAAATTATCCCTATACGAATGCGCTTGCCTGCCTGTTGAAACATGAGCAGGGAAGTGAGTTGATAGCTAGTGATATAGCAAGGATTAAAGAATGTCCAGACACTGTATGCGAAGTCGCTAAGATCAAGCTTGCATTGGCAAAAGACTTGGGGCTACTAATTGCTGAAAAAAAGAACTTGGTTGCTCATATCGATCCATTAGAAACGGGAGAAGAGTATTATTATTATGGGAAGAAACTTCTTGACGAGGAGAGATATGTAGATGCATCGAAATTTTTCCTCGAGTCTTTGGACATGGATTATAAAAAAGCAGGATCAGAACTGATTAAATTAGCAGAGAAACATCCAGAATGCAAAATCAGTATAGAGGAATTGGCGGAGAACTTAGTTGCAGAGGCCAACTATTATGTTGGCAAGGAGAGTATTGGTGAAAAATATAAAAAGGGCGTTGTTAATCTGAAAATGGCGGCATCTATGAATCATATGGCTGCAATCGAGATGATTGCTGATATCCTATTTGATAAACACAGGCATATTTCATGGCAGGATATGAAAATGGAAGCGAATAGACATGCCGTCAATAATGTTATTGAACTATATGCTTTTCTAGATAAGAAGAATCCGGATGAAAAAAACAAGTTAAGAATGGGTTTAATGTTTTGCAAATTGAATGATTATACAAGGGCGTATGGTTTACTGAAGAATATCGATATGCCAGAAGCACAATACGAATGTGCAAAAATGTGTCAGTATGGAAATGGTTTGGCTAAAGACTTAAAAATGGCCAAGAAACATTATGAGAGGATAAAAGGAACATATAAGGATTCACAAACAAAGTATAAGAAAGTCTGTGAAATGCTGGAAAATGAAAAAATGAAAAAAGAAAAAACAGGCTATAATGAAAACAAAAGTTATGCCTCAACCTCTTCGTATTCGTCGTCTTCGAGCAGTTTCTGTTTTATTACAACCGCAGCATGTATGGCGTTACATGCTAATAAAGATTGCAACCAACTAAATGTTCTAAGAGCGTTTAGAGATGAACATATTATTGGCGATGGGGAAGATGGAGATGACTTGGTTAAAGAATACTATAGGATTGGACCAATCATCGTAAAGCATATTGATGAGGAATGGAATCCATTTGCCATATACAA
>CANQRR010000011.1 GCA_947626285.1 uncultured Lachnospiraceae bacterium
TCTGGATAAAAATCAGGCAGGGAATCGAAAAGTGGTGCCGGAGATTGCCTCCGGCACCAGCTTTGTCTACAGGCTGAGAATCTCGCAAGCGAGATTCTATTCTATACGCTGACCCGCGAGAGGAAAAATCGGGCATCAATACGAAAACAAACGGAAGGGGCGCCGACATGGACTGGGAATTTATCAGCACAAACATTCCTCTGTACCGGGAAGCGGCAGTGCTTACCGTGAAGATCGGTTTTGCGGGAATTCTTGTCGCCATACTTTTGGGATTGCTCTGCGAGATCATCGTGTACTGCAGGATTCCCGTTTTGCGGAGGGCAGTCGCGGTATACATTGAACTGAGCAGGAATACGCCGCTGCTGATACAGCTTTTTTTCATCTATTACGGTCTTCCCAAAATAGGGATCCGTACGGATGCGCAGGCCTGCGGCGTGGCGGGACTTGCGTTTCTCGGAGGAAGCTACATGGCGGAGGCTTTTCGAAGCGGAGTGGAAGCGGTCGGTGCGGCTCAGGAAGAGAGCGCTTACAGCCTCGGACTCAGCAGGATGCAGACGATACGCTACGTGATCCTTCCGCAGGCTTTCGCGATCAGCGCTCCCGCTTTCGTCGCGAATGTGATCTTTCTGCTGAAAGAGACCAGCGTTTTTTCGGCGGTCAGCCTGATGGATCTGATGTTTACCGCGAAGGATCTGATCGGCCTGTACTACAATACGACGGAGAGCCTTGCCCTGCTGGTCGTGTTCTACCTCCTGATCTTGCTGCCTGTCTCTCTGTTGGGCAGCGTGCTGGAAAGGAGGCTGCGCTATGCCGGATTTGGGACTTGACGTCCTGTTCAAGGGGAAGAATTTCGCAAGGCTTCTGGGCGGGCTGGGGATTGCCCTCAGGATCAGCGTGATCGCGATCTTGGTCAGCGTCGTGCTCGGCACGGTACTGGGTGTGTTGAGACAGAGAGAGAACTTGATCCTGAAAGCGTTCATGAGACTGTACCTGGAAGTCATACGCATTATGCCGCAGCTGGTTCTTTTGTTCCTTGTCTATTTCGGGACGACCAGATCCTTTGGCTGGGATCTGTCGGGAGAAACGGCGTCCGTGATCGTGTTTTCGCTCTGGGGTACGGCGGAGATGAGCGACCTCGTGAGAGGAGCTCTGAGCAGTATTCCGGGACATCAGTACGAAAGCGCCGCGGCGCTGGGGCTGAAGAAGACGCAGGTGTATCTGTATGTGGTACTGCCGCAGGCGGTGCGGAGGCTGATCCCGCTGTCGATCAATCTCATCACAAGGATGATCAAAACGACCAGTCTGGTGCTGATGATCGGCGTGGTTGAGATCCTGAAGGTGGCGCAGCAGATCATCGAGGCGAACCGCATGAACAGCCCGAACGCGGCGTTCGGCGTATATCTGACTGTGTTTGTCCTGTACTTTCTCGTATGCTGGCCGATTAGTGTGCTGGCGGGGAAACTGGAAAAGAGATGGGGGTGAGACCCGTGCCGGGGATTGTTTTGGAAATCTCACATCTGCATAAGGCCTACGGCCAAAACACAGTGATCGAGGATCTGAGCCTCACTGTACGGGAGGGCGAAGTCATCGTGATCGTGGGGCCGAGCGGATGCGGGAAGAGCACGCTGCTGCGATGTATCAACGCTCTGGAGAGCAATCAGGGCGGAGAAGTGAGGCTGCATGGAGAGCCTGTCCTGAAAGGGAGCAAAAATCTGCCGGAGATACGGCAGAAGATCGGAATGGTCTTTCAGAATTATGAACTTTTCCCGCATATGACTGTGCTCGACAATATCATGCTGGCGCCTGTGAAGGCGCAGGGGCGAAAGAAGAGCGAAGTCCGCGAGGAAGCGCTTGCCCTTCTGAAAAGAGTGGGACTGGAAACGAAGGCCAACAGCTTTCCGAGGCAGCTCTCCGGAGGGCAGAAACAGCGCACGGCAATCGTCCGGGCACTGTGTATGCATCCCGATATCCTTTTGTTTGACGAAGTGACAGCCGCGCTCGACCCGGAAATGGTCCGGGAAGTTCTGGAGGTGATCCTCGATCTGGCAAACCAGGGAAAGACAATGCTTGTCGTGACGCATGAAATGCAGTTTGCGAGAGCGATCGCGGACTGGGTGGTCTTCCTTGACGATGGAAGGATCTGCGAGGAAGGGACGCCGGAAGAATTTTTTGATCATCCCAAAACAGAGCGCGCGAAAAAATTTCTGAACACATTTACCTTTGAGCGTAAAGCTCGCCAACCGAAAACAATATGATGGGATAAGTCCCAGGGAGGATTATTATGAAAAAGTTAAAATATGCTATTGCGTTACTATTCACATTTATACTGGCATTTTCACTGACGGCCTTTGCGGACGATTCGTCCGCCGTCTACCGCACGCTCGATGAGATCAAGGAGAGCGGAACGATCAATATCGGCGTTTTCTCCGACAAAAATCCGTTCGGATACGTAGATGAAAACGGAGACTATCAGGGCTACGACGTGTACTTCGCACAGCGTATCGGGGAAGACCTCGGCGTGGAGATCAACTATGTGTCCACAGAGGCGGCCAACCGGGTAGAGTACCTGGAGACCGGCAAGGTGGATATCATCCTCGCGAACTTCACCGTGACCGACGAGCGCGCCGAGAAGGTGGACTTCGCTCTGCCGTACATGAACGTCGCGCTTGGCGTGGTATCTCCGGACAGCCGTGTGATCACGGATCTCTCTCAGCTTGAAGCCGACGATGAGGTCATCGTGATCTCGGGAACGACCGCAGAAACCTATCTGATCGAGAATAATCCGGAAATCAAGCTTCAGAAATATGACACCTACGCAAACGCCAAAAACGCTCTTGAGAACGGGAACGCCGCCGCATGGGCGAACGACAACACCGAGGTGATCGCATATGCCCTTCAGAATCCGGGTTACACGGTGGGCATTCCGTCTCTGGGCAGCCAGGACACCATTGCCCCGGCCGTGTCAAAGGGCAACGAATCGCTCCTGAACTGGATCAATGATGAGATCAAGTCTCTTGCGTCGGAAAACTTCTTCCATAAGGATTACGAGGAAACGCTGGCGGATACCTATGGGCTTGACTATGAGGAAAGCCTTGTGGTGGAGGGCGGAGAACCCTCTGAGGACGATGAAACTGCGGAGAATGCTGAGACGGAGGACAGCAGTGAGGCAGAGGGTGCTGATGCGTCGGAGCGCGTGACGCTCACGGTCGGCGCGAGCTCCGACGCCGCACGCGGAACTTCTCGAGCTGGTGAAGCCTGTGCTCGCTGAGCAGGGGATCGATCTTGAGATCGTGATCTACGACGACTATGTGCTCCCCAACACCGCGCTGCAGGATGGCACTCTGGACGCGAACTATTTCCAGCACACGCCTTATCTGAACAGCTTCAATGAATCGAACGGAACGGATCTGGTCTCTGCCGGGCTGATCCACTATGAGCCTTTCGGGATCTACAGCTCGAGCGTGACCGATCTGAGCGATCTGGCGGACGGCGCGACGATCATTGTCCCGGATGACGATTCCAACCAGACCAGAGCCCTGCTTCTTCTCGCGCAGGAGGGACTGGTGGAGCTGCCGGAGGACGCGTCCGTGGAATCCGGCGTCACGATTCTGGATATCGTGAACGACAACGGATACGAGATTCTGGCGGCACAGGCAGACGCGATTCCGTCCCTGCTGCAGAACAGCGACGACGGTACGATCGCCGTGATCAATTACAATTACGCGCTTGGGGCTGGATTCAAGACCTCGGACGCTCTGGCGATCGAGGACGCTTCCGGCGACGCCGCGCAGACCTACGCCAATATCGTTGCGGTCCGCAACGGGGATGAGGACGATCCTGCCATTCAGGCTCTGGTGAAAGCGCTTCAGGACGGCGTGGTAGAGCAGTACAACGAGCAGACCGGCGCCGGGATCGTGGCGATTCAATAAAACGAAAACGTGGATTTCCGGGAGGCTTTTGTCTCCCGGAGCTGAAAGGAAGAGGACGTATGATCGAACTTCGGCATCTCGGAAAAATATACAAGACCGCGAACAGGGAGATCGTCGCTCTGGAGGACATCAATCTGTCCGTGCAGGACGGCGAGATATTCGGGATCATCGGGTTGTCCGGGGCAGGGAAAAGCACTCTGGTGCGCTGCGTCAATCTTCTGGAAAAACCGTCGTCGGGACATGTTTTCATAGACGGGGAGGATATCACCGAATTTGACCGGAAAAGCCTGCTGAGTCTGCGCAGATCGATCGGCATGATCTTTCAGGACTTCAATCTGCTGGAGCAGCGGTCCGTGCTCCGCAATGTCACCTTCCCTCTGGAGGTGTCCGGGGTGAAGCGCGCGGCGGCGCGGGAGAGGGCGATGGAGCTTTTGAAGCTTGTAGGTCTTTCGGACCGGGCGGAATCCTTTCCGTCCCAGCTCTCCGGCGGACAGAAACAGCGCGTGGCCATCGCCCGCGCTCTGGCGACGAATCCCAAGTATCTGCTCTGCGATGAGGCGACCTCTGCCCTGGACCCCAACACGACCCGATCGATTCTGGAGCTGCTGAAAAGGATCAACCAGACGCTGGGCGTGACCATTGTCGTGATCACGCATGAAATGAAGGTCATCTATCAGATCTGCGACAGGGTCGCGGTGCTGGATCAGAGCAGGATCGCGGAGGAAGGCAAAGTCAGCGATGTCTTTGCTGATCCGCGTTCGGAAATAGCGAGGGAGCTGATACTGCCCGAGCGGATCGGAATTTCGTGGCAGAAGACCAGTTCCAAAGAGCAGCAGGAGGAGGTATAGCTGATGTTTTCTGAAATGCTTGTGAAGCTTTGGGAAAACGGGATCATCCAGATGGGAATCTGGGAGACCATCTATATGACGGTGCTTTCTTCCCTGATCGCCTATGTGATCGGACTTCCGCTGGGCGTGATCCTGCATATCACAGACGCGGAAGGGATCTACCCGCTGCGCTGGGTAAACCGTATTCTCGGTCTGTTTGTCAATTTTTTCCGCAGCATACCGTTTATCATATTGATGGTCGCCATGCTGCCGGTCGCGAAACTGATCGTCGGAGTCAGCCTCGGGAACAGGGCGATGATCGTGATGCTCGTGATCGCCGCCTCCCCTTATGTGGCGCGGATGGTGGAAAGCTCTCTGAAGGAAGTAAACGCGGGTGTGATCGAGGCAGCGCAGTCGATGGGAGCGAACAATTTTCAGCTTGTGTGGAAGGTGCTTCTCCCGGAGGCAAAGCCCTCGCTGATCATCGGGTCGGTGATCTCGATGGTGACGATCCTGGGATACTCCGCGATGGCGTCGACCATAGGTGGCACCGGGCTGGGGCAGATCGCCATCAGCTATGGGCATCAGCGCTTCAATCCCGATGTCACCTGGTGCTGTGTTATCCTTACGGTGATCATTGTTCAGGTCATTCAGGAGATCGGGACATGGATCGCGCACAAGACGGACAAGAGATACAGCGGAGGTTCCGCAGTGAAATGAAGGTGTAATTGCCCTGCCGAAAGGCAGGGTTTTCTTTTGCTGGGCAGAGTTAAGAGATATTTCAGGATCTTCCTCGAAATTTGTATTGATATTTGGGATGAAAACCAGGGTGACAGACGATACAGTCCTATGGTAAAATCAGAAAAAAGAGCGCAAAAGAAGGCAGAAGAATACAAAAATGCGAAAAAATGAAGAATGAAAAAGAAAGCAAAAAGGAGGGCGTTGCGATGAATAAAAAATTTCGAGTCGGAGTGGTGGGCGCGGGCGCGATCAGTGGGCGGTACATCGGTACGATTCAGAAGAAGTTTCCGATGATGGAGATCGTCTCGGTCTGTGCGACGCGGATGGAGAGCGCCAAACGGAGGGCGGAGGAGTTCGGACTCACGGCCTGCACGCTGGACGAGATGTTGGGGGATCCTTCCATCGACATGATTCTGAATCTGACTCCGGTGGGAGCGCACTATGAGATCATACGCAGAGCGCTGCTGGCCGGGAAACACGTCTACACGGAGAAGACGATGACGGACGATCCGGAGAAGGCGAAGGAGCTGGCGGCGCTGGCGGAGGAGAAAAACCTGTATCTTGGCAGCGCGCCGGACACGTTTCTGGGAGCCGCGGTGCAGACGGCCAGGCAGGCGATCGACGCCGGGGAGATCGGTGAGATCACGTCCTTTGCGCTCGCGGCCAACCGCAACAACAACGCGCTGCTGAGCATGTTTTCTTTCCTGCGCATACCGGGAGCAGGAATCTGTTATGACTACGCGGGCTATTATATCACCGCCCTCGTGAGTCTGCTGGGACCGGTGGAACGGGTCGCGGCTGTGGTGCGCGCGCCTTACCCGACGCATGTGAACATCAATCCGCAGAGCCCGGAGTACGGGCAGGTCATGGATACGCCGAACGAGAGCGAGGTCTCGGCGGTGCTCCAGATGAAGAGTGGAGTCGCGGGAACCTTCATGGTGAACGCGGACAATGTGATGGCGGATCAGGCGTATTTCGCGATCTATGGGACGAAGGGAATCCTTTATCTGACTGACCCGAACCAGTTCGGCGGGGACGTGAAGATCCTGCGCGAACCGGAGGATTTCCGGACGCCGGAAGTGCCGGAGATTCTTCCGCCGGTGAATCCCTACGGCGACGAGAACCGGGGACTGGGCGCGGCGGACCTTGTGGACGCTGCCATGAACGGACGCGCGCCGCGGGCTTCGAAGGAGCTGGCGGTGCATGTGCTGGATGTGCTGTATGCCATGCTGGAGAGCGGAGAGAGCGGGGCGTTTGTGCAGGTGGAGTCCTCCTGTGAAAGGCCGGAGCCGCTGAAAAAAATTTAGAGGATATCCCCCGGGGAGGCTTGCGGGGACATTTTCCGTCCTGTATAATGCCTGTGAAAGTGAAAACAGTTGCGCAGCTGTGAGAAAGAATGAAACCACAGGAGGAACACATTATGCATATGGCGGATGCTCTGGTTGCGCCGGCAGTGGCGGGCACGATGTATGTCTGCTCCGCGGCGGCGGCAGCCTACTCAGTAAAAAAAGTACGATTGGATACGGACACGAAGAAGGTTCCGTTGATGGGGGTCATGGGCGCGTTCGTGTTTGCGACGCAGATGATCAATTTCACGATCCCGGGGACGGGATCCAGCGGACACCTGTGCGGCGGCATGCTTCTCTCTGCGCTGCTGGGGCCTTATGCGGGATTTCTGACGATGATCGGAGTGCTGCTGATCCAGTGTCTGCTCTTCGCGGACGGGGGTCTGCTGGCGCTCGGCTGTAATATCTGGAACATGGCGTTCTACGGATGCTTTATCGGCGCGCTGCTGATCTGGAAGCCGATGATGAAGAAGGGAATGTCGCGGGCGAAGATCATCGCCGCGTCGATTCTGGGCTGTGTGCTGACGCTGCAGCTCGGCGCGTTTTCCGTCACTCTTGAGACGATGGCTTCCGGCGTCACGGAGCTTCCGTTCACCACGTTTGTGGCGACAATGCAGCCGATCCATCTGGCGATCGGTTTCGTGGAGGGACTGATCACAGCTGCAGTGCTCGTGTTTGTGTATGAGGCGCGGCCGGAGCTGCTGTTCGGCGCTTCCGGGGCGGAGCAGAAGGAAGGCAGATTTTCCTTTAAGAAGACGCTTGCGATCCTTGCGGTGGCGGCTGCGCTGATCGGCGGACTGCTGTCGCTCGTGGCGTCGTCCTTCCCGGACGGACTGGAGTGGTCGATCGAGCGTATCACCGGTTCCCCGGAGCTGGAGGCGACAGGCGGCGTTTACCAGGCGGCGGGTTCCGTGCAGGAATTCACTTCCCTGCTCCCGGACTACGCGTTTAAGGGTTCGGAGTCCGCGCTCGGGACGACGTTCTCCGGCATCATCGGGTGCCTGGTCGTCGTGGCGCTCTGCGTTGCGGCGTGCTACGTATTCAAATTTTTCAGAAGGAGAAAAGATACTGTTTAGACGTGGGCGAAGCATTTGCTGCCAAGGCCGCAGAAACATGAATAAACAGTAAAAAAACGGCATGAGTAAGATCGGTAACGCGATCCATGAGATTCATCAGATGGATACCTTGGCCGCAAGAGACCAGTGGGTGAACCGGATTCACCCGCTGGTTAAATTTGTCTTAACGGTCGGCTATATTATGACAGTGGTATCCTTCCGCAAATACGACGTGATCGGGCTGGCAGGAATGGTAGTCTACCCGGTCGCGCTTTTTTTGCTGTCCGATCTGTCGTTCTGGGACAGCGTTAAGCGTCTGCGTCTGGTGCTTCCCCTCGTGTGCTTCGTGGGCGTCCTGAACCCGTTTTTTGACAGAAATGTCGTTCTGATTGGCGGCATCCGCATGAGCGCGGGCGTCCTCTCCATGATAACGCTGATCCTAAAGGGCGTCTTCGGCGTGTTGGCCTCGTACCTGTTGATCGCGACGACTTCGGTGGAGAAGCTCTGCTACGCGTTCCGGCTGCTGCACATCCCGAAGGCGATGGTGACGCAGTTCATGCTGACCTACCGCTACATCACGGTTCTGCTCGGAGAGGTGAACCGGATCACGCAGGCCTATTCGCTGCGCGCGCCGAACCAGAAGGGTGTGCATTTCAAGGTGTGGGGTTCGCTTGCCGGGCAGCTGCTTTTGCGCAGCATGGATCGGGCGGAGGACGTGTACGAGAGCATGCTGCTGCGCGGCTATCAGGGCGATTACGGGTATATGCGGGAGCGTATTGCCATGCGCTGGCAGGATGTGGTATATTTGGCGGTGTGGGCCGGACTGTTCGCGCTGTTCCGGCTGTGCCCGGTGATGTTGGTGATCGGAGGATTATTTGTATGAGCCACATACACATAGACGTAGAAAATGTAAATTTCGCGTACGAGAACGGAAAGCAGATCCTGACGGACGTATCCTTCCATGCGGCGGAGAACGATTCCATCGGTCTGATCGGGGCGAACGGCGTGGGCAAGTCCACCCTGCTGAAGCTGCTTGTGGGACTGAACCTGAACTACGAGGGATCGATTCGGATAATGGATATCCCGGTGGAGAAGCAGACGCTGCCGCAGGTGCGCTCCCGGATCGGCTATGTGTTTCAGGACTCGGACAGCCAGCTCTTCATGACGACGGCGTATGAGGATATCGCTTTCGCGCCCAGGAATTACGGGCTGCCGGAGGATGAGGTGAAAAAGCGCGTCGGGCAGGCGCTGCGGATGACGGGAATCGAACACTTGCGGGACAAGCAGATCTACAAGATGTCCGGAGGCGAGAAGAAGCTGGTATCGATCGCGACGATCCTGTCCATGACGCCGGATATCATCCTGATGGACGAACCCTCAATCGCGCTCGACCCGCGCAACCGCAGGAACCTGATCCGCATCCTGAACTCTTTTGAGCATCTGAAGATCATCGCGTCGCACGATCTGGACATGATCCTGGATACCTGCGCGCGCACGATCCTCATGGCGGACGGGAAGATCATTCGCGACGGAGAGACAAAGGAAATTCTTTCAGACAGGAGACTGCTGGAGGACAACGGGCTGGAGCTGCCGCTCTGCATGCAGGCCGGTGATCGCAGCACAGTGAGATGAAACTTTCAATCAGAATTTGACATTTTTCGGTGATTGTGGATAATATAGGAGAAAGATACGGCGGACGAAAACGCAGAGGGACGGTGGACGAGATGGAGACATATTATCTGATCGATTATGAAAATGTCGGCGGTGACGGGCTTGCCGGCTGCGACAAGCTGAAGAAGACGGATCATATCATTATTTTCTTTACTCAGAACGCGAATAAGATCGATATGCGCGAGATCGCCAACCATGGAGAGGCGGAACTGCGGATGATCGAGGTTCCCGCCGGGAAGCAGTCTGCGGATATCCACATTGGCTCCTATCTTGGATACCTGGCGGGGGTGAATAAGGGGCAGGGTTGCAGCGTTGTCATCGTCAGCAAGGACAAGGATTTTGACAACGTGGCGAAATTCTGGACGTCGGCGACGCAGGTTACGGCGTCGCGGATCAAGCAGATCAAGGCGTCCGCGAAATCCGCGGCTGAAAAGCAGCAGGCGAGTCAGAAAAAGCCGGAAGTCAAGGTGGTGAACGGCGAGCAGAAGACCAAGCTCAACCAGGACGTGATGCAGGCCGCCAGAGGAGCGGGATTTGACGCGGATATCTCCAACTATGTCGCGTCGACCGTCGTGAAGAATGTCGGCGAAAAGAACGGAAAGCAACAGATCTACCGCGCGATCATCTCCAAGTACGGGCAGAACAAGGGACTGAATATTTATAATCACATCAAAAAGCTGATCTAAAAGGGGGCATCTTATGCTCTGTGTTCCGATCGACGGGACGCCAGCTTCTGCAGCGGCTTTTCGATCCAGTCATTCCAGAGTGCGGCAAGCCCCAGACTGGCGGCGAAAACGGCGCAGAATGTTTTCGTCGGCGACGGAAAGCTGACGTGTGGGATTATAAAAAAGTGAACCAGATAGATCACATAGCTCATCTGCCCGATGTAGACGATAAAGGGCAGGCGGAAAAGTCTGGAGAGATATCCGTCTTTGTTCAGGGTGAGCACAAGGAGCAGCAGTCCGCTTCCGAACGCGCACCAGAGGGGCTTGCTCCATCCCACGTAATATTCAGATAGATTCGGGTTGAATCTTGCAAGGAAATAGGCGGAGCTGAAGACGGAAGCGATCAGAAGCACGACGCCGATGAGATCCGCCGCGATCTTTCCCGGAATGCTCTTGATGTAAGAGAGGATCCCCGATTTCTGAACGTAGCCAAATGCCATGCCCATCAGAAAAATTCCAAGCCGAAAGCTCTGTTTTTTGCCGTTTCCCATCAGATAGAAGACATTTACGCGAAGATATTTCTGCGCAAAATGCGCGGCGACAAAAAGCAGAATAGCGAGCAGAAGGTTGGGGAATTTCCCTTTTTTCTTCAGAAAAGCAAGGATAAGCATCAGGAAAGGCGCAAGAATATAAAACAGAACCTCCTGCTGCAAAAACCACAGATGGCCGGAGCAGTTCAGAAACAGCAGGTGATCTACAAGGCTCTCCGTCGAGTCCGTGAGCCAGTGCGCCATCAGATATGCCGCATAGTAGGCCGGAATCAGACGGAGAAACCGCCTCCAATAAAAGGTCAGAATCCCGGAGAGGGAGCAGAAGCGTTCCTCGCCGTCCTTGCTCCACGGAAGCACAAGCAGATAGCCGCTCAGCACAAAGAAGAATGCTACGGCGAGGCCGCCTTGTCCGGTCAGCTTAAACGCCTGAGTATGGCTTGCCACTACAAGACCTATGGCAAATGCGCGCAGTCCATCCAATTGTTCCCATCGCTCTGTTTTCAAGACCATTCACCAGTCCTTTTCTCAGGATATTCTTCGTATGCAGATTTATCTACAATAAAATGAGATATAGACTATTTTATATTTTCCGTTCTGTTTTTGTCAATGAGTTTATTTGCCAGGCTATTTTTTGTGTATTTTCACGGAATTTCAAAAATCTTTACAGTGAGTTTTCTTGACATTTCTGTCTCCGTAGAGTATGTTAGAAACAGGTAAAAAAGCAACGCATCGCGGACACTAAAAATGGATATGACTGACATGCAGGAAAGAAAGGGGGATCCATATGAAACGATATACAAGTTGGAGAAAATTATTGGTGTTGGCTCTGGTACTGGCTCTTGGGCTGACGGCCTCTTTGCAGGCGAGTGAGGATGTTTCGGATAATGAAATAGAAACAGAGGTTATTCTTGAGGATACGGAGACGGAAGTGACGCCTGAGATGTATGCTGAACCTGCAGCCGGGAATCCCGAATCTGAGGCTGGGATTTTGACAGTCGACAATATTGCGCAGGTGCCTACGACCTCCATCCCGGATGGAGCAAATGCAGTTTCAGAGGCGGAACAGGACGAGCAGGGAGAAAGCCAGACAAGCAACACAAAAGTAGTTGAGTTTTATCTGGACTGGAACGGGATCGACGGTCTCTTTGGCAAGTGCCTGACATGCACCCGCGAGTTTGCTGAGGATGCTACGCCCATGTTTACGGCTGAAGATGCCGCTGTCTACGGATTAAACTTTAAGAAAGCCTATGAAGAGGAGTTTGATAAGAAAACTCCCACAGAGAGATGGGCGTTTTTGAGTGAGAAGTGGGCGGAGGAACCCTTTAATGGTTATACGTTCTTAGGGTGGTCGACGGTGCCGACGGGCGGAGAATTGATTAAGGCTGATACTCCAGTTGAAAACGGTATGAGTTTCTATGCCTATTGGACGAAGGGCGGAGAATCTAACGAGACTTTCCAGCGCGTTGATCCGGAAGCCGGACCGCTGGAGCATATCCGCATCGTGGCGGGTGCTGGCACCTCGTTTCTTTCCGGTACGCTGCATGCGAGCAAGCATGCCACGACGGGCAGCAGTCTCGCGGTGAACCTGTTCTGCACGCCTGTGCGCGCCGACATCAGGAACGTCACATGGAGTGTGGCGGTAAGCAACAGCGTGACGCCAAATGTGCTATTTGGATCTGCGAAAAAGGCGGAAACCGTGACTGTTACGGCAGGTGAGACGGTAACGGTTGGAGCGGTTCAGGTAAAGGCCGAGGGCTGCAGCCTGACGATTACAAGCAACGACAATAATGAACATGTGATCACGGTCAGCGCCACGGCGGAGAGCTCGGAAGGCCAGCAGATCGCTTCTCCTACGGATGCCACGCTCAGCTTTGCGCATTCCTGGGATGCAGGCAGGGTGACAAAGGACGCTGATTGTGTGACGAAAGGGAGCGAGGAATATTCTTGTACTGTCTGCGGTGTGTCGAAAACAGTAGAAATCCCTGCGCTGGAGCATGTGTACAATAAGAACAAAAATTCCAATACGGCTGAAAAAACATATTATAAGGTTGAAACGATAAAAGAACCTACCTGTACAGAGAAAGGTGAAAATAAGTACACCTACTATTGTCTGCGCTGCGGAAAAGGTGAAAAGGTGGAAAGTGGTCCGGTTCCCGCGCTTGGCCATGCTTGGAGTGAAACTGTGGAGACGCCGGCCAGCTGTAATAAGAATACGACGACAAGGTCTTGTACGAGATGCGGGCTGCAGGAGGTAAGCCTGGTTCCGGCATACAATCCGGGGCTGCATGAATGGAAAGAAACAAACAGGTATCATGAGACCTGCATGAGCGATATCGTCTATGAACAATGCGAGGTCTGCAGAGAGACGAGAAGTCGTACAGAAGCCGCGGACAATCCGGACCGTCATTCGTATGCGTTTGAGAGCAGAGTGAGCAATGATTGCTATTGGGTCACTTATACATTCAAATGTGTCCACGGCTGCGGTTCTACGCAGGTCACGCTGAAAAGGGAAGAGAATCACAACTGGGGCGGTTGGACGACCAGCGCTTCCCTGGACAGGACGACCGGAATGATGAAGCGTGTCCGGACACGTAAATGCAGTCGCTGCGGTAAGGAAGAGAAAGAGGATCTGGGCAGTATCGCAGGCGAGCCGAAAGCTTCCGTGGAGGAGACGGAGAAGCAGACGGAGAGACAGACAGAAGCTCAGACGGAGACAAACCATGTCGTTATCGACGGAAACAGCGCTCCGGTCACTCAGCCGATGAGCTATACCGCCGGAAATGCAGTGGCAGCCGCCGTCGCTCAGGCAGCGCCTTCCACCGCGACAGCGAGTGAAGGAAAAGCCGGATGGAAGAAGAGCGGGAAGAAGAAATACTATCTCACCGAGGATGGCAAGAAGAAGACCGGTTGGCAGAAGATCGATGGCAAGAAGTATTACTTTGGCAAGGACGGTGTGATGAAGACCGGCTGGCAGCTGATTAAGGGTAAGAAGTATTACTTCGGCAAGAATGGTGTGATGAGGACCGGTAAGCAGAAGATTGGGAAGAAGACTTATAACTTCGGCAAGAATGGCGTGTTGAAGTAAAACGGTTCCGCTGAAGAAGTTTTCAAAGAAGATATATACAACAGATAAAACCTCTATCATTTTTAAGTCGGGGTGTCCTATGGCCGGTGTCCAAGGACACCCTTACGCTTTATACGCGCGTATCAGGTTCGCAAGGCTATTTTGGCAGTATATGAAAAAGCATGAAGTATGTGATAAAATAATCATTATGATATATTGCCGGAAACGAGAAAACGGCTGGCTGCGATTAAGAGAATGCCTTTGGAGAAACGGCTAATTGCCGGAAAACAGAGAGGAGAACTGAGAGAATATGGAATGCGCACAGATGAAAGAGATCGGTGTGATGGATGTCGGCGGCTTCAGGGTCGGACATGAGCAGGATTACGAGGGGATGACCGGGTGTACCGTGCTGCTTTTTGACAGACCCTCCCCCGCGGGGGTGGATATCCGGGGCGGCGGCCCGGCTTCCCGGGAGACGCCTCTGCTGAATCCGACGGCGGATGCGGCCGGAATCCATGCAATCTTGCTGTCCGGTGGCTCCGCGTTCGGACTGGACGCGGCGGGCGGCGTTATGAAGTATCTGGAGGAGCGGGGGATCGGCTTCGATGTGGGCGTGACCAGGGTTCCGCTTGTGTGCCAGTCTTCGCTTTTTGACCTTGCCGTCGGGGACAGGAATGCCCGGCCGGATCAGAGGATGGGCTATGCTGCCTGCGAGAACGCGGCTTACGGGTCGATGAAGGAGGGCTCTGTCGGCGTGGGTACGGGTTGTACCGTCGGCAAATACCGTGGTATGGAGGCGTGTATGAAGTCTGGGATCGGAGCCTTTGCCATGGAGTTCGGAGCGCTCAGAATCGGGGCCATTGTCGCGGTCAACGCGCTCGGCGATATCTATGATATCGATACCAACGAGAAACTGGCGGGAGCGAGAGATGAGAACGGCCGCCTTCTTTCGTCGGAGTTTGATTATTACTATGATTTAATGAAAACGCAGAATCTTTTTTCGGGGAACACCACGCTCGGCATCATCGTCACAAACGCGGGAATGGATAAAACGGCGCTGAATAAGGTTGCCTCCATGGCGCACAACGGATATGCGCGGGCAATCCGGCCTGTCCATACGATGGCGGACGGCGATTCGATCTATGCGGTTTCTACGGGAGAAGTGTCCGCGGATGTCAACATGGTCGGGCCGCTTGGAGCCTATGTGATGGGCAAGGCGATCGGGCGGGCTGTCCGCGTGTGACAAAAATTTTAAATAGAGCTTGTAAAATTAACTGTTATGGGGTAATTCTATTGAAAAATTTGCGATTCCTTTCTGATTGACAGCGCACTTCGTTATGATATTAAGGGAAAGAAGTATATCGATACGCCGGTCAAATATTATTTTACAGATTTGGGATTGCGGAACGCGCGCCTCAATTTCCGTCAGTTGGAAGAAACGCATACGATGGAGAATATCATATTCAATGAATTAAAAATATGGGGATTCAATGTAGATGTGGGTGTTGTTACTTTAAATGGAACCAGTGAAAAGGGGTATCCTATATATATCCAGAATTGCAATATACAGCAAAAAAGATTAAAGAAATATATTTATAAATTGATTGTATGTACACAAGGAAACTTTTTGCATAGATTTTCTAAACATTACTCACACGGAAATAACCAAAAGATAAAATGAAACAAAAAGTATCGAAATCGCTATTCAATATTGCAATAATGAAAAGGGAATGTTATAATACTAAAAAATAATATTCGTTTAAGACACATGTGGAGGATACCATGGACAAGCGTATGTTTCGGATAGTAAACATTTCTATAGAGAATTTCAAGAATGTCAAAAAGGGAACGCTTGATCTTGAAAATCGCAGGAAGGATTATCGCGCCAGTATCGTAGGAGTGTATGGGCAGAATGGTTCCGGAAAAACTGCGCTGGTTGATGCGCTGCAAGTGCTGAAGTTTTCTCTGTGCGGTAAAGCGATTCCTGAACAGTATGCAGATTATATTAACATTAATGCGCAGTATTCAACACTTAAATTTCAATTTAAGATGCAGAACGAAAAAGCACTCTATGACATTTGGTATCAATTCTCTATGAGGAAAGTGATTGATGAATCTCAGATTGAGGAGAATGAACTCGAAGGTGTTGAAGCCAAATACACGGCGCAGATTTTTGATGAGGTATTGAGCTTTGGCTATATATCTGACGAAAAGAAGATACGCAAAAGTACGCTTATAGATACAAAAACATCCGAAGTATTTCTGCCTAAGTCAAAGTACAATGAGCTGCTGGAAAAGAATAATGAAGATATTATGGAACTGCTTTTGACAAAACGGTTGACTCAGGCGCAGTCAAGATCGTTTATTTTTTCCAGAGAGATGATAAATCGCTTTAGGAGAGACTGTAATGTTAAATTATATGTGGATGTTATTAATGGCTTAAATTTATTTGGACATAGAGAACTTTTTATCATTGATACGCAACATGAAGGTTTAATAAACATGAATGCTTTGCCGTTATCTTTTAGATATAGAGATAACAAAACTGAAATGATCGGCAATCTTGTGTTTCCCTTGGAAGTGCCGACACCAGTTCCGGACGAAGCTATGGAACTTGTGAATAAGGTGATTGATAATATGAATATTGTTCTGCAGCAATTAGTTCCGGGCCTAACGTTAAGCGTTGTGGATTTAGGCTCAGTAGTTTCAAAAGAGGGGAACTCTGGCAGATTAGTACAGTTTATGTCGCTGAAAAATGGAAAAGCAATCCCGTTTAGATATGAATCGGCCGGAATTAAAAAAATCGTCTCGATTTTACAATTATTGATTATGGTATATAATAATCCGTCAATCACAGTGGCAATCGATGAAATGGATTCCGGGATTTTTGAATATTTGCTTGGAGAATTGCTGAATATTATTTCCGAGAAGGGCAAAGGGCAGTTGATCTTTACATCCCATAATTTAAGGCCGCTTGAAACGATTGACAAAGGATTTATCGCTTTCACAACGACGAATCCGGAAAATCGTTATATTCGATTTACCAATGTGAAAGGGAACAACAATCTCCGAGATTTCTATTACCGTGATATTGTTCTGGGAGAGCAGAGTGAGGAAGTGTATGATCCGACAAATAACTTTGAAATTGCGTTAGCATTCAGAGAGGCGGGTGAGGCTTTTGACTCGTAAAAAAGTCGTACTCGTTATCGTAGAGGGGTCTTCTGATGACACGGCATTAGGCGTTATGCTGAATCAGATTTTTGATAAAGATAAGGTGTATGTACACATTATGCATGGCGATATCACGACAAGGAAAGGTGTACGTTCAAATAATATTGTCTCCAAAATAGGAGATGAAGTTCGCAATTACGCAAAGGCTAATCATTATACGTCAAAACATTTTAAACAGATCATTCATATCGTAGATACGGACGGTGCGTATATTTCGAACGAAAATGTCATCATGGACTCAGAGCATGATGAAGTATTCTATGAGGCTGACGGGATTCATACTCCGGATCCTCAGGGGATTATTGAGCGAAATAAACAGAAAACAGATAATTTGTACAGGTTAAGAGGGACAGGACAGATATGGCAAGTGCCATACCGGGTATATTACATGTCCTGCAATCTTGATCATGTGCTACATAATAAGCGCAATAGTACAGATGAGGAAAAAGAAACAGATGCATATGAATTTGCAAAGAAATACAAGAATGACGTGGAAGGGTTTATAAATCTTATCTGTGATTCGGACTTTTCTGTGGATAGAGACTATAAAGAGTCGTGGGCGTATATTGAGGATGGATTAAACTCTATAGACAGACATACGAACTTGGGTATCTGCGTTAAGGAGGAAATAGAAAAAGGAAGTGAATGAAATGTGAACATGAAAAAAATATTGTTTGAATGTCACGGCAACATACATGGATCTCTCCAAAAATCTAGTAAATACGGCACTTTCTTGGAATGGAAAAGCAAGTTTTATGACATTTTCATTTCTGTTTATGGTTGGCAAATCTAATTTTTCAAGTGATTGACGAGAAGAAAGGGATATCCTATAATATTTCTAAATCTTTATTTGAGAGTAATAAATGGACAAGCGCAAAAACAGTTTTTGTGTATTTTTCTGAAGCTGGAGAAATCTGGAGGGTGAGTATGCTCGATTTTGAGAATCTTGAAAAATACAGAGAGAATAATCGAATTGAAGCGAAAAAGGCGCTTGGTGGTCTGCCGCACAGCATATGGGAGACATATTCCGCATTTGTTATTGTTATACCGCGGGCTTACCGGAATGACCGTTCGGTATATGTAGAGGGAAATCCGATCCAAGAAACAGCGCCATGCTGAAAATGTTTAACCTGATTGATATCAGGGAACGCGCGGGAAGCGGAATTCCCAATATATATCATGTATGGGAAAGCCAGGGCTGGAAGGAGCCGTCTATTGTTGAAGGATTTGAACCGGAACGCATTACGCTTGCACTTTCTGTAGAAAAAATCGGCGATAAAAAATCGGCGATAAAAATTGACGATAAAAATCGGCGATAAAAGAAAACATGAAAACGCAGATCATAGAGTTTTTGACGGATTATTCGATGGCAAAAATGTCTGAAATCGCAAAGAGTATCGGGCTGAAACCTTCGAGAACCAGAGATTATATGAGAGAGTTGATCTCCGAGGGGATTGTTGTCGCTGAAGGCGCGAATCGCAACCGGACATACCGACTGAAGGCTTGATTTTATAGCTGAATGCAGGCGATATGAATATGATTAGAACAACAGCAATCGCAAGGTCATTTTCTAAGGAAGTAATAGATTATGTAAATAAACGTAAGGATATAGAAAATAAGCCGATAAAATTGTTGCGATATTTGTACAAAAACAAAAGGTTTTTACTGGAGAGAATATAGATGATAAGAGTGGCTTTTTGCTGTCATGGAAATATTTGTCGGTCAACTTTAGCCGAAAGCGTATTTACCTACAGGGTAAGAGAATTAGGGTTGGCAGATCAGTTTGTAATAGACAGTTTTGCGACCAGTACGGAGGAGATCGGAAATCCGCCGCACAGGGGGACAGTGAACAAACTCAGAGAGGTGGGAATCCCTTTAGTGCCACATAGAGCCAAACAGATTACTGTAAGGGATTATGATTCATTTGATTACATCATTGGCATGGACGGCTGGAATATGAGAAACCTCAATCGAATGCTCAAGGGAGATCCGGAGGGAAAAATATATAAATTTCTTACCTTTGCAGGATCGGATCGCGATATTGCAGACCCATGGTATACGGGTAATTTCGATGTAACCTATGATGATATTATCGAAGGTTGCGAGGGATTTCTCAGCTATCTCAAGAATAATGGAGAGATAAAGGCAATTGCAAAATTGAATGGAGAATGAAAGAGGAACACAGATCCACAAAGGAGGTCAAAGCCATGTCAGATAAACGCAGGGATTACATTTCGTGGGACGAATATTTTATGAGCGTCGCGAAGCTCGCCGGGATGCGGTCGAAGGATCCGAATTCGCAGGTGGGCGCGTGCATCGTGAGCAGCGACAACAAGATCCTGTCGATGGGATACAACGGCTTCCCGACGGGCTGTTCGGACGACGAATTCCCGTGGGCGCGCGAGGGGGACGAGTTGAACTGCAAGTACCCGTACGTGGTACATAGCGAACTGAACGCGATCCTGAATTATCGCGGCGGCAGCCTGGAGGGGGCGAAGCTCTATGTGTCGTTGTTCCCGTGCAACGAGTGCGCGAAAGCGATCATTCAGGCCGGGATCAAAACGATCGTGTACGATGACGACAAGTACCACGACGGCGCGGCGGCTACCGCGTCGAGGCGTATGCTGGACGCGGCGGGGGTACGCTATTACTGCTATCAGCATACGGGGCGGAAAATCGAACTTTCGGTTTAGCAACGAGCCGTGCAAATACGGTGGAGCACGAAATGCCTGCTTGCAGGCAATTTCGTGAGACAGTGTATTTATAGGGCGACTGCCCGCGAACGAGGAAAGCCGAAGGCTTTTCGAGTGTGCAGGGCTCGTTGCTGTTGAAGTTAACTGTAGACATCGCGAAGATAATTTGGTAAAATAACCCGGGATTCCGGGGAAGAATATACGGAATCAAAATAACGGAAAAGGGAGTCATGTGAAAATGTCTCAATACAGAACGCATACTTGTGGAGAATTAAGGAAGGAAAACGCCGGGCAGACGGTGACGATCGCCGGCTGGATGGAGAATGTAAGAGAGGTCGGAGGCAGTCTGGCCTTCGTTGTTCTTCGTGATTTTTACGGGATCACGCAGGTCGTCGTCGAGACCGAGGAGATGATGGCGGCGGTCAAAGCACTGAACAAAGAGTCGACGATCTCGGTGACCGGCGTCGTGCGGGAGAGAAGTAACGTGAACACAAAGATCCCCACTGGGGAGATCGAGGTGGTGCCGCAGGAGATCAGCGTGCTGGGGCGCTGCCGGCATCAGGAGCTTCCGTTCGAGATCAATCATTCGCGGAACGCGGACGAGGCGCTGCGCTTGAAATACCGCTATCTGGATCTGAGAAATCCGGCCGTGAAGGACAATATTATACTTCGCTGCAATGTGGTGTCCGCGCTGCGGAACGCGATGACGGAACAGGGTTTCCTTGAGATCACAACGCCGATCCTGACGGCTTCTTCGCCGGAGGGCGCCAGGGACTATCTGGTCCCGGCCAGAAAGCATCCGGGGAAATTTTATGCGCTGCCGCAGGCACCGCAGCAGTTCAAGCAGATTTTGATGGCGTCCGGTTTCGATCGCTATTTCCAGATTGCTCCCTGCTTCCGCGACGAGGACGCGCGCGGCGACCGTTCGCCGGGAGAGTTCTACCAACTGGACATGGAGATGGCGTTCGCGGCGAAGGAGGACGTGTTCGCTGTGATCGAGACGGTTTTGCCGCCGGTGTTCGCGAAATACGGCGCGTACGATAAGACCTCCCAGACGCCGTTCGTGCGGATCCCGTACGCCCAGGCGATGGAGGAGTACGGAAGCGACAAGCCGGACCTGCGGATCGACCTGCGGGTGATCGATGTGACGGAACTTCTGGGCGACATCGGCTTCGGCCCGTTCGACGGCAACGTGATCAAGGCCGTTCCGGTCTCCGACTGCAAGCTCACCAGAAAGGCGATCGACCAGATCTGCGCGGACATTGAGGTGCAGGCTGGCAGCAAAGTATACTGGTTCAAGACCGATGAGAGCGGCGCGATCGCAGGTGGTATCGCGAAGTTTATCAACGCGGACGCGGGCAAGGTCGCCGCGGTGACGGACAAGCTTGGACTGAAGCCGAATACGCTGGTCATTTTGTCCGCTGGCAAGCTCGGCATGGCGCAGAAGGCGGCCGGAGTGGCGGTCAGGAAACTTGGCGAGGCCTGCGAAGGACATATGGATAAAGAGCGATACGAATTCTGTTGGGTCGTGGATTTCCCGATGTACGAGATCGGGGAGGAGTCGGGAGAATTGGAATTCTGCCACAACCCGTTCTCGATGCCGGCCGGCGGGCTGGACGTGCTTCTGAAAGCGGAGCGCGGCGAGATCGATCCGCTTGAGATCCTTGCGGATCAGTATGACCTTGTCTGCAACGGCATTGAGCTTTCGTCCGGCGCGGTTCGTAACCACGATCCGGAGATCATGATCAAGGCGTTTGAACTTGTGGGCTTGGGCGAGGATGAGGTGAAGGCTAAATTCCCGGCCATGTACACGGCGTTTACCTACGGTGCGCCGCCGCACGCGGGCATTGCTCCGGGCATCGACCGCATGGTGATGCTGCTCTCCGGCGAGGAGTCGATCCGCGAGGTCATCGCTTTCCCGATGAATAAGAACGCGCAGGATATCATGATGGGCGCGCCGTCGGAAGTGGAGCAGAAGCAGCTTGACGAGCTGAATATCTGCCTGAAAGCAAAAGAGTAGAAATAGGAAGTTTTTTGATAATCCCGGGAAGACAGATCCGGGAGAAGATGTGAGGAAAAACGTGGAAAAAGGGATTGACACGCCCGGTGTGGTGTACTATAATATTTGACGTGTCGCCAGTTATTTTAGGATAACTGCGCTTTTGCTTGTGTATAAATGTTCGAACCATAGCCCCGGTCGGACATTTTACCATAACAAACAAATACGGCGGAACGCCCGGAATGGTCAGCAAACAGATTTCCGGAACTTCGCCAGAAAGGATCTTCCGCGGGGAAGATCGCCGGGAGGGCGGAAATAAGCCTCTGCCAGTCCGGAGCAGGTGAACGATTACAAGGAGGAAGACCAATGAAAACATTTATGGCAAGTCCGGCGACGATTGAAAGAAAATGGTACGTAGTGGACGCAGCTGATATGACGCTTGGCCGCCTGGCAGCAGGTGTTGCGAGCGTTCTGAGAGGGAAAAACAAACCGACCTTTACCCCTCATATCGATACCGGTGATTATGTGATCATCGTAAACGCAGACAAGGTCAAGGTGACCGGCAAAAAGCTGGATCAGAAGATCTACTATCATCATTCGGAGTACGTAGGCGGTATGAAAGAGACCACGCTGCGTGAGATGTTGGCAAAGAAACCGGAGAGAGTTGTTGAGCACGCTGTGAAGGGAATGCTTCCGAAGGGACCGCTCGGCAGAGAGATGTACAAGAAGCTCTATGTATACGCCGGACCGGATCACAAACAGCAGGCGCAGAAGCCGGAAACGCTGACGTTTTAAGAAGGAGGTAAAGGACATTGGCTAACGGAAGATTTTATGGAACAGGAAGAAGAAAAAAATCAATTGCCAGAGTATATCTGATGCCGGGAACCGGCAAGATTACGATCAATAAAAGAGACATCGACGAGTACTTCGGACTGGACACGCTGAAGCTGATCGTGCGTCAGCCGCTTGCGGCGACGGAGACCACCGATAAGTTCGACGTCCTCGTGAACGTACACGGCGGCGGAACGACCGGCCAGGCAGGCGCGATCCGCCATGGCATCGCCAGAGCGCTGCTTCAGGCGGACAATGACTACAGGCCGACGCTCAAGTCCGCAGGTTACCTCACCCGTGACCCGAGAATGAAAGAGCGTAAGAAATACGGTCTCAAGGCAGCACGCCGTGCTCCGCAGTTTTCGAAGAGATAAGGATTACTGCGAATTGCAGTACGTGGAAGAACTCCCGAGTTTACTCGTGGAGTTCTTTTTACGTGCGGCAATTCATTGGAATGCAAGAGACGACCGAGAAGGAGCGAAGCGGATTCGAGGTTCGCTTTTGCATTCGCAGTAATCCGTGGAAAAATTAGAAAAAGCACATCCCAGGCAGATGTGCTTTTTGTCTATCTGTAATTCCATTGCAATATAAGAGATGACCGGCTATATTCTATTCTTTCCCATTATACACATTGAATCCGTCCCTGCCGCCTTTCTTGGTCTTATAGAGCGCCAGGTCGGCGGTGTGATACAGTTCTTCGAAAGAGTTCCCGTACATTGGCGCATAGGACACACCGATGCTGCAGGTAACGCGCTGATCCTCGCCCAGATCCTTGAATACATGGGTGCGGATGCTTTCATGCAGCATCTTTACCTTGGCGATCGCGTTTGTGTCTGAGACGATATTCTTCATCAGGATACAGAATTCGTCTCCGCCGAGACGGCCGATGACGTCGCCCTCACGGAATTCGTGGCGGATGATATTGCTGACTTCTTTCAGGATCTCATCGCCGACGGCGTGGCCGTAGGTGTCGTTGACTTCCTTAAAGTGGTCGACGTCGATCATGACGAACGCCTGCAATCCGATCCGCTGTTCGCTGTCAAGCCACTGCTGGATCATATCTTCGGTGCTCTTCTTATTGAGCATGCCGGTCAGCAGGTCGCTCTGGCCCATTTCGAGCAGCTCCGTCTGCGTGCGGTTCGTCGTGAGAAGGATGGTCAGCAGCAGGGCGGACATGCCGAGCACCAGCGTCACGCAGAGGATGATCCCGTATCGCGTAATGAATTCATACGAACTGCGGGCGACCGACCGAGGCACCATGTAGCAGAGCATCCAGTCCTCAAGATCAAGCGGCTGGTAGGTCATATAGTAAGGCCTTTTCCGGTATGTGATGGAAAACAGGTCGCTCTTCTGGCCGGCAAAGTCTTCCATGATCTGATGGCGATCCTTTGATTTCGGAAGTTTGATGTTATAGAGCTGGTTGAAAAAGTTTGTTTTATAGTTGACCAGCTCAGACGTCCGCTTGTCGGCGTTGTAGGAGATCATGTCTCCGTCCGCGTTGGCGATCAGGATGCAGCCAGAGCCGGAGTAGGTATTCTCCAGAAGCATATCGGCGAGCGTGGTAAGATTGCACGACGCTCCAAGTACGCCAACAACCTTCTCTTCGCGATAGATCGGCGCCGCGAGCACAATACAGAGATCGCCGTCAATGTTGCTCTCAAAAGGCCCGCCGAGCGAAAGCTCACCGCCCATCGTCTTCGCAAAAAAGTCATAGTCGCCGACATACTGCTTGTCGCCGGACGGATAATAGCCTGTCCCGTCCGGATCGATGATGAGCATACGGCTCATGCTGCTCTTTTCGGCCAGCGCGGTCAGCAGCTTGAGATTTTCCTCACTGGTCAGGTCGTCCTGCATTCCCATATATTCCGCGATCGCTTCCACATACTGGAAGTGCTGGCTGATGATGTTCTGGAAATTCTGGCTCTGGTGTTCAATGTTGCTGACGATCGTTTCCCGCGCATTTTTCTCTATGTCCCGGAATACGCAGATGAAAAAGATCAGAGTGATGCTAAGGACAAAAACCAGAAAAATACCCATCGGCAGGAAATGGGATTTCGAATTTGCGTTTTTACTTGAACTTACATTTTTATTTGAACCTGCATTTTTGTTTGGATTTTGCATTTGTAACTCCTACGGAAAATGCCCAGTTGCTTGTTTGCTTTTCTATTGTACCACAACTGTTCCAAATATTCAAAAAAAATATTAAAAAATGCGTAAAAAATATAAAAAAATGATTTTGTGATGCAGACATGGACAAATGAATCGTAATTTTGTAAGATAGACGCAGAGAAAAGGTGGAATCGGTATGGACGTTCGAACAGAGAAAAACAACAGAAAACACATATGTCTTGGGATGTTGGCCCACGTCGACGCGGGAAAGACGACGCTCTCGGAGGGAATCCTCTATCTTGCCGGGAGCATACGGAAGCTTGGAAGGGTGGATCATCAGGACGCTTTTCTGGATAATTATGCACTGGAACGCGAGAGAGGGATCACGATCTTTTCCAAGCAGGCGGAGCTGACGCTGGGCGATACGGCGGTCACGCTGATGGATACGCCGGGTCACGTAGACTTTTCGGCGGAGATGGAGCGAACGCTGCAGATATTAGACTATGCGGTCCTGGTGATCAGCGGAGCGGATGGGGTGCAGGGACACACCGAGACGCTCTGGCGGCTGCTTGCGCGCTATGAGATCCCGACGTTTCTGTTTGTCAACAAAATGGATCAGGAGGGCACGGACCGGGCGGCGCTGATGGCGGAGCTGGGGAAACACCTGGACAGCCGCTGCGTCGATTTCGACCCGTTGAATGCGCGGGCGGGCGAAGCGCAGGAGATGACGCAGGATCAGAAGGAAAAGGACAAGACTGCTGACGGAGCGCTATTCGGGGAGTCCACAGGAACAGGGGCAGCGGGAAACATGGTCCCCGAGGAATTCTGGGAGACGCTTGCGATGTGCGACGAGACCTTACTGGATCGCTACATGGAAAACGGGGCGCTGGAGACAGAGGAGATCGCGGACGCGATCGCCGGGCGTAAACTGTTTCCGTGCTACTTCGGGTCCGCGCTGAAGCTGCAGGGCGTGCGGGAGCTGTTGGACGGAATCCGGCTGTTCTGCGAGACCCCACTGTACCCGCAGGAGTTTGGGGCGCGTGTGTTCAAGATCACGCGCGACGCGCAGGGGAACCGGCTGACGCACATGAAGATCACGGGCGGAGCGCTGCGTGTAAAAGCGGTCCTTGCCGGGCGGCGCCGGGGTTCCGGAGAGGATTGGGAGCAGAAGGCGGACCAGATACGGCTTTATTCCGGGAGCGGTTTTCAGGCGGTTCCGGAGGCGGAGGCGGGGACGGTGTGCGCGGTCACAGGTCTGGAATACACCTATGCGGGAGAAGGGCTGGGCGTGGAGATAGAGTCGGAGCTTCCCCTGCTGGAGCCGGTGCTGTCCTACCGGATCGAACTCCCGCCGGAGAGCGACGTCCATCACACGTTTCTGAAGCTGCGCCAGCTTGAGGAGGAAGAGCCCGAGCTGCAAATGGTGCGGAACGAACAGCTGGGTGAGATCCACGCGCACCTGATGGGCGAGGTGCAGACGGAAGTGTTGAAGAGCCTGATCCGCGAGCGCTTCGGGATATGGGTGGAATTCGGACAGGGAAACATCGTGTATAAGGAGACGATCCGCGCCGCGGTGGAAGGCATGGGACATTACGAACCCCTGCGCCATTACGCGGAGGTGCACCTGTTGCTGGAACCGGGCGAGCGGGGAAGCGGACTGCAGTTTGATACCCGGTGCAGCGAGGACGTGCTCGACCGCAACTGGCAGCGCCTGATCCTGACGCATCTGGCGGAAAAGCAGCACCGCGGGGTGCTCACGGGCTCAGAGATCACGGATATGCGGATCACGCTGCTGACCGGCAGGGCGCATCTGAAACATACGGAAGGCGGAGATTTCCGTCAGGCGACCTACCGGGCGGTGCGGCATGGTCTGAAGTGCGCTGAGAGCGTCCTGCTGGAGCCGGTCTATGCGTTCCGGATCGAGGTGCCGGCGGAGTCGGTGGGCAGGGCGATGGCGGACGTCCAGAAGATGAACGGGAGCTTTGCGCCGCCGGAGATGGACGGGGAGACGGCAGTGCTTTCCGGGCAGGCCCCGGTATCGGAGATGAGGGGCTATCAGACGGAGCTATTGGCTTACACAAAGGGACGGGGCAGGCTTTCCTGCACGCTCAAGGGGTATGAAGAATGCCACAACGCGCAGGAGGTCATTGAGGCGATCGGCTATGATTCCGAGGCGGATCTGGACAACCCGGCCGGTTCCGTCTTCTGCGCGCACGGCGCGGGATACGTTGTGAGCTGGGAGCATGTGCAGGACTACATGCATATGGACGGCGGCTGGAGGCCGGGACAGGATCTGCGCGGTTTTGCCGGGGACGGACAGACAGGGGAAACCGGGGCGGAGGGCGTCCGGCAGAGGGAAGAGCGAAAGGGACCCTACGGAGCGGGAGTACAGCAGAGCGGATCGTCCGCAGGTTCCGGCAGCGCCGCTTTCGCGGATGAGAAGGAGCTGGAGCAGATTTTTGCCCGCACTTACGGGACGGCGTCGCAGGAGCGCAGGCATTACACGAAGAGCCGCCGCGTGGAGGCGCCGGGGAGCGCCAGGCCGCCGCGACAGGAGCCTCTGGACGAATACCTGCTTGTGGACGGCTACAACATCATCTTCGCGTGGGATGAGCTGAAGGCGCTTGCGCAGGAGACGATCGAGGGCGCCAGGGGCAGGCTGGCGGACATTCTCAGCAATTATCAGGGCTGCCGTGGCATGCACATCATTCTGGTGTTCGACGCGTACAAGGTCGAGGGCGGGCGAGGCGAGGTGCAGAAGTACCACAACATCCACATCGTCTACACGAAGGAGGCGGAGACGGCCGACCAGTACATCGAGAAGACGGCGCGCGTCATCGGGAAGAAGTACCATGTGACGGTGGCGACCTCCGACGCGCTGGAGCAGATCATCATTCTCGGCGCGGGCGCGTCGCGGATGTCGGCGGACGGCCTGCACGAGGAGGTGGAGCTGGCGAACCGGGAGATCCGGAAGGATTACCTGCAGAAGCCCTCCGGCACAAAACATCTCCTGTTCGACGAGCTGGACGGTCCGCTGCGGGAATTCCTTGAGGAGCTGCGCCTGGGGCGCGGGACCTTCGAGCGGCAAAATAAATCGTAACATTTCGATAAAGAAACAGTAGCGCGGGAGTCCAAATAATGGTATACTGAATTACAAATCGAGACAGTGTGCGGCAGGAGGCGGATGCGGCGAAATGCACGCGGCGGAAGCTGCAAAAGACAGACTTGACAGAGAGGCAGCCGGGGTTTCGGATAGATATGGCGCGCAGTCCGAGAGAAAAAGAATGGGAGGGTTACAACGATGAGCGTAGATGTAAACAAGGCAAAAAGCGTGATTGAGAGCGGCAAGGCGGTGCTCGGCATCGAGTTTGGATCGACGAGGATCAAGGCGGTGCTGATCGACGAGAGAAACGCTCCGATTGCATCCGGCAGCCACGAGTGGGAGAACCAGCTGGAGAACGGGATTTGGACCTACAGTCTCGACGCGATCTGGAAGGGTCTGCAGGACTGCTACGCGGACATGCTCGCGGACGTGAAGAAGCAGTACGGCGTCGATGTGGAGAATCTTGCCGGAATCGGCTTCAGCGCGATGATGCACGGCTACATGGCGTTTGACAAGAACGATCAGCTTCTGGTGCCGTTCCGCACCTGGAGAAACACGATCACGGGACAGGCTTCCGCGGAACTGTTCGACCTGTTCAACTACAACATTCCGCAGAGGTGGAGTATCGCGCATCTTTATCAGGCGATCCTGAACGGGGAGGACCACGTGAAGGACGTCACATTCTTCACGACGCTTGCCGGTTATATCCACTGGCAGATGACGGGACAAAAGGTGATCGGCGTCGGCGACGCGGCTGGCATGTTCCCGATCGATACCGAGACGAGAGATTTCAACAAGACCATGATCGAGAAGTTTGACAAGCTTGTGGCGCCGAAGGGCTATCCGTGGAAGCTTGAGGAGATCCTGCCGAAGGTGCTGCTGGCGGGTCAGGACGCCGGGACGCTGACGGAAGAGGGCGCGAAGAAGCTCGACGTGTCCGGCAAACTGAAGGCCGGTATTCCAATCTGTCCGCCGGAGGGCGACGCAGGCACCGGCATGGCGGCGACGAACAGCGTGGCGGTCCGCACGGGCAACGTCTCCGCGGGTACTTCCGTGTTTGCGATGATCGTGCTGGAGAAAGATCTGTCCAAGGCGTACCCGGAGATCGACATGGTGACGACGCCGAGCGGCGACCTCGTGGCGATGGTGCACTGCAACAACTGCACCTCCGACCTGAACGCGTGGGTCGGCCTGTTCAAGGAATTTTCCGAAGCGTTTGGCATCGACGTCGACATGAACAAGCTCTTCGGCACGCTCTACAACAAGGCGCTCGAAGGCGACAAGGACTGCGGCGGTCTGCTCGCGTACAACTACTTCTCAGGCGAGCCGATTACAGACCTTGAGGAAGGCCGTCCCCTGTTCGTGCGCAAGCCGGACAGCAAATTCAACCTCGCGAACTTCATGCGCACGAATCTGTACGCGTCGCTGGCCACGCTGAAGATCGGTCTCGACATTCTGCTCAAGGCTGAGGATATGAAGATCGACAAGATCATGGGCCACGGCGGCCTGTTCAAGACGAAGGGCGTCGGCCAGAGCATTCTCGCGGCGGCGATGAATTCCCCGGTGTCCGTGATGGAGACCGCGGGAGAAGGCGGAGCGTGGGGCATCGCGCTGCTCGCCTCCTACCTTGTGAACAAGGGCGCGGACGAGACGCTTGAGGACTTCCTGAATGAGAAAGTCTTCGCGGGCGATACCGGCGTGGAGATGAAGCCGGATCCGGCGGACGTAGCCGGCTTTGACGCCTACATTGAGGCCTACAAGGCGGTGCTTCCGGCGGAGCGCGCTGCGGTGGACACGATGAAATAATGGGAAAGTGATCCCGTGGGAGATCGGCATGGCCGGAGCGATCCGGCTGTGCCGTTTTTTTGACTCCAGCTTCTGCCAAATGCCGCTTCTTTCTCTTGCAGATTTCCGGAATTTATAATATAGTAGAGAAGAAATTGCGGAATCAGTTTTGTCAAATAAATTACACGGAGGAATCGTCATGAGGAGATGGGCAAGATTTCTTTACCAGCCCGGACTGCCGCTGGGAAAGGACGGCAGGAGGGTGACCGGGAGCAAAGAACATATCGCGCTGTCGAGGAAGGCGGCGACGGAGGGCATGGTTCTCTTGAAGAATGAGAATCAGGTCCTGCCTTTTTCTTTCGGCAAAAAGCTGGCGGTGTTCGGCAAGGGCTGCGTGGATTACGTGAAGGGTGGCGGCGGAAGCGGCGAGGTGACTGTGGCCTACATAAGGAGTCTGCTGGACGGACTGCGCGTGAAAGAGCAGGAGGGAAAGGTCGCGCTTTTCCCGGAGCTTGGCGCTTTCTATGAGAAGGAAGTGCGCAGCCAGTACGAGCAGGGCGCGGTGCCGGGCATGACGGTCGAGCCGGAGCTGCCGGAGGATCTTTTGCGCCGTGCGGCGGTGTTTACGGACACGGCGGTCGTCACGGTCTGCCGTTTTTCCGGCGAGGACTGGGATCGCTCCGTGACAGGCGGAGAAGCCGTCCCTAGACCGGGTTATATCGGCGGGATCGTCCGCCGTTCGCAGGAGATTTTTGAGAAGGGCGACTTTTATCTGTCGGCTGCGGAGCAGAAGATGATCGAGCAGGTGCAGGCGAACTTTGCACATGTTGTGGTCGTGTTGAACGTCGGCGGTATGGTGGACACGCTCTGGTTTAAGGACAATGAGAAGATCGAGGGCGCGCTTCTGGCCTGGCAGGGCGGCATGGAAGGCGGGCTTGCCGCGGCGGACATCCTCGTGGGAGATGTGAACCCGTCCGGCAGATTGGTTGACACCTTCGCGGCGCGGCTGGAGGATTACCCGTCGACCGAAGGATTTCACGAGTCGAAGGATTATGTGGAGTACACGGAAGATATCTACGTGGGCTACCGCTATTTTGAGACGATCCCGCAGGCGGCGGAGAAGGTGAATTACCCGTTCGGCTTCGGGCTTTCCTACACGGAGTTTGAAGTGGAATATATCCGTTCCTCTGTCACGGAAGAGAACATACAGGCGGACGTCTTTGTGACGAATATGGGCAGGACGGCAGGAAAAGAAGTCGTGCAGCTCTACGTGGGCGCGCCCGGCGGCAGGCTGGGGAAGCCGGCGCGTGAGCTGAAGGCGTTTGCGAAGACCAGGCTGCTGCAGCCGGGGGAATCGCAGACTCTGCGCCTTCGTGTGGATGCAAGAGCGCTTGCGTCCTACGACGACTGCGGAGCGATCGAGAAGGGCTCTTGGGTGCTGGAGAAAGGAACCTACGAATTTTATATCGGCGTCAACGTGCGCGACGCCGCGCGTCAGTCGTTTGTCTATGAGAGCGCCGAAGACAGGGTCGTGGAAAAGACCGGCAGCAAATGCGCGCCGGCTATGTTGACGAAGCGCCTGCGCCCGGACGGAAGCTATGAGAAGCTTGAGACGCATCCGGAACTTCAGCCGGAGCTGGTTCGGGAGGGCGTGATCACGCCCGCCTATACCCCGGAAACGATCGCGATGCCGGGACATGTGCTCGGCTTCTCCGTCGACAAGGAAGAAGAGCCGCCGATCACCCTGGACGATGTCTGCGACAGGAAGGCGACGCTGGAGAAATTTATGGAGCAGCTGACGGACGAGCAGCTCGTGCGTCTGCTCTGCGGTCAGCCGAACACCGGCGTGGCGAACACCTTCGGCATGGGCAATCTGCCGCAGTACGGCGTTCCGAATGTGATGACGGAGGACGGACCGGCGGGCGTGCGTATCAACCCGGAGTGCGGCGTGAACACGACCGCGTTCCCCTGCGCGACTTTGCTCGCCTGTACTTGGGACGAGGCGCTTGTCGAGCAGATCGGGGCGGCGGGCGCGCTCGAGGCGAAGGAGAACAACATCGGGATCTGGCTCACGCCCGGAATGAACATCCACCGCAGTCCGCTCTGCGGAAGAAACTTTGAATACTATTCGGAAGATCCGCTGATCGCCGGCAAGATGGGTGCGGCGCTCGTGCGCGGCATTCAGTCGCAGAAGATCGCGGCGAGCGCGAAACACTTCGCCTGCAACAACAAGGAGACGAACCGCAGGAACAGCGATTCCCGCGTGTCGGAGCGCGCGCTGCGTGAAATCTATCTGAAGGGATTTGAGATCGTGGTTCGCGAGGCGGATCCCTGGACGATCATGTCCTCCTATAATATCATCAACGGCCATCGCGCTTCGGAGTACAAGGAGCTTCTGACCGGGGTTTTGCGTGAGGAGTGGGGCTTCAAGGGCATGGTCACGACCGACTGGTGGAACCTGGCGGCGCAGCCGAAGGAAATCCTTGCGGGCAACGATGTGAAGATGGGCTGCGGCTATCCGGAGCAGGTGATGGATGCGCTCGAAAAGGGCGAGCTCACGCGGGACGACGTGGCGCGCTGCGCGAAGCGTGTGCTCGAGATGATCATGAAGCTGGGCTGAGGAAGCGGAAAGCTGCATCGGGAAAAGAAGCTCGGGGAGGTAATGGTCTGCTCTGCTTTCCGTATGAAGACGTGAATGGTGAGAAAGAACTGTAGAGAAAGGTTGGGGCATTTGGCATGGAATTCAGGAAAGCGACGATGGATGATCTTACAGAGATCATGGAAATTTACGCGCATGCGCGCGCGTTCATGGCACAGACCGGGAATCCGCATCAGTGGGGTGACGACGGCTATCCGTCGGAGGAGCTGATCCGGGAGGATATCCGCCAGGGACTCAGCTATGTCGCGGTGGCGGAGGGGCAGATCGAAGCGGTCTTCCTGTTCCGCGTCGGCGACGACCCGACCTATCATGTGATCGAGGGCGGGAGCTGGCTGAACGATGAGCCCTACGGCGTCGTGCACCGGATCGCTGCCGCGGGCAGGGTGAAGGGCGCAGGCGCACAGTGCCTGCAGTGGGCTTTCGCGCAGTGCGGCAATCTGCGCATCGACACGCACGACGACAACGCGGTCATGCAGCATGTGCTGGAGAAGAACGGGTTCGTGAGGTGCGGGCGCATCTATCTGGAGAATGGGGACCCGCGGCTCGCGTATCAAAAAGCAAAATGAGGTGACTTGTAGATGGAAGAAAAGGAGACTATGGAGCTTCGGGTGGGCAACTACGCGGATATCGACTTAAATCGAAGCGTCCGGCAGGGCATGCCGGAGGTGATCTACGGGGCGGGAAAGACTGTGGAGCAGATTGTCGGCATCGCGTCGGCGATGAAGGAGCGCGGGATCGCGAACATTCTGATCACGCGACTGGATCCGGAGAAGGCGGAGCAGGTCAGGCTGGGACTTGCAGAGGCGAGGAAAGCGCAAGACACGCAGAAGCATGCGCAGGACAGATCGGGGCAGGCGCTGTCTGAGAAAGAGGCGGAAAAAGCTCCGGCAGAATCGGATTTCACATATGACGCAGTCGCCCGGATTGGAATTGTGAACCGACAGAAGACTGCGAAGCGGGGCAAGATTGTCGTGGTGGCGGCAGGGACAAGCGACCTTCCGGTCGCGGAGGAGGCCGCGGTCACGGCGGAGCTGTTCGGGAATTACGTGGAGCGCATTTACGACGTCGGCGTGGCTGGTATACACCGCCTGCTGAACCGGCTCCCGGCGTTCGAGGGCGCCAACGCGGTGATCGCCGTGGCAGGCATGGAGGGCGCGCTGGTGAGCGTGATCGGCGGCCTGGTCGCGTGCCCGGTCGTCGGGGTTCCGACGAGTGTGGGCTACGGAGCCAGCTTCGGCGGTCTGGCGGCTTTGCTCGCGATGCTGAATTCCTGCGCGAGCGGCGTGAGTATCGTGAACATCGACAATGGCTTCGGGGCCGGCGTGCTTGCGTCGAAGATCAACCGGCAGTCGCTGTGGAAAAGTGATGAAGAATGACGCGGAGGCGAAAGCGCTGTCCTGGCGCAGGAATGCCCGGGCATGGTACAGAACGGACAGATGAAAAATAGACGACGGGGCTTCTCGCGGAAGGAAGAGAGAAATATGGTTGAATTATGGAACTTATACGTGGCGTTTTTCCGCATCGGAATATTGACGTTCGGCGGCGGCCTGACGATGCTCCCGATGCTCAAATATGAGCTTGTGGAAAAGCGCAAGTGGATTACAGAAGATGTGCTTCTCGACTGCTACGCGATCGGACAGTGCACGCCGGGCATCATCGCGGTGAACACGGCGACCTTCGTCGGATACAAGAGAAAGGGTGTGTTGGGCGGTATTGTCGCGACGCTCGGGATGGCGTCCCCTTCTATTTTAATTATCACGGTAGTCGCAATGTTCCTCGAAGCAATGATGAGCTACTCCGTCGTACAGCATGCGATCATGGGGATTCGCGGAGGCGTCTGCGGGCTGATGCTCAACACCGTGTACACGCTGGCGAAGAAGAGTCTCACCAAAAAGGATCAGGAAAACAAGTTGCATCCGGATAAGATCTGCGTGACAATCTGCGCGGCTGCTTTCGTGCTCGCGTTTTTCACACCGATTCCCACGGTCGTGATCATTGTGTTTGCGGCGATCGCCGGGGTGATCATTGATAAAATGGCGGGAGGTGTCGCGGCATGAGTCAGGCGTTCCTGCTGATCTTTGAATTCTTCAAGACCGGACTGTTCGCGATCGGCGGCGGTCCCGCGACGATTCCCTTCCTGATGGAGATGGCGGCGAAATATCCCTGGTTCACGATGCAGGAGCTCTCGAGCATGATCGCGATCAGCGAGAGCACGCCGGGGCCGATCGGACTGAATATGGCGACTTACGCCGGCTTCCGCACGCTGGGGATGTTTGGCGGCATCGTGTCCACGCTGGCGCTTGTGCTGCCGAGCATCATTGTCATCATCATCATCGCGAAATTCCTGGAGGGATTTCAGGAGAACCGCATCGTGCAGGCGGTGTTCAAGGGAATCCGCCCGGCGGTGACGGCGCTGATCGCAGCGGCGGTCATCAACATGATCCATGTGACGCTGTTCACGGAAGAAGCCGGGAAACTGGTCCCGCAGTACAAGGGCTGTATCCTGTGCGTCGTGATCTTTGCGCTTCTTCAGTGGAAGAGGCTGCAGAAACTGCACCCGGCGGTCTGGTTCCTCGTCGCGGCGGTGGTGGGCGTCGTGTTTCAGTTCTGATTCAGAAAAGGATTCAGATTCTGCACAAAAAATCTGCATCATGCAGACAGTCAAAAGACAAACAGTTAAAAGAGCCCGGACGGATCTTGGCGTGTTTTCCGGGGAAGGCCTGAGCAGTGCTTTCCACGGGAAATACCCGAAAGAGTATCGAACGGGCATTGGAAGGAGATACATAATGTATGATTACGTCTTATTTGACCTCGACGGCACATTGACGGATTCCGCGGATGGAGTTATCAATTCCGTTCTCTACGCGCTGAAGAAAAAGGGAATCGAGGAGCATGACAGGAACAAACTGTTTGCGTTTGTCGGACCGCCCCTCACAGATTCCTTTATGAAACACTACGGAATGTCGGAAGAGGAAGCGCGGGAGATGATCTTTGTGTACCGCGAGTATTACGAGCCGAAAGGCTGGGCGGAGAACCGCGTCTATGAGGGGATCCCGGAGGTGCTCAAGGAGCTTCGTGCGCAGGGAAAGCATCTGCTCGTGGCGACCTCTAAGCCGGAGCATTTCGCGAAGAGGATACTGGAACATTTTGATCTGGCACAATATTTTGAACTGATTCGCGGCGCTTCGATGGATGAGAAGATCAACCGCAAGGAGCAGGTGATTGCCTGTGTGATTGAGGATATCGGGGCGGAGCATATGAAGGAAATGGTTATGGTCGGGGACCGGGAGCACGACGTGATCGGCGCTAGGCTGAACGGCCTGCCGTGCGTCGGCGTCCTCTACGGCTACGGAAGCCGTGAGGAGCTCGAGGCAGCCGGCGCTGCCGCCATCTGCCCGACGGTGAAGGAACTGCCGGAGTATCTTTGAAAGAGCGGCAGTTGTCTCAGAATGACCGGAATCGAGTATCGATCTGAAGTCGGCAGAGTTTGTGGACGGCATGAACCAGTGAGTTTTTTAGCAAAGCAAGTATTGACAAAATAAATATTATCATATATAATTAAAGACATCTATTAACATAATGAGAAATGTAAATAGAAACAGCATGAGTTTTTTAGTTGACATGGTAATAGGTGGGTTATATAATAAAAAAGACAAGAAATTGTCCGGTGAGTCCTACCGATAAGTGGAGCCGATAAGAGAGTATTTTCGCTGCGGCGGATACTACCGAAAGACCATGCATGTGCGTGGTCTTTCGTGTGTCAGAGAGGTATTGCGTGGGCAGAAGACTTAAATTATACTATATCGATATAAAATACATTCGAAACCTGCATAGAATAGATGAACATGTCCTTTCGGTCTCTCCTCAGACAGGAAAACAGAACAGACCATTCCTTGGTGTTATTGTTATGGTGAATGGGGCAAAATATTGTATCCCGCTGACCTCGAATTCTTCAGGTAAGAGTAAGGATTTTGCAGCTATGCGGGAAAATATTACGTTTCGGAAGGTACGGGATAAAAAAGGAAATGTTTTAGCGGCATTGAATCTGAATAACATGATACCTGTTACAGAAGAACATATAGCTGAAATCAATCTCAGGGTCTCTGAACGTGACAATGATGCTGTGAAAAAATGGAAAAGACTTTGCTCCAAAGAATTGGACCGGTGTCAGGCAAACCAGAATGAGATTGAATATCTTGCAAATGAATTGTATAGAAAATATTGTTCCGGAGAATGGTTCCAAAAGAGAAAACTTTGCTTGAATTTTCCTTTGTTGGAAAAGGAATGTAAAAGAATTTCGCACTCAGATAAAGTACAGTGATACAGTGTATGAATTTGCTGCCGGAAAATCAATAAGGAGCCCGGACGGCTCCTTTGATGTTCTTTGATGATCTGTCACAGCTCCACCGGCTCATAGAGGATGCGGATCTTCGGCAGCTTTTCGATCGTGGCGTAATTGTTCATCAGGCCGTCCTCGATGCGCAGGTCATTTTCGCCGGAGGCAGGCGGCGCGAACAGTTTCAGGGTAAGGTCGCACGCCCCGGTCAAAGGCTTCTCGAAGAACGCGCTCATCAGATCGATCGTTTTCGCCTTAGGCGATTTGTAGAACCACCTGCCGTTCAGCTCGATCATGAGGTTGGAATCGTCCTCGAAGAACAGCTCGCAAAAATGTGGGTTTTTCTCAAAGTGCAGGGGGATCGCCAGACCCTCCGCGTCCTCCGCGCCGCCCCAACGCAGGGTGGCAGGAAGTGAGACTTCTTCGCCGACCGTCATGGACGGGCAGAAATAGTCGTCGTGGATGATTTCTTTGTAGGTCTTCAGCAGAGGCTGTTCGATCCCGACCTCCGGGTTGTTCGGATCCTCTGCCTCAAGGCCAAGTCTGCCGCGGTCGCGGAACTGATAGGTGGAGAAACCGCTGAACCACGACGTATCCTCATCTTCACTGCGCAGAATGTCGCAGAATTCCTGAACCATCGCTGCCTGGTCGTAGGGACCGGTCACATCTCCGTCCGCGTTCATCTCGCTCATCACCATCGGCTTTGTCCTGCCGTCGCAGAGCTCGCGGAATCGTTCATAGCTGCGCTTCGTGTAAGCGAAAACGTCGCGGATCCGGCTGCGGCTGTGCGTGGTTCCGCCGCGCTCGGCCACATCGTACGGCCATCCCCAGTGCAGGGCAAAATATTTGTCGATCGACCAGATGTCCGTGTCGCGCACCGCCTGAGCAAAATCTTCTTCTTTTTCAATCTGTGTCTGTCCCTCATCTACGCCGCCGGTGCAGAGGATCGTCTGCACATTCGGCGCATATTCCTTGATGATCTTGTGGAAACGACAGTAGAATTCGCCAATCTCCTTGTACGTGCAGCGCTTGGTATAGCTGAACCAGTCGCCGGTGCACTCGTGGTTGATGCGCAGCATCAGTCGGCCGAACGGACGCAGGTCGTTTGCGATGGCAATCAAGTGGTCGTCCGTCACATGCGGATCGATCGTCAAGGTGAGCGTGACGTCCTGCCCGTGACGGCGCACGTCGCGCATGAAGGTGAACGGCTCGCCTTCCGTGTTTCCGCCCAGGCCGCCTGTGTAGGGGAAATAATCGTCGTAGGGATAGTCCCACGCGAACGAGACGTCGGGATTCGCGTGCGCGATGCTGGCGCGCTGCGGCCAGCCCTCGTCCAGCGGATAATAACAGTACATCAATGTGATGCTGCGGTGGGGCCTGCCCAGCTTATTCAGAATATAGTCCTGATTCACGTACTCGCCGCGCTCGGAGCCGTCGCCCAGATCCACGGCGCATTTCGCCTTTCCCATATGCAAAGAATACACTTTCCTATCGCTCATACCTATCCTCCTGAGTCCGTACTGGCTGCAAGATGAAAAACAAAACTGCGCTTGGATCAATGCGCAAAAAATCATAATTTCTGTGTTCTCATGGGAAAATCATAAAGCAATTTCCAGTAAATGTAAAGTGCAAAAGAAAAATGCAAAAATTCGCGGTGATGTGGCTGAAATGATGAAAAAATGAGCCCTTCGTACGCATGAGAGACTTGCGACAACAGGCCCGAATTCGCCCTTTTTTGATTAAAATTGGCATAAAAATGTCGTAGAGTTAGATACTCTACGACATTTTGCGGATGAATTCAGGGGCTGAAACCCGCATAAATACGCGGTTTGACGTGAAGAAGAGATTTGCAGATCCAGTACTTTCCTGCAGAGTATAAAGAGAGGTTTTTAAGCGAATAATATTGACAAAATGGTTATTCTTTTGTACAATGCCTATGATAAATATTTCGGCGATAAGAATGTCGTAGAGTATCTAACTCTACGACACACTTTATCATCGTGTCTTTCTTATGGCCGGACAGTTGTTTTATCAGGTAGTTATCAAGTAGAAAACCTGGATGGGAAGCGTGAGCCAGGAGGCGACGTTCCACTGAGAGGGGTCATAGCGGCCACCGTATATGCTGGACAAGCTTCTATGTGCACGGACGCGAGAAGAGTTTTTCTGCTTTGCAGAACGCGCCCGGCACAGATAATTTATGACGCTCTGGCATATTTCATGGGGTAGCAGACATCCGAGCCGGCCGGAAGGACGGAACGGAATGGCGGAGCCTGCCCCGAATGACCGTTTCAGGACAGGAGAGCGGTATTGGACGGTGGCTGTGTTGTGCTACAGATATTTGCAAAGATTTACAGGGATTTACAGGCATCAGGCCGGATGGAAGGAGGCAATCGGATGCTCTGGTACAAACTGAAGACATGGTATGGCGGAGAGGAAGCGCTGGTGAAGGAGATACGGCGCACTGTTCCGCCTTTTCTGTATGATGACGTTTTCGTCATCTATAACGAGCGGAACCTGCGGAAACAGCAGCTGAACCGGATCGAACCGGAGGTTTTGTTTCCCGGTTGCGTCTTCCTGACCTGCAGGGACACGGAGCCGCTTTTTCGGCGGTTGGAGAAGATCCCGGCCATATGGAAACTGATCTCGACAGGCTACCTGAGCATGTTCCCGCTGCCGGAGCAGGATGCGCAGCTCCTTGAGGTGATCTCAGGGAAGGATCATATCGTGCCGGTCTCCTACATGATCCGTGAGACGGCGGACGGGGACAGCTACCGGGTCTACGGTCCCCTGGAATACCTTCTGGACGGCGTCGAGCGGGTCCGTTTCGCCAGCCGTTTCGCCAAGGTCCGCAGGAAACTCTGGGGCGAGGACACGGTGTTGCCGCTGGGAATCCTGGTGAAGGATGATGTGGGCGTGGAGATGCTCTACCATGGGAAAGAGGCTATCGCGCCGCCGCCGGAGACAGGGCACTACGGCGTGTTGGAGATCACGAAGGACGATACCGGGAAGAATGTGTACCGGGTCCTGAGGCATGTGGCAGTGGTCCCGCAGGAGGACAAAGTGCAGAGGAGTTATGTCTCCGCATAGCGGGGAATATCCGGAGACGGGTTTAAGAAAGTATCAGGACAGTAATAGATTAGTGACAGATGGAAGAAGCTGAGGGAGTCTGCTTATTGGCAGCTTCCTTTTTTATTGCAGATACTCATGGATAAGACAGAGGGGTTGTGGGCAGTATGGAGCCAAAAGAGCAGAGACCGGAAAAGAAGATAAGGATCGTTTACCCGGAGGACATCTGTGTGTGCTGCGGGGCTCCCGTGCCCGAGGGGAGACAGGTCTGCTGGGCCTGTGAAAACGGGGACAAGGTAAAAGACAGGGGTACAGAGGATGGGCGGTAAAAGGAAGAAGACACCACCAGACGCAAGCCGGTCAGAAGAGTACAAGTCAAGTGAACAGTACAAGAGGATCGTGCGCTGCCTGTTCAGCATGGTGATCCTCTCCGCGGAGGTCATCGCGTACGGGTATGTGTGGGTGAATTACTACAACCAGCACATGGAGATCCCGTACAACCGTACCGGCCACTGGCTCATGGTGGCGGTGTACGGGCTGCTGCTGGTCATCTTCAACATCATCTACGGAGGGTTCCGGGTGGGCTACCTGCGCCCCTGGAACCTGGTCTACTCCCAGACGCTCGCCTGCATCTGCACGAACTTCATGTCCTACCTGCTGGTCACGCTGCTGACCAAGCATTTCCAGAACATCCGGCCGCTGCTGGTGATGACGGCGGCGGAGTTCCTCGTCATCTGCATCTGGAGCGCGGCCGCCACCCGGCTGTACCGGGTCATCTACCCGCAGAGGCGGGTCCTGCTGGTCTACGGGGAACACCCGGTGGCGAGCTTGATGGGGAAGATGCACACCCGCAGCGACAGGATCAAGGTCTGCGAGTGTGTGCACATCAGCGTGGGGGAGGAGGAACTGGAGCGGAAGATCAGCCGGTATGAGGGAGTGGTTATCTGCGACGTCCCGTCACACACACGGAATATGATCCTGAAGCACTGCTATGGGAAGTCCATACGGACCTATACGACGCCGAAGATCTCCGACATCCTGCTGGGGAGCGCGGAGAAGCTGCACATGTTCGACACGCCGCTGCTGCTTTCGCGAAACGCGGGGCTGACGGCGGACCAGAAGTTCGTGAAGCGGCTGATGGACATCGTACTGTCCCTGGCGGCGCTGGTGCTCCTGTCGCCCATCTTCCTGATGATCTCCATCGCGGTCAAGATGTACGATGGGGGTCCGGTGTTCTACCGGCAGGACCGGTGCACGCGGGACGGGAAGGTGTTCTCCATCTGCAAGTTCCGGAGCATGGTGGTGGACGCGGAGAAGGACGGGCATTCGATCCCCGCGACGGACGGGGACCCGCGGATCACGCCGGTGGGGAGAGTCATCCGGGCGTGCAGGATGGACGAGCTCCCACAGCTGTTCAACATCCTGAAGGGTGACATGAGCATCGTGGGGCCGCGGCCGGAGCGGGTGGAGCATGTGGAGCTTTATACAAAGGAGATCCCGGAGTTCCCGTACCGGATGAAGGTGAAGGCTGGGCTGACAGGATATGCGCAGGTATACGGGAAGTACAACACCACGGCCTACGACAAGCTGAAGCTGGACCTGATGTACATCCAGAACTATTCTCTGATTATGGACATCGGGATCATCCTGATGACGATCAAGATCCTGTTCATGAAGGAGAGTACGGAAGGGTTTGGGGAGGAAATTAGCAAGACCAATTCGCATGAAAGCATGGAAAAGAAATTATAAAACAGGAGAGAATTGATATATGGAGAATGAAGGACATAAAGAAATTAAGATCAGTGTAATCATGCCGGTATATAAGGTCGAGGATTATGTTGCAAAGGCTATTGAGAGTATGCAGGCACAGTCTCTAAAGGACCTTGAATTTCTCATTGTTGATGATGGGACTCCGGATAGAAGCGGTGAAATCTGTGACCAATATGCGAAAAATGATCCAAGAATATCGGTAATACATAAAGAAAACGGTGGTGCTCCCAGTGCGAGGAATATTGCTATTGATAAAGCGAAAGGGAAATATCTCTATTTTATGGATTCCGATGACTGGGCAGAGCCGACCATGCTTGAGGATATGTACAATCTGGCGGAGGCCAGTCAAGCGCAGCTGGTAGTAGCTGGATTTTACATAGATACCTATTATAAACCGGATAAATATATGACAACAGATTATATACCGGAAAATGCTGTATATCAGACGAAAGAAGAATTCCGCAGGGACGCATATAAGCTGTTTGATAAAAATATGCTATATCCGCCGTGGAATAAGTTGTTTTTAAGAGAGTACATTATAGAAAACAAATTATACTTTCCCACAACGTTCTGGGATGATTTCCCATTTAATCTAAGTGTAATAAAAGATATAGAAAAAGTGACAGTTACTTCAAAACAGTACTACCACTTTTTGCGTGCGCGTTCAGAATCCGAAACGTCAAAGTATGTACCGCGGATGTATGAGAAAAGGGAAGAGGAGCATGGCTGGATGCAAGGACTCTATCGATATTGGGGTGTAAAAGATAATGCCAGCAGGGAGATGATTGCCAGAAGATATATTGATCGGCTAATTGGGTGCTTTGAGAATCTGACGAATCCTAATTGCGAACTTACTACCAGAGAGAAAAAGCAGCAGATGAAGAATATGCTGGAGAGCAGAAATACAGAAAAATGTATAGCGTATGCAAGACCTGAATCTTTGTATGGAAAGATTATGTATCTGCCAATCAGATGGAAGCAGGTGTGGCTTGTCTGGGAAGAAGCGAGGACTATAACAGTAGTAAAAATGTGGTGCAAAAGACTTTTTGTAACTTTGAAGACAAATCGGTGAGGGTATGAGCAGACCATATTACGAAAAAATAGCTGTTTTTGATCTGGACGGAACCTTATGGATTGAAAATTCGCATATTGATATCTTGAACAGATTCTATCATACAAAAAGATATAACAGTTTGATAAACAGAATGTTGAATCGTTTTTTTCCCCGATTATATATGAGACACTTGTATAGCCGGTATGAGAAGATTCCGTCCGAGTTTATAGAACAGTATAAGCCATCCTTTTTGAATAAAAGCATGGAACTGGTGGCTGCTTGTGTTAGAGAAAGCTATTTTGTGATAATTATTTCTAATGCGCCGAAAGAAATTGTTATGAACGCGGCGAATCAATTATCCTTACCATACCTGCATACGGAACAGGCAAATAAGTATAAAAAGCTTCTGCAAAATTATGAATATAGGAAATTGCTTGTCTGTACAGACAATTTATCAGATACAGATTTATTGACCCATGCAGATACAAGGATTATATACACCCAGTCTTCGACAGAGAGATATTTTAAAAGACGATTTCCAGAGGCAATATTTTACAGGAAGGAAGAATTGAGATAATGTTATATTTACCGTTCTCGTATACATTTCTAACGAGAAATAGGACGCTGCCATATAAAGCAGCTTATGTTCTGACATACATTATCCCGATTGTGATAATTGCGTTTTATTTTCAACATGTAGATATTTTCCTTTTGATGTCATTGACGGGAACTGTCTGTATTTATGAGATTGGCTATTTAGAGAATGATCATATTACGGTTCAATTTGAAAAAGAACCAACAGTCCGATTAAAATGCGAAGATCAGGAATGGGTACGAAGACGGCTGCCGGTATTAAGCAGTATACGTAGGTTATATGCGTTTCTATCTGCCGTTATTTTGTATTTCTTAGGCTATGAAACCGTATGGCTTTACATGTTTCTTTTGATAGGGCTGGATATGGTGTATGCTCTTCATAATGTAATCAGGTCAAGGTGGAATTGTTTGACACTGGGAGTGCTTACTCTTATGAAATATTTGACACCAGTTGCGGTATTCGCGAGTGAATACTACGATATCTTCAAAATGGTTCTGGTAATTTTGCTTTTGTGCAGCATTGTCAGGAGTGTGGAGCATGCGAATAAATATCGAGCTTTTTCAAATATCTTTCTGGTAGAATACGACTATTTTCGTGTGCTTTATTATCTGGTAATGTTCCTAGTCAGTTTGACCTCATGGTTCTTTTTTAAACAGGGGAAATTACTGTTATGGCTATCCGGATATTTTCTTATATACAGGAGTTTATGTGTATTACTAATCCGAAGAAAAGAAATGTATAACAAAAAGGAAAAGGAATTGGATTAAATTATGACATGGGTTTTGCAGGTAGTGCTATTTAGTAATAGTATACAGGGAGGTAAAATAATTAGATAAGATGGAGATTGATATGAAAAAGATAACGTTCGTTTGCGTATATTTGGCAAAGGGAGGAGCAGAACGGGTCATGAGCATCCTGATTAATGATTTTGCAAATCGAGGATGTGATGTACAACTAATTATGCTTTATGAAAATTTGGTTGAATATGATATTCCGGATAACGTTAAGATAGAATATCTTGGCTGGTCTAAATATAAGTCTGTAAAAGAGATTTATCCTAGAATAAAGCAATTGAGAAATGCGATAACTGGAGATTATGTAATAGTTTTTCTCTATTCAGCAATTAGAGATACTGTAATTGCTACGTTAGGGCAGAAACGAAAAATTATTATTTCGGAACGTAATGCTCCAAGCATAGATCCTCCAGGATGGATTAGGCAAAAAATAAGGACATTTTCTTATAGATTTGCCGATGTAATTGTTTTTCAGACAGAAAATGCTCTTAAATATTTTCCTAAAAGTATTCAGAAAAAAGGGATTATTATTCCAAATCCAATACAGCCCGATATTCCACAGCCATTTCGCGGTATAAGAAAAAAGACAATAGTTGCTGCCGGAAGATTAGAGCCACAGAAGAATTTTCAGATGTTAATTAAAGCTTTTGCAAGGTTTCATAAGGAATTCCCCGATTATAGACTGGAAATATATGGATCTGGTCCTTTGGAGGGCGAACTTAAGGAGCTTGTTAAGACATTAAAAATAGATGACAACGTAGAATTTTGCGGATTTGTTCGAGATGTTGATGAGAAAATGAATAATGCATCTGTATATGTTTCAAGTTCTGATTTTGAAGGTATTTCTAATTCTATGATTGAAGCATTAGCTATGGGGATTCCTTCTATTTGTACAGATTGTCCGGCAGGTGGTGCAAAAATGGCAATACAGGATGGAATAAATGGAAGATTAGTGCCTGTTGGAAATGAAGGGGCGCTTTATTCGGCTTTGAAAGAAATAATAGAAAACCCAGACATGAGTCAAAGGTTTTCAAATAATTCCATAAAAATTAGAGAAAAACTTGAGAAGAATAAAATTTGCCGTATGTGGTATGATTTGTGCGAATAAGTGATAATTAAGTATATAAAGATATTTCTAGTAGATATAGGAGTCTGTAGAAAATGGAGTTATTTATCTCTTTAAACCTCATCACTATTTTGGGTGGAATAATTGCTAGGTGGAATAAGAGATATGACAAAAAAGAGTTGGATCGATTATTTCTCATAATTATTTTTTCCCTTTTAACGGCTGTAAATGTTTTACGTGATACAAGTGTGGGGGCAGATACATATAGTTACGTTCAGATTTTTAGCGAACTTCGAGAGTTGCCATGGAGCAGTTTGAATTCCTATCATTGTTTGGACAATTGGGGAATGGAGATTGGGTTTTGTATTTTGATGAAGTTTACGGGCTTGTTTACTAGCGATATTCATTTATACTTTTTGGCAAGTGGTGTTTTAATCTTTTCCAGCGTTGCGTATTTTATATATAAGAATTCCAGCAATGTGTATGTTTCTACCTGTATTTTTATTAGTATATTTTACGTCGAAACATTTAATATGACGCGGCAGTATCTCGCGCTAAGCTTTTTGCTATATGCTTATTATCTTCTAAAAGAAAGTAAAGTTATAAAGAGTCTTATTCTCTTTGGAATTGCATTGCTATTTCATACGACAGCTATTATTTTTTTATTGGTATACGTATTATACTATATAAAACCAGGGAAAAATACTGTTTTACTTTCAATTATAGGATCAGTTGGAATATTAATGGTTTATAATTCAATCATTCAGTTAGCTTTTATACTGTTTCCTAGATATCGTTTCTATCTTTTTAGCCACTCAGTGTATCTTATGCCTCAGACGGGACACGGGATGACACAGCTAATTAATATAATTATTATTCTTGGTTGCTTTTTAATCGCTTGTCTTCTCAGATTGAAAAAAAGAATAAAGGAAGATAGGGAAATATATTTGAGCCTTTGCATGGTGGTCTTTGCAACTTGTATCGGTATTATTACACTACGTGTTGACATCATACATAGACTATATGCTTATTATTATATATTTCTTGTTTTACTGGTTCCTAATTTACTTGAAAGGCTGAAAAAGTATAAGTATTTATGTTACATACCTTTCTTGGCGGGAATGAATATACTGTTTGTCGTGCTTTTAGTTGGATCAAAAAACAACGTTTTACCATATCATTTTTGGAGTGTTTTGCAGTTATGATTTATGAAAACAAATAGATAGAAATTTTTTGTTACAAAAGCAGAAAAAAACTGTTATGTTTTCAATTATAAGAATGGTTGAAATCTTGATGGTTTATAAACCAATTATTCCTTTAGTTCTTATTCCGCTTCTCAGATATACGACATATCTAAGACAATATGAAGTGACCTCACATTTTTCCAGAGGAGTGGGATAAAACACTTGGTAGCTGGCGTGATTTACATTTCACACAATACAGCGTCGGTATATAAAGACTTTGTCGTTCTCAAAAGATAATCAAGGAACAGTTATGGATTTTTTGACCAATGGAAATATCGCTTTGGCAGTGACATCGTGCTATCGTTATCCCTTAAAAGAGACGTTATTTCGACCCGATACCGCGTACCCTGAATATTATTTTGGCATAGACCATGTTTCTATAGAGAAAAACGAGGTATACGCTGCTGTGCGGGAATCATTGCATCTGCTTGGACTTGACGCAGAGCATTACAATACAAGAGAGTGGAATCCACTTGTAGATTTTGTCAAGCCAGGCGACACTGTTTTGATTAAACCTAACCTCGTTATGGATGTCAATCCGTCAGGTGGCGGAACAGACTGTCTGTATACGCAACCATCCGTAGTCGCCCCTATGGTGGATTATGTGTTGATCGCCTTACGGGGGGCGGGAACGATTGTCATTGGTGATGCACCAATGCAGGAATGCAAATTTGAAAAGCTCATCGGCGAAAGCGGATACAAGGCTCTGGTGGAATGGTACAGGGCCATGGGTGTTGACATTAAATTGGTGGATTTTCGGGGATTGAAGTCGGATGTTATCAATGGAATACGGGTACAGAAAATTAATGATAACGCTAATGGAACGGTAATTGATCTTGGTGCAGACAGCGAGTTTTCCGGTGTGAGCGGTGAAACTCTCGGGAAAATGCGAATCACGAACTATAACCCTGATATTTTGAAGCAGCATCATACAGTAGATAAAAACGAATATTATGTTTCGAATCATGTTTTGAATGCTAACTGTATTATCAATATGCCTAAACCTAAAACACATCGTAAAGCGGGAGTGACAATTTCTCTCAAAAATATGGTGGGAATAAATGTCCGTAAAGAGTACTTGCCGCACCATACGTTGGGATCGACGGAAGAAGGCGGCGACGAATACGCAAGGAAAAGTTTGATACATGAGATGCGATCTAAGCTGTGGGATAGACGTAACAAGCTAAGCGCACAAGGAAGGATATATAGTGCAAAACTCTTAAATTGTTTTAGTAAGGTATGTTCTGTCATACTGAAACTGAACGGGTTGAAATACGCTGAAGGAAGTTGGTGGGGTAATCACACCATCAGCCGTACCATATCTGATTTGAATAAAATATTGTATTATGCAGATAAAAATGGAAAAATGCAGATTACACCCCAGCGAAAAGTGTTGATTGTTGCGGATATGATCATCAGCGGAGAAAAGGAAGGCCCAGTCATGCCGTCACCCAAGAATGTGGGGATCATCGCGGCAGGGGTGAATCCAGTATGTTGCGACGAAGCAATTACGGTCTTGATGGGCTTTGATCCAGATAGAATTCCCACGTTGCAGACTGTGCGTAAGGTGAAGCGGTATACGCTCGTTGATGCGGAAACCCAAGCGAATATTTACTCGAATAAAATGGAGTATGATAATCACACTCTTTTGGAGCTTGCCTCGGATACAAGATGGGGATTTGTTTCGACCAAGGGATGGAGGGGTCATATCGAAAGGCACTGACACTGCATTTATGCCGATGGCGAGTAAAAGCGATTAACAAATTGTTTGCGCAGAATGGAGACTATAGAGTGAAGCATAACATAGCGGAATTTATTGGTATGATTTCAGACGGCGGAGCGGAAACTCTCGTCAAAGATTATGCGCTTCTGCTTAATAAAGATATATTCAATGTTTTTGTGATTGTTTTTCGGAGGACACGAGACAGCGCGAACGACGCATTGATTTCTCAAGCTAATGTGAAAATCATTGAAATATATAAGAGAAATGATTTTCTGTCGAAAGTTATTCAAAAGCTGAATCGATGGTGGTACGTCCCATATCGCTTGAAAAGGCTGTTGAAAGAAAGAGATATCGAGGAGTTACATATCCACCTATCCTTATTGAAATACATCAGCCCAATTAGAAAAAAAATAAAGAATGTAAAGCTTTTTTATACATGTCATAGTGAACCACAATATTTTATCGATAAATCAATTCCAACGGAGTATCGTGCAGCAAAAAAATTGATAAAAGATAATCATCTCCAGCTTATTGCCTTACATGATGAGATGCGTAAAGAGATTAATTCGATATTTGAAATTGATAATACCGTTGTGATTCGGAATGGAATTGATTTCAATCGATTTAAGGAAATAAAGGAGACGAGAGGAGAGATTCGCAAATCATTGAAAATCCCACAGAACGCATTTGTTTTAGGACACATTGGGAGGTTTTGTGATCAGAAAAATCATACATTTTTGATTGATGTTTTTTCGGAAGTTTACAAAGAGAATAAAAATGCGTTCCTCTTATTGATTGGAGCGGGTGAGTTGTTAAATACAATAAAAACAAAAATAGATAAATGCGGACTCAAAAAACGCGTCATGATTTTATCCCATCGGAGTGATATCCCTCAGTTATTAAGAGCTATGAATGTATTTGTGTTTCCGTCGTTGCATGAAGGACTTGGCATTGTTTTGATTGAAGCGCAGGTTTCTGGGTTGCGCTGTATTATTTCCGATACTGTTCCACGAGAAGCATTCCAAAGTGAGTTCGCGGTTCCCATGAGCCTACAGGCTTCGCCTGTCGAATGGAGAAACGTCATCCTTGACGAATCCATCAGAGGTCCATGGAAGGGTGAAATCGAGCTGTATGATATGAACAGGGAAATCAAGCGTTTGGAGCGGCTGTATTTGGGAGAACAAGCATGAGCATACTGGATTAAGGAGATTCGCATTTGAAGTGAAAATAGGGATTATATCAGAGTTCCATCAGATTACGGTAAACTATGGCAATAATTTGCAGGCTTTTGCGTTGAATAGATATTTGCGTAGCGTATTTCCAGAGTATACTGTGGAATCATTGAGCTTGAGCAAAAGTCAAAAACACATATTTACTTCCTTACCATCTCTGGTGCGACGTGCAGGTAAAAAAATTATACGAAGATTTCAAAAAAATGTTGCGTCCAAGTCAAGCCTGGATGTTGAATTAGTCCAAGGACGGTTGGCGGCGTTCAAAGCGTTTCAGGAAGCTAATATTGTCTATAAATCAAATGTGACATGGAACATGCTTTGTGAATCTGATTATGATTTATTTATTGTCGGATCGGATGTAGTATGGTCACAAATCGAAGGTCAGATTAACAGGATCAAGTTTCTTGATTTTCAAAATAAAAGAAATGCGCTTAAAGTATCCTATGCGGCTTCCTTCGGGCAAAATGTGATTCCTCAGGAAAACCGCAAGGCTATCTGCCAGATGCTCCAAAAATTTCGAGCAGTTTCTGTCCGGGAAAGCTCGGCAGTCGAATTGCTGCGTTCTATAGGCGTGATGGACGTTGTTCATACTGCTGACCCGACATTACTTTTACCGAGGCAAATATGGATAGATTTGGAGCATATTCCTCATGAAGCGCTTATTGGACAATCGTATGCTTTTGTCTACTATTTAGGCGCGGACGAAGAGCAGTTATCTGTTGTTCAACGAATCTGCGGTGAAAGGAAGCTTTCTATAGTTTACGTTCCTTATGCGTCCGGAAACACATACGAGAAAGAAATATCATTTGGGGATATTCCCGTGAAGGATTGCAGCCCTGGGGAATGGATATGGCTGATTCATCATGCGGATTATGTGATTACAGACAGCTTTCACGGAGTCGTCTTTTCCACGATTTTTGAAAAGAGATTTTTGGTACTTAAGAGAAACTACATTCGGGATATCAATATTCGGCTGATAGATTATTTGTCATTAATTGATCAGAAAGACAAATTAATCTTGTCAGACAGAACCGTTGATATAGACAGCCTGACTTGGGATTATTCAGAAATCAATCGTACTCTTGACACATTGAAAACAAAATCACAGCAATTTCTATATAATGCCTGCAACATCAATGTAGGAGCATGAAACTTGATGGCGGAGTTTTATCAAATGCGATTTAGGGAAAGCGTAATCGAGCATATGTAAAGGAAGATACTGAAGAATTACGAAGGAAAAAGCAAATGACACTTAGTATTATATCCTAAAATATTGCTCTGTCCTTTTTTGTGTTTACTTGGTTTATCTTTGGCAAAGCGTGACCAATCAACTTAACTGGCATATAGACAAACTGATGCTGGCAAGGACTCATGGTACTGTTCAAATATCGGTTTATTCGGTGGAGCGTCTTTAATTCTATTAATATGAAGCTTGGCACGACAACTTCGAGAGTGTTTATAGCTCAGGTAGATCGACTAGTATCACAAAATGTGAAAAAAGAATAGGATGATTTGTTTGTATGTATTTCCCGACTTAATAGGTATATAACATGCCTTATAATGTTTGGCTATACATTCTTTGATAAAACATTTGTGTTGCGTTGGACAGGCACTGCTTATGCAGATTCCTTTATTGTAGGTTGGCTATTGATGCTTTCGCTGACATTGATGATGACGGTTGGGCTGCAAATGGAGATAATACGTGCCAAGAATCTTCACTAATATAAAGATAAACAATGTTTTGTGTATGCTTGATTTCTTGGTAAGTATTCCTTTAGCGATGAATGGGACGCTCCCAGCAGCGCGTTTGGAACATTTGCTATGAAAGTTCTAATATGTATTGGTATGCTGATATATAAAAATCTTTAGAATGGATATTTATAGTGTATCCTTTGAACTTTTGAAAGTGCTCCCAGCAATGAGTTTCTCGGAATTATTGGCATGGTTGGTGGATTGTTGATTTCTGCCAATGTTGAATTTCTTTTTGGAACCCTAATATTGCCTGATGGGGATGAAATATTTAAGAAGTCAGGGATTTGAAAAATGAGAGCCGTAACATGAAAAAATGATAAAGACAATGGGAGAAATAATCCTATGAAAAAAAGGGCTGCAGTCCTTTCCTATTTGACGATAATATTCAATCTATTGTACAGCGTCGGCATGACGCCGTTCATCATTCGCGCGTTAGGTCAGAGCGAATACGGCGTTTATACCCTTTGCACCAGCATTATCTCTTACCTGAACCTGTTTCAGTTTGGGTTTAGCATCACTTACCTTCGCTACTTTATCAAATTCAGTTCGGAAGGCGAACAGCAAAAGGCGGAAGAACTCAACGGGATGTTCCTGATTATCTTCACGGTTATTTCCGGGCTTGTGCTAGCAGTGGGCGCGGTGCTTGTGGTGAATGCGCAAAGCGTGTTTGGAGATAAAATAACCCAGGCAGAATACAATATCGCAAAGCCCATGCTGATGTTGGTGATCATGAATGTCATGATCACGACGATCGGTGTTCCATTTCAGGCGCTGCTGAACGCCTATGAGGAATTCGTATTTCAAAAACTGTTGACGTTATGCGAAATTATTTTAAGAACTTTGGTGCTTATTCTCTGCCTGCATTTCGGCGCAAGGTCGATTGCCATTGTTGCGATCAGCACAGGTCTGAACGCGATAACGTTTGTATGCAATGTCGCCTTTGTATTCTGGAAACTGAAGGTGCGTTTCCGCTTTTCACATTTCGACGCATCTTTGCTCAAAGAAATGATTGGGTTCTCCTTCTTTGTGTTCCTCCAGAGCATTATGGATATGTTCAACTGGCAGGTCGATAAATTTCTGCTCGCCAGGTTCTGGGGCACGGAAGAGATTGCAGTATATTCCCTCGGCTCTAATTTCAGCAACTGTTTTATGTCTCTGGCCGGGGCTATCACAACGCTTTATGTTCCCTATGCGAATAGACTGGTTGCTGAAAAGCGGGGAGATGCAGCGCTCAGTGCGCTGATGATTCGCATCGGGCGCATCCAGTTTATGCTGGGAACGTTCGTCTTTTCGGCACTGGTGTTTTTCGGCAGGCCATTTATCCGCATATACGCAGGCAAAGGATTTGAAAACGCATACGGCGTTTCGCTGTTGTTGATTGCCCCCTTGATCATTCCGCTTTCCATGGAACTCTGGTTTCACATTGCCCGAGCCAAGGCGTTGCATAAGACAAGCACCGCCGTATTTACCCTTGTTGCATTGCTCAATACATTGATTAGTATCCCGCTGTGCCGCCGGTATGGCGAAATGGGTGCGGCTGCCGGCACCTGTATCGGGATGTTCATTGCCAATAACGGATTTCAGATTTGGTATTCGCAGCATGTCATTCATTTGGATATGAAGCTTTGGGCAAAGAATCTGCTGCACATTTGCCCGGCATTGATTCTTCCATGCGGGGTGGGTATTGCGATGATGAAATGGATCCCAATCAACACGTTGAGGGATTTCTTGATGTGGGCGGTTGTCTATACGGCGATTACTGCAGTTTCCTTCTGGTTGTTCGCCTTGAATGATTCGGAAAAGGATCTGCTGCGTGTGCCGCTGAAGTGTCTGACCCATTTTCACAATTGAAGGAGGCAGATTATGCAGCAATTCAGTCATGTTCCCAGCGGATTGGAAATTGTCAATCTGGGTTCGACCTTTGCAAAACACGGATTTGATTACCAACTGTTTGGCAAGCGGGGCTTTAATTTTGCTGGCCAGCCGCAGCCATTAAAGGAGGATTATGCTGTACTGTCGCAATATCAGGATCATCTGAAGTTAGGCGCCATTGTGCTGATCGTGTTGATTTGCCCGTTTGTTTTTTCCCTTTATGATTATGCGGATTTAGAGTCTGTTTCATCACAGAGTGGTATTGCAAAGATAAAAAAAGTAATCAAGGCGGTAATAGGCGTAGAGAATATAAACGCCATAAAATGCAAAATAGACAAAATAAAGCACAGAAAGGATGAAATGATCTCCGCGGAGGAAAAATCCCGTATAATGGCGCAAAGCCGAGTTAACGGTTGGAAAGAGGAATTTTCCCTTACAGATATCACATCAGCACATCCTTCAGAGGAATTAAAGCGTGTTTTTACTAAAACGAGAAAAGAACTCACAGATATTCTCTTGCTGTGTCGGGAACATGGATTTTGTCCTGTTCTGCTGGATATGCCGGTTGCAAAGGCCGAGCATTCCTTGTTTTCCAAGTCTTTTCTTCAGGAATTCTACGACGATAACCTGAAAGAAGCAAACGTAATCGATGCGCCAACGCTTCGGTATTTCGGAGACGAACGCTTTGACGATGCCCTGCTTTATGAGAACTATGTGGATTGCTTTAACGATACCGGGCGGAGAAAATTTGCGGAAATTCTGATAAATGATTTACGGGAATCGAATATCTGGGAGGAGTAAGCCATGCGTTTTGAGGAGTTGAAAGATGGAAATAAAGTAGCTTTTGGTACAAATATAACGCTCCCGTTTCTTTTTGACAGTGGCGTAAATAATTTTGCAAAAACGTTTCTTCAGCGTTTGAAAATGTATGCAGGAAAAGGCCCCCGGGAAGGTTGGGGGAAAAATGTGACCTTAAAGGCGACAGACAGCTTGATATCTTGCGTACAGCAATCGTGCAAAAGCGGCATTCGTGTCTTTGACTGTTCGAGAGCCTATGATGGCTCAGAGCAGCGGCTTGCAAAAGCGATAAAGAACGAACCCCGGGAAAATGTTTTCATAATTACCAAAATAGACGACGATTCGCAATTCCGGGGAAGAGTTGAAGCCTGCTTTGAAGAAAGCCTTCGACAGCTCCATATGGATTATGTTGATCTGCTTTTGCTGCATTGGCCTGTGGATTATCCCCGGATCGGAGACGACCGTTTTGATCATTCGGTTCCTGTTTATGCAAGGAGCTGGCACATTTTGGAGGAAATCTACAAAAGTGGCCGCGCTAAGGCGATCGGTGTGGCGAACTTCAGTGTCGCGCAGCTGGAGCGGCTCAGGCAGTATGCCGATGTTATGCCGATGGCGGATGAATTTGAGTGCCATCCTTTGTGTGTAAGAAAGGAATTGAACGAGTATTGCGTCAAGCATGATATCCAGGTGTTTGCTTATGCCTGTTTGTGCAGCATGGATGCTAGGCTGCGCAATGAAAACATGCAGAGAATTGCCAAGGCACACGATAAAACAATTGCCCAGATTATTCTCAAATGGCACATGCAGGAAGGGAGAGTCCCGATTTTCGGCACGAGTAAAAAGGAAAGGATATGTGAGTATGCGCAATTGAATGATTTTATACTTACAGATTCGGAATTAGCTATGATAGACAGGCAGAACATCAATTATCGGAGATTTCCAGACTCCGAGCGTTGCGATTTTACGAAAGGGATTTGGCTGGGATGGGAAAAATACAAGGACTATTGTCCCTAAATCTATTTAAATTCATTTACTATAATTTTTTGTGTCCTCGTATTCGGCGAGATAAAGGGAAATACTTGCTTCCCAGATGGTATTCCTGCATCGAGCTCAGCAAAAGTGCACAGGTCATTCTTCATGCGAATCTGTATCTGAACACCAATAAATACCCCCACTCCCGGGCGGAGTGCTACCTGCGACTGCGAGAAGGGGCTTCCATGACGGTTACGGGCACCATTTATATGATGTATAACAGCACCATCGAGGTGCATAGGAATGCTTCCCTTCAGATTGGCGCCAGTACCATTCAAAGCGGCGCGGTAATCATCTGCGCTTATAAGATGACGATCGGCCAGGAGTGTCTCTTTGCCAGAATGAGCTATCTTTCCGACTCGGATCATCATCAGATTCTCAATGCGGAAGGAGAAACCACAAACTATCCCCGGGAAACCGTGATTGGCGACCATGTATGGGTCGGGGTCAAGGCAACTATCATGAAAGGCGCGAAGATCAAAAGCGGCTGCGTGATCGGAGCGAATTCCCTTGTGGGAGGACGCGTCGGAGAGCATCAGTTCCTGATGGCGGAACCGTCGCGGGTATTTTCGGACATTTATTGGTCCGTGAAAGGATTTGAAAAGCCATGGTTGATGAAGTAATCGGAAAAGAATGCTGCGGATGCAAGATGTGTGGCGACCTCTGCCCCACCGACGCGATTCAGTTTGTGACGGATCAGGAGGGGTTCTGGTATCCGCAGGTCGATAGCGAAAAATGTGTTAAGTGCGGTCTTTGCGTGAAAAAATGTCCGGTGTTGAATGAAACGGTCAATCCCAACGCATTCATGCCCGATGTATATTGCGCATGGATTCTAGACGAAGAGATTCGCATGAAGAGCACGTCCGGTGGGGCGTATTCGGCGCTGGCGCTGCGGATGCTGGATGACGGCGGCTATATCGCGGGCTGCGTGTTTTCAGACGACTGGAAATCTGCAAAGCACGTTATAGGAAATACCCGCGCTGATCTGGATAAAATTTTCCGTACCAAATATTTTCAGAGTGACACGGCGGGCATTTACCGTTCCGTCAGGGAACTGCTGGATCAGGGAGAGCGAGTTCTGTTCTGCGGCTGTCCCTGCCAGAACGCAGCGCTGCGGGAATACCTCGGCAAGGAATATGAAAATTTGGTTCAATGTGATTTTATCTGCCGGGGGATCAATTCGCCCGCGGCGCATCGCGCTAATGTAAGAGAACTGGAAAAGCGATACGGATCGGAAGTGTCTTTTTTCAATTTCAAAAACAAATCCGCTGGCTGGACAAGGCTGGGGCTGCTAGTGAAATTCAAAAACGGACAACAGGATTTCACCGATCGTGATACTAGCGCGTGGACAAAAGGGTACATCAACTACAATCTGTTTATGCGCCCATCCTGCGAGCGCTGCCATTTCAAGAGGCTGCCGCGCGTTTCAGATCTTTCCATCGGCGATTTTTGGGGACTGGAAAGCAGCCCGGAAAACATGAAAAAAGGGATGTCCGTGGTAATGGTCAATACCGAGAAGGGACGACGGTATTACGAACGGACGCTGCCGTACATTCATTCGGAGCCGCAAGATTTTCAAACGGCGTTGAATGGAAACGGAGCCATCCGGATTTGCCCTAAGTATTATCCCAGAAAACGGGGCGAATTTTTTAGGTGTATCGACACGGAGGATTTTTCAAAGCTTGTCACGCGGTTGAATCGGGATCAAGCTCTGAAGCAAAGCGTGCACAGGCTGCTTTCGAGAGGGAAGCATGCGGTTAAGAAAATACTTCATATGCAGAAGGGATGAAACAGGATGAATCTCATGGAGTTCCTGCGCCTCATGCGCCGGGCGGAAAAGCAGAACCTCTATGCGGACGCTAAAAAGAAGCTGCGGATTGCCGTTTTGGGCACCGCCAGCATCCAGTATGTGGTGAAAGGGATACGATATCTTCTTTATCGGCAATACGGTATAGACGGCGAATTTTATGAAGGGGATTACGATGGCATCGAGAAAACGCTGATGGACGAGGCGTCCGAATACTATGCTTTCCAGCCGGAAGTCACGGTTCTTTTGCCAGATTCCGATACCGTTGATATCGACCTGTACCAAAGTCTGTGGAAGCGCATGCCGGGCTATATCCTGCAGGCGAACTTCGTCGTGCCCAATATCACCGCCTTGGGCAACCTGGAAGCCAACGTTGATTTTTCGCGGTCGTACAAAATTGCGGAGGCCAATCTGGAGCTTGTACACCGGAAGCAGGCCAATGTCACAATTCTGGATATGAACGGCCTGGCCTCGCGCATAGGCACGGACAGGTGGTTTGACTATCCCGCTTACTTTTCGACCAAGCAGGGATTTTGTCTGGATTTCCTGCCTGAGGTCTGTGGGCTGATTGTCCGCCAGCTTGGAGCATTGACCGGAAAAACCCGCAAGTGCGTCGTGCTTGATTTGGACAACACGCTTTGGGGCGGCGTTGTGGGTGACGACGGCCTGGATGGCATCCGGCTGGATCCCAACGACCCGGTAGGGGAAGCCTATCGGTTTTTTCAAAAATACCTGCTCAATCTGAAAGCACGGGGTGTGATTCTGGCCGTGTGCAGCAAAAACGAACAGGATATCGCCGAAGAGCCCTTTGAAAAAAACAGAAACATGATTCTCAGACGCTCCGATATCGCCTGCTTTGTCGCTAACTGGAAGGATAAGGCCACCAATCTGCGCACCATCGCCCAGACGCTGAATATCGGCATCGACAGCCTCGTCTTTTTTGATGATAATCCAGCCGAACGGGAGATTGTGCGCATGAATGTTCCGGAGGTTCTGGTGATCGACGTTCCGCAGGATCCGGCGTATTACGCGAAGGCCCTGTCGGACACAGGCGCTTTTGACTGGCTCCAGATCACCAAAGAGGATATGAACCGTGCTGCCACGTATCAATCCAACCGGGAACGGGAGCAGCTTTTGCAGGAGTCAGTTGATTACGACGCTTACCTTGCCGCTCTGGATATGAAATACGATATCGGATTTCTAGATCAAAAGAGGGTGCCGCGCTTTACGCAGCTCATCAACAAGAGCAATCAGTTCAATTTGCGCACCCAAAGGTATACGGAAGGCCAGATTGAAGAGATGCTGGGCGATCCGTCCTATAAGCTGATTTACGGCGAGCTGACGGATCGGTTTGATTATTATGGGTTGATTTCGTGCGTGATTCTGAAGGATGATTTCATCGACACCTGGGTGATGAGCTGTCGGGTATTGAAGCGGCGGGTGGAAAACAAAATGATGGAATTCATTTTGGCGCACACGCAAGGCCCGCTGCGGGCGGAGTATCTGCCGACGGCTAAAAACAGAATGGTGGAACAGCTTTGCCTTCAATTGGGATTCCATGCGACAGAAAAGAAAGGGGAATACATCTATGAACGTGCTTGAACAACTTCAGGAAATTTTCAGAGAGGCCTTTGACGATGACGAGCTAACCATTTCTTCCAAAATGACGGCGAAGGACATTGAGGACTGGGACAGCCTGATGCAGATTCAGCTGATTGTTGCCGCCGAGCGCAGATTTGGCATAAAGTTTACGACGGAGGAAATGAACGGCCTAAAAAACGTGGGTGATTTTGCGGCACTGATTGAGGAGAAAACAAAATGAACGCATATCGCTTTTCCGATCTTTCAGTGGGTATGGAGGTTTCCTTCAATCACCTTGACAGCAAAGGAACCCGTATCGAAATCACGCCCGTGCAATATGATGCGCTCCGGATGCTGACCGGAGACGTTTCACCCATCCATGTGGATGAAGACTATGCCAGGGAGCGCGGCTTTCGCGGAACCGTATGCTATGGTATGCTGGTTTCCGCGTACTATTCCACACTGGTGGGCGTGTATCTTCCCGGGAAGTACGCGCTTTTTCAGGAAGCGCACATCTCCATGACGAAGCCCGTCTATGCAGGCGATCGGCTGACTGTGACGGGTACAGTCAAGGAGTTGAACGACGCCCTGAAGCGCGTCACCATCAAGGCGCGGATACGCAACCAGGACGGCGAAACAGTTTCGAGAGCGACTCTGGAGGTGGGGGTGTCCGAATGAGGAATATTTATTTGATCATCGGTGCCAGTTCCGATATCGGGATGGCTTTTCTGCGATCCGCATCGGAAAAGCATCCAGACGCCAGGTTTTATGTCCACTATAGAACAATGAGTGAAGCGCTTGCTGCCCTTGCGGAACAGCTCGGCCCGCGGATGACGCCTGTCCAGGCGGATTTGTCCGTCCCGGACGGCGTGCAGACCGTAATCAGTGCAGTTAGGGAAACGCCCACGTATCTTCTGCATCTTCCGGCAGGGAAATTGGCTTATAAGCGTCTTAGAGAGGTTGAAGCATCCGCCATTAAAACGCAGATGTATATACAGGTTTATTCCCTTTTAGAACTGAGCAAGGCTATTTTGCCCGCAATGGCGAAACAAAAATACGGAAAATGTGCTGTGCTCGTAAGCTCGGCAGTCGGGGATTGCCCACCGAAGTTCATGACGGAGTATGTGACCGTAAAATCGGCGCTGCTGGGACTGACGCGAAGCCTGGCCGTGGAGTATGCTCCTAAAGGGGTTTTGATAAACGCCCTTTCGCCGCATATGGTACAGACCAAGTTTTTGCAGGATATGGATGAGCGGCTCCTTGAAAACCTGGCAAATGCGGATCCGCTGGGACGGCATTTGAACCCGGAAGAAGTATCCGAAGTAATTGAGTTTTTGCTTTCGAGTGAAACTCCCATCTGGGGAAAAAATTTTATTATATGATTGTTGCAGAAATTCTTCGCTGCCCATGGGTGCGGATATTATTGCGGGAAAACTCATTATTGAATTACAACTGCGTTTGCTTTCTCATGGATCTAGTTATAAAAATTGACCAAACTATTTGGGTATATATAAGTGTGGAGGAATTATGTCCAAACCTCGTGAAGCAAATTTCGATTTGTTACGGATAATATCAACATTTGCCGTTATAGTGATACACGTATCTGGCAGTTTCCTACAATGCAAGGATGCAGTACCTCAAAACTGTACTTTTTCGCTTATGATTTTAACACATATTGTACGTTTTGCAGTATCCTGCTTTTTATTGATGTCCGGAGCGTTTATTCTTGCTGATGAGCGTAACGCTGACTATAGGTATTTCTATAAGAAGTCATTCAAAAAGATTGGTGTTACAAGTATAGTGTTTTGTGCGCTTTATGTGTTTTATGGTATTACAAGGCATATGGTGGGAGTGTTTATTTTCAAGAAGTATGATCCTGACCATATTTTGCTCGGATTGCTAACAATTTTGAAGAGCTTAATAAAAGGAACTCCTTTCTATCATCTTTGGTATCTGTTTATTTTAATTGGACTATATCTCGCTGCGCCATTTGTAATTCGTCTTGCTGTCGATTTGAAGCGGGGGGGGTAAACTTGTACGGCAAAATAACCACTGTATTTCTTGCCCTTGCGAGTGTTTGTTACATTACGAGCACGCATACGTTGGAGTGGGATATAGGCAGTCAGTTTTGCTTTTTAAGTTTATTTTTGATGGGATATAAGATTAGAAAATGGGGTATAATTAGAAAAAATAATATTACAGCAATAGTATTGATATTAGCAGGCATTGCAGTAAATATTGGTCTTGGATGTATTAATTTTTATCGCGGGTTCAATGGGCTTCAAGTTGACGCGATATTTTTTAAGCAAAATTTGTTTTCATATGGTTCTCTTTCACCAATTGAAGTTATTGCCTCTTGTTTGATTTTTGCCGGATTTTCTGTGTTGGACATTAAGAAAGACTTCTCTAAATTGGCAGGATATACATTACTGATTTACCTACTTCACGCAGGAATATGGGACGTTATCTCAACTGTTCTTGGAGATAGGCTGATTGGAAATCAGTTGGTGGAGACGCTATCGGTTTTCATAATTTCAGCGGGGATATTTTTAATCTCGCTTCTCGGCGCGATGATTTATGAATCTCTTTTCAAAAAGTTGGTGACGGACATTGAGAAAACTACATGAAATTAATGGTTTGAAAGAATCTAATATCGACGAAAACGTAAAAATGCCATACATCAACCAAGCCTGACGAATAAGGGCCATTTTTCAGGCAGGATCTTGGGTATATTATGGTTAAGACTAAGTACATTAGGAGGACCACGAAGGACTTTTTTATGAGATTTTTGCGGTTTTCCACCTTTTTATATGACTGATTAAGGATAAGGTTACGGTGATGGACATGCTTATGTATGCTCCCTAAAATGGCAACTCGTCCCCATTCACCTGGAAGAATGATTCCCCGCTATCTGGTGGGGCATCCCTCTGGTCAGTATAGGTTATCAGGTATGCATCCGCCTCTTTGGGGTCACATCCTTTGTGACAACCCAGATATCCCGATCCATGAGGTAAACATTCAGGAAATTGTTGACCGGATGGCGTAGGACGATATAGATATAGCAGGAGCCGGGATTGTCATGGACACTGTGGCCGGAAGTGACGCATTTGCGCAGGAAATGCTTAACAAATTACCAGCTTTTGAAGGAGACCCCGTACTTTTTTGCTATGACGCTGTTTGTCTTGGTAGGTCAACATCTTGTATTGATATTCTGCCGAAAAAGTACCATTATTTAGCTACCTGTTTTGTCGACTATATGCTTTTGCGAAGATTCTAATGGTTGCGAAGGAAGTGAAATAGAAAGTTATTAAAGGAATATTTAATAAAAGAATGCTATATTTACGCAGATTTGGGTGATTTGGAAATATTTGTTTATTGTAGAATAGAATTGGGAATTGGTAGGAGAAAAATTTGAACATGGATATACAAAGATATAATCGTATATTGCGCCGTTTGGTTTCCTCACCTAAATGGAGATTTTTATATCTGGTGCAAGTGGGTTTTTATGATAATATGCCAGACGAGGAGTTTTTGAAAAAAAAATATAAGTATATCACAGGAATGGAACTAAATCTTGATAATCCAAGAACATTTAACGAGAAGTTACAATGGCTGAAACTGTATGACCACAATCCAATCTATACAGTGATGGTGGATAAATATCTGGCAAAGGAATATGTAGCCAATATCATCGGGGAGGAATATATCATCCCTACGTTAGGCGTATGGGACAGTCCGGACGAAATCGATTTTGGTAAATTGCCAGACCAGTTTGTACTGAAGTGTAACCATAATTCTGGGCGAGGGCTATGTATCTGTACGGACAAGAGTAGATTGAACATTCCGAAAGTGAAAAAAGAGCTTCGTAAAGGCTTGGCACAGGATTATTATTTGACTGGCCGGGAGTGGCCATATAAGGATGTTCCAAGAAAGATCATTGCCGAAAAGTATCTTGTAGACGAATCAGAGACAGACCTCAAGGATTACAAGGTTTTCAATTTTAATGGGGAACCAAAGATCATACAGGTTGATTATGACAGGTTTGTGGAGCATAAGCGTAATCTGTATACGACAGACTGGAAATATATAGAAGCCACGATAGAATTTCCTACAGATTCATCGCACCAAATACCAAAACCAGAGACATTAGACAAGATGTTACAGCTTGCAGCCAAATTATCCAAAGGGTTTTCAAATGTAAGAACAGACTTTTATTCGCTTGAAGACAAGATTTACTTCGGAGAATTAACTCTTTATCACGGGTCCGGATATGAGACTTTTACGCCTCCATCTCTGGGGGAACAGATGGGCGAATGGCTGCGGCTGCCTTCTGGGGGGGGGCAATACTCAAATATGAAAACATAAGGATCCTCGTGCGGACAGAGACGGAGAAGCGGATACCTGGTGAGCTACTGGATTATAAACTGATGTGCTTCAATGGAGAGGTTAAATGCTCATTTGTATGCAGCGAGCGACATTCGGGCAATGGGCTTAAGGTTACATTTTATGACCGGGAATGGAACCTCATGCCGTTTGAAAGGCATTATCCCAGAAGTAAAACAACAATCGAAAGACCGCGTAATTATTTGAAGATGGTAGAGCTTGCCGAGAGGCTGTCCAGAGGCTTTCCATTTGTCCGTGTTGATTTTTATGAAGCGGGTGGGAAAGTTTATTTCGGGGAGCTTACGCTTTATCCGGGGTCAGGATTGGAAGAGTTCACGCCGCCGGAGTGGGATAGCGTCTTAGGTTCATGGCTGACGTTGCCACAGTAAGCCAGAGAGTGTCCGTTATTTTCAGAAAGGATAAATTGGGAGCGAAAACATTGTAGGAATTTACCATATGCAGGAGTATCTGAACAAGATTTTCTTTATGTAGATAAAAAGGCAAAGTATGCAAACAGAAATAGCGAAAGATGTTAATTGCTGTAGGGAGAAAAGACACGGTGTGTTCTGATGAGATAATCACCTTATGGGGATTTCTTCGGGGATTATTCCGATCTGGGTTCATGTACATGAGAAGTAAAGGACTTCTGTTGACTGGCAGTGAAGCAGGAATAATTTATTCGAATGATGAAAGATGGAATTATAAAATTATGGGTGAAATTTGCATAGAAGATAGCTTGGGATATACTGAGAATCCTAATTGGAGGAGATAATTGTATCAGATTGGGTATCATATTGCGTGCATAATGAAGAAATAAAAAAAGTAGTGACTTTTAACATGACAATATGGAGATAGTGTTCATGGTATTTTCATCCCTAACTTTTCTATTTTTCTTTTTCCCTTTGGTCTTCATAGTATATTTTTTGGTTAAACCCTGGTATGCAAACTTGTGGCTGTTTCTGGCAAGCATCTATTTTTATTACGCCGGAGCAGGAGCATATGTTTGGCTGATCATATGTGTTATTACAGTGGCATATTTTTCTGGGCTTTTTATACATATGAGTCAGAGGCGCATTGTAAAACAGCTGGTCCTTTTTACAGCTCTTGTTATCATGCTGGGTCTGCTGATCTACTATAAATACTGGGACTTCATAATAGGGAACATAAACAAGTTGGGAACGTGGAACTTTGCGGTAAAAGATCTGGTTCTGCCGGTCGGGCTCTCTTTTTTTACTTTCCAGGCCATTTCATATATTGTAGATATCTTCCGTGGGGAGAAACCGTTAAAGAATCCTATTGATATGGGATTGTATATATCGTTCTTTCCACAGCTGATTGCCGGGCCTATCGTGCGCTATCAGGATATCCGTGCATATATGAAGAAAGCGTGCAGGAAAGTGGACCTTGGGAATCTGGCAGAGGGGGCATGGCGTTTCGGGAAAGGACTGTCCAAAAAGGTACTTCTGGCAAATAACCTTGGCGGCCTTGCGGATATTGTCTTTGGGGTGAGGGATATCTCACGGTTTTCTGTTTTATACACATGGCTTGGGGCTGTCGCGTATACCTTACAGATCTACTATGATTTCTCGGGATATTCGGATATGGCGATCGGGCTGGGAAGGATGTTTGGCTTCCGGTTCCTGGAGAACTTTGACCATCCATATACAGCACGTTCCATCAGAGAATTCTGGAGAAGGTGGCATATTTCCCTGTATCGATTCTTTCGCGATTATGTATACATACCGCTGGGAGGCAGTCGGTGTGCAAAAGGGAGATGGATTTTTAATACACTGCTGGTGTGGTTCCTGACAGGACTGTGGCACGGCGCCTCCTGGAAATATGTTTTCTGGGGTCTGTCATATGGTGTAATACTGCTTGCGGAGCGTCATTTTGCGCAAGGGGGGGGGCGATTCCCGGCTGCACAATATCCTGGGCCATATATATACGATGACGATAGTCATACTGCTGTGGGTGGTGTTCAGGGCTGCGAACCTGCCGCAGGCATTTGCCTATATTAGAAACATGTTTGGCATAGGGGCAAGGTCGTTTGCCGGACAGGGCTTCCTGTTTCAGTTTAGGAATTTTGTTGTGCTTTTGTCTATCGGATTTATTTTCAGTACAGACCTGCCAAAGATGGTACAGAGAAGATTCAATGGCAAGGTGTGGTTCGAATGCGTACAGGGAGCACTGCTGTTGGGCTGCGTGACAGCGTCAGTTTCATACATTTATATGGGAAGCTATAATCCTTTCCTACTACAATAGATTTATGGTTAATACCCCTTACAGCCAGTAAGGAATTACCCATCTTGTTGCTTAAGCT
>CANQRR010000012.1 GCA_947626285.1 uncultured Lachnospiraceae bacterium
TTCTGCTCAGCGCCACGATAATGGTCTGCTATTTTCCGGATAACCGTATCCGCATAGTCTTTATATGTCGGGGGATCTCTGAACTGTTCCTTCAGTTCCGGCTCAAGATCCCCGAACATTCCGCTCCCGATATCTATATATTCCAGAGGATAGCTGAAGCATGAACCCACAACTGCAAGAAGCTTGTCCGCCCTGGTTTTCCAAGCCTCCAGCCCGCGGGCCCTGCTGATGTGGAAATGTATCCCGTTTACCGAAATGTTCGGTTCCCGGTCCAGCATATCCACCGCCTTCTTAAAGTCCCCATTTTCCAGATCAAACCCAAATCTCGAATGAAGTTCGTTTCCTATATCAAAGTTTACCCGTACCGCCACTTTGAAATTCTGTCCCCGGTTCCGCTTTGCAAGGGATATCGTCCGCATAAGATCCAGCCGGTTATCTATATGCAGATGCCCTCCGGAGAGAAGGCATTCCTCAAGCATCTTCCCCTTTCCAGGACCATTATATAAAATCCGGTCATCAGGAAATCCCAGTCTTCGTGCCAGCTGGTATTCCATATCCGAAACAACTTCCGCATAGCCACCCAGCTCCTTTACAATTCCGCATACGGCGGGTGTATAGTTTGTCTTGAAGGAATACGCGATCCGATAATATGGATAGACTGCTTTGAATGTGTCTTCCAGCTCATGATAATTCTCTATAAATTGGTCTGCATAGAACACATAGTATGGGGTTTTTAATCCGGCTGTGAGCATAGTAACCCTGTCCCTATTCCCAGTTTCTGTATCCTTTTGCGTTTATTGTTTATCGTTTCGCCATCATTACCGGGCATGCCCATACCGAAAGGAGAACTCCTGCAACAACAATTCCAAGCAAAACGGTTAATTTTAAATAGGTCCTTGTTTTCCTGACCTCAATAACATCCTTTTCCTCTTCAGGAATGAGAAACAGCTGTTTTCTGGCATTTTTCTCTTCTTCTGTTACACTGGTCATCATAGAGCCCGTCACCAGTGCAATTATATTCACAACGATACCCACAACTGTCGGGTCCAAAAAGACCGGCAATGCTGCCCCTGTCAGGGATGTATAGAGTTTCACAGAAAAGCAGGCGATAAACCCGGCGAGCATACCGCAGAACGCCCCTGTTTTGGTTACACGTTTACTTAGGATACTCGCTACAGCTACTGGCATCCAGGAACTTGCCACAATGGATCCGCCAAAAAACATGATCCAAAAAATCTGCGGCGGATTAAATATCGCAAGCAACAGCACAAGCACACTCACTACTGTCATGGTGATCCGCCCGATCCGAATGGTGTTACCCTTTCCTTTGCATATATCATTGGCAACTGAGGAGCCAATCAACGACAGAAACGTTGTTGCGGAGGATATCCCGGCTGCCAGGACACCTGTCAGCATTACGATCCCAAGTCCCTTTGGAAGGACATTCATCGAAGCCCATATTAAAACATGAGATGCCGATCCCAAATTGGGATTCAGCAGGTTCACAGTTACGGCCGACATTCCGACCAGAAGTTCCAGAAAGAAAATGCCCAATGCCGAATATAAAGAAGAGCGCACTACCACATGCTCATTTTTTGCCATCAGATATCTGCTTGACTGCCACGGACCTACCATGCATACAGACATCCATACGATCCCATATACGATTCCCCACACGACATTCGTAGCCCCGTTTGAATATAAGTAGTTTGTGTTCCCGCCCCAGGAGAGAAGTCCGGTTTTGTCCCCCCCCCTGTACATAATTTACGAGCCTGTCAACGATGCTGAACCAGCCGCCTGCCCGATTTGTTATAAGCAATGCCCCCACTATCAAGCCAATGGTAAAAAAAGCAAACATAATCGTGTCTGTGATAAGCACCCCTGCTGCGCCAGATGTGACTGATACAAGTAAAAAAACAACCAGCGCAAGGAAAATGCACAGGTTGTAATCGACCCCGGTGACAACGTTCATAAGGGTTCCGATTCCCTGCATGATCGACAGCAGGTAAACAGTCATTGTGACAATGGCAGTAACTGTAGCAAGTTTTCTCATTCTTTCCGAACAGAACCGTTTCCCAAAAAATTCAGGAATGGTCAGAACTTTGCTCCTTCTCAGGTATCTTCCAAAGAAAACAGCACCGTATATATAGCCTGTCACCTGCATGGTAGCAAGTATCGTCATGGGGGAAAACAATCCACTGTAATACTCCCCCGCATCCCCCATAAACATGCCTGTACTTGCATAAGACGCAATCATAGAACCTACAATCAAAAGCAATGGGGCTCTTCTTCCAGCCACATAAAAGTCGTTAGCATCCTTCACTTTCCTGCTGATCAGGAATCCAGCAACAATATAAATCAGAAAGGATACACACATACCCATAAAATAAATATTCATTACATCTTCTCCCTGTCCTCATCCCTACCCATATATACATAACAAATTATTCCGGATACCATCACCCAAATTCCCAATCCAACCGCCAGTACCGCTTCCATTGCTAATCATACCGCCTTTCTTAATGCCGCATTCTTGTGAGCTTATACCACATAAATGAAAAGAATGGAAAGTAATCTTTCCGTCCCCGATAAAGCTTCGCGTTCACATTTTTGTATTGTTTCATCCATTCCTTATGGCTGAGCATGCCTGTTTTAACCCTTACATCATAATCAAAGCATTCTGCCATCGTTGTAAAACCATCCGGAATTTTCTTGTAACAGTCTTCCGGAATTTTACCCTGTAACATGGCTTCACACCATAGGGTCACATCAGGCATTCCCGCAACCGTAGTAGACCACCCATTTACAGTGTTTCGAAAATTGATTTCAAGGAAATACAGCTTTCCATCTTCACTGACCATAAATTCAAACTCAAAGATTCCCTCAAAACCGATTTCTGATATCATTGCGGAGGCTTTCCGGATAAACTCCCGATCTTCAACATTTTTGTTAACCCAAAATGGGGCGTATTTATCCGGAATATGGTAAACCTCATTATTTTGCATACTAAAAAATACATCCTGTCCGTGTTTCACACTGAATCCTTCATATGACTGCTCATCCGTCTTTTGGATATATTCCTGTAGCAAAATTGATGCACTATGGATATTCTTATAAGCCTCTCTTAATTCTTCTTCATTGTTACAGACAAACACTATATTTTTCCATTCCAGTCCAAAGGAATTGATCGCTTTTGTGATCACCGGATACTTAATGTCATTTGGGATTTCTCCCGTTTGAACCTTCCATGTCCTTGGAATTGAAAAGCCATGTTTGACCGCCAGAGCACAAATCTCATCTTTATTCATATATTTCCTGATATTCCCCGCTGCCCCAGCATTATAAAATATAAAGTAATCTTTCAGCTCATCATAATGCTTGTCCAGCGTCATGACCGTCACGTCATCACCTGTCAGGATGAAAGATTTTTCCCCATTTTTTCGAGCAAACTTTGATAATATCAGTTCTATCCCTGCTTCCGGATTATCAACATAGTACTTTTCTTTTACATACCTGCTTCTGCCTACCAGGCGCGGCTCACTTTTTACAACCACAACAATCGGTCGAATTCCAGCTTCCCCCAACGTTCGAACAATCCCTAACGGATTGTAATGATCTTTGCTCACAAAAACTATATATTTACGCATCCCGTATCCCTTAATTCCCTTATTATTTCGCTTATCTTGTTTCCCACTCCCTTATGACTGCTTCAGGAATGTCTATTGTCTCCCTGTACCTATTAAGATGTGGGCGGTCATCCGCGCCATAATCCGTTTTCAGCCTGTCTGATAATATTTTAAACGTAGACAAAACCACTCTGACATCCATAAGGAATGTCACATGCTCCGCATAATAGATCTCATACTTAAACTGGGTCTCCCAGTCACATGTGGCTGTCCCGCCCACCCCGTCAGGCGGGATCAGCCCTCCACGGACCTGGTGGCGTTTTCTTTCTTCCGGGTAGAAATACGGTCCATAATAAGTCGGAAGCGGACGCGGCCCCACAAAGGACATATCCCCTTTTAGAATGGAGAAAAGTTCAGGAAGTTCGTCTAAAGAAGAGGATCTCAATAAAATGCCAAACTTCGTAAGACGGTCCTTCTCCGGTAATAAATTCCCGTTCTCGTCTTTTGCGTCTGTCATCGACCTGAATTTATAAAGCGTAAATGCTTTTTCATCTTTACCAATTCTCCGCTGGCTGAACAGTATAGGGGAGCCCATGTTCCAAAAAACGCAGATGCCAAGTACGACATACACCGGAAGCAGAACCAAAATCGCAACCAGGGATATCACGATGTCAAACAGCCGCTTTATATATTTCCGGTACATCTCTTCTCCTCATCCGGCGGTCAGCCTATAACGCGCTGAACACACACTCAAATGCTTCCGCGTAATCGCAGCCGGCTTCTGCCCCTCGGTAGGCCGCAAGACCGGTGATTGCTTCCTCGGAGCGCGGATGCGGGTATTTACGCATAACGCCTGTATACGCGGCCAGGGCGTTAAGTTTTATATCCAGGCCCCTTTTCCCGATCTCCACAAAATAGTTTGGCAGGAAACGGTTTGCTGAGGAATTCAAGGACCACTCCGTACTCGATGGGACCTCCATATACATCAAAAGTTTCAAGGCCGGAACGCCTTCCTTCCGCTGGAACAATCTGGAGGCTGCCTGGGCTGCCCTGCTTGTTTCCTGATGGTCTATGTTCGTATCGGAAGGATGATGGGTAACGATCCCTTCCGCCTGCCATTCCTCTATGCAGGATTCAATGAATCTCACCAGATCCAGGTGCGGGACCGTGTTCATTTTGATATTTGGGAAATCCGCATGATATACCTTAGCGATCCCCAGCAGGGACATCGCTTTCGCCTCATCTTCCTGCAAAGTCGCCGAGAGATTTTGCCTGGCTGCCGCATGTCCACTCATGACGGCAATCGCCACCTTGTGTCCCTGTTCAATGAGCTTGCGTATGGTCGCACCGGCCCCTAAAACTTCGTCATCCGGATGCGCTACTACTATCAGATAATTCATAGCCAGATTCCTTTCAATCAATTAGAAGCCCCAAAATGTCAGCCTTTCTTTTTGAAATGAATTTTCCCACTCTACGCCGACGCATAGCCTCTCTGCACTTTGTTCTCCTGCGGGACCACCGCCACATGCCTCAGGACCCGGTACACATTCTTCCCGGTCTCGTCCTTCGTGATCTCCAGCACGCCGTAGTGCCCTGTCCCCGGCGGCGGTGCGATGACTGCTTTCCCGTGATAGAGCATCTCCACGTCCACATCATCCTTCACCAGTATCCCCAGCGGCAGCACCGTGTCCTCGCCCCAGAGTTCCCTGCGGACTTTGGCGAAACGACTGGCGAAACGGACCCTCTCGACACCGTCCAGAAGGTATTCCAGGGGACCGTAGACCCGGTAACTGTCCCCCTCCGCCGTCTCACGGATCATGTAGGAGACCGGCACGGTATGGTCCTTCCCTGAGATCACCTCAAGGAGCTGCGCATCCTGCTCCGGCAGCGGGAACATGCTCAGGTAGCCTGTCGAGATCAGTTTCCATATGGCCGGGATCTTCTCCAACCGCCGAAAAAGCGGCTCCGTGTCCCTGCAGGTCAGGAAGACGCAACCGGGAAACAAAACCTCCGGTTCGATCCGGTTCAGCTGCTGTTTCCGCAGGTTCCGCTCGTTATAGATGACGAAAACGTCATCATACAGAAAAGGCGGAACAGTGCGCCGTATCTCCTTCACCAGCGCTTCCTCTCCGCCATACCATGTCTTCAGTTTGTACCAGAGCATCCGATTGCCTCCTTCCATCCGGCCTGATGCCTGTAAATCCCTGTAAATCTTTACAAATTTATGCAAATATCTGTAGCACAACACAGCCACCGTCCAATACCGCTCTCCTGTCCTGAAACGGTCATTAGGGGTAGGCTCCGCCATTCCGTCCCGTCCTTCCGGTCGGCTCGGATGCCTGCTGCCCCATGAAATATGCCGGAGCGTTACATAAAAACTTGTCCGGCATATGCGGTGGCCGCTATGACCCCTTTCCGAAAAACGTCGCCTCTGGGCTCACGTATCCCATCCAGGTTTTCATCTGATAAAACAATCGTCCGGCTGTCAGGAAATACTGATGATAGAGTGTGTCGTAGAGTTGGATACTCTACGACATTCTTCATTTAAATACATGGCCGCAAACCTACATAAATACGTACTTCTATATGAAAAATGGATTCGTGAACCCGGCGTTTTCTACAAAGTATAAGGAGATGTTTTTCGGCGAATAATATTGACAAAATGCGCATTCTTTTGTACAATGCCTATGATAAATGTTTCGGCAATAAGAATGTCGTAGAGTATCCAACTCTACGACATTTTGCGTTTCCGTGTGCCTTTGTGCTTGACTTTGTTTCCCAATATTATATAATATTATTTTATGGTGATTTAGATAGAATGAATCGGATTCACAGGAGATAATGCCAACCATGAAACCACAAAAGCGCAGACGCAAAAGAAGGCGGGACAGACTCGTCCTGAACCTTTTGATCCTAGTCACTCTGGTGCTTGTCGTCTTCGAGGGGAAACTGATCTACACGATGTTCACTCATCGTTCCTCTTTGACGGAAGCGCGTGCCACGAATTCTTCCGGCACGGCGGTCTCGTCCGGCGGTTCGGTCGTGGAGTCTGAGCCGGAGCGCCGTCAGCCCGCGGTCTCTCTTCCGGAAGTCACGGACGGCGCGTACGGAGAGATGGTGCTTGCCGGCCTTCCGGAGAAGCTGAGCGCGACGGTTCGCGAGACGGAGCCTGAGACATTGCCTACCGTTTCGGATCCGGACAGCCCGGCGATCGTCCCGAAGTCGGATACTTCCGTCGACGATTCCTATTTCGCGGATGCCGTGTTCATCGGCGATTCCCGGATGGAGGGCTTCCGCAATGCATCCGGCATCACACAGGGGCGCTTCTTCACGAGCGTGGGCATGTCCCTCTCTTCGATGAAGAGCGATCCGGTTATTTCTACTCCGGATGGCAATATCACGGTTGCCGCCGCGCTCTCTGGCGGCAGTTACCGCAAAATCTACATCATGCTCGGCACCAACGATCTGGGCGAGTACAACTGGGATTCATTCCGGGAAGGGTTTATCGCGACTATGGACCGCTTTCGGGAGATCCAGCCGGATGCGATCATCTACGTGTGCAGTGTGATCTATGTAGACGAGTCGCGCGCGGCCTCCACAGAATATGTCAACAACGCAAACGTCGACAAGATCAATTCGATCCTGCTGGACATCTGTGAGGAAGAAGACTACTACTATCTTGACCTCAACGAGATCCTGTCCAACGGCTACGGTTCGCTGATCGACGGGGCTTCCAGCGACGGGGTCCATCTGTACGCGGAATATTGCGAGCAGATGCTCAACTACCTGAAGAGCCATTACATAGAGGTGCCGGAGTCCGACGAACCGGAAAGCGGTGGTGTGACTGCCGCCGAGACGGAGTCCGAATCAGAGACAGACGGCGCGGGCGGCAGCGAAGCATGAGCAATAAGATATATCTGAGGCTGCCGCTTTGTATGAATGAAGGGAGATAAATAATTATGAAGAAAATGACACTATTCCTCTGCGCGGCGGTTGCGGCGCTCAGCCTGACGGCTTGCGGAGGCAAGAAAGAAAAAGAAGTATCGGTCGATGTGCCGAAGCTCGCAGACGAGCTCTTGGGTACCGTCACCTCCGATCAGCTCACGGAGACGGCGTCGGATATGCTTGCGTCGATCTACTTCTATGAGCCGGACGATGTCGCGTCTGCCGTGGCTTACGCGAGCTCCGGGGCGACCGCCTGTGAGGTGGCTGTGATTCAGTCGAAGGACTCCGGAAACACAGATGAGATCGAGAAGCTGTTTCAGACCAGAGTCGACAATCAGTCCGCGCTGTACGCCTCCTACAATGAGGGTGAGGTCGCGAAGCTCGACGACGCGATCATCGAGAGCGCCGGTGCCTACACAGTGCTTTGCGTCTGCGACGATCCGGATGCGGCGAAAAAGATCCTTGAGGGCTACGGATTCTGATATCGGCAGTATTTCAGAGAAAGAGCGCGTCACATATTTGTTTGGGAATGGTACCGGGCAGATACGCGGCGCGCTTTTCTTTACGGTTTCCGATTACAGTATCAAAAGCTTTCTCAAGTCCGGAATTCCCCAGCCTTGCCGGTTTTTCGGCAGTCTGAGGTCGACCGCCGCTTCCCTCAGCCGCATCTTCACCTGCACATTGGTCAGATATGGTTCCTGCTCCAGCAGCAGCGCAATGCAGCCGCTCACTGCGGGCGCCGCCATCGAAGTCCCGCTTTTGCGCGCATAATACTGTCCCTGCCGCCAGCGCGCGGAACAGGAGACGATATTCGTGCCCGGCGCGACAAGCTCCGGCTTGCAGACGCATTCCTGTGTCGGCCCGCAGCCGGAATAATTGGCGTTTACGTTTCCCTGCCGGCGCCAGAACTGATTTGAGGAGCCGACCGTGATCACTTTCCTGCTGTTGCCGGGCGCGGTAATACTCATCGGTCCCGGTCCCATGTTTCCCGCCGCTGCCACGACGACCAGTCCGCTGTCCCAGGCGCGCTCCACATAATCCACGAGCAGCCTGGATCCCTCGTCGTCCTCTCCTCTTGTCGTCCCCGCCGATATGTTCATGATGCGGATATGATAGCGTTCCCTGTTGGCGATCACCCACTCGATTCCCCGGAAGATATCGATGAGACTCCCCTGCCCTTTGCTGTCCAACACTTTGACATGAAGCAGATTGCACTCCGGCGCGATCCCGCAATATCTCCCCATTGAGCTTCTTCCATCTCCGCCCAGTATTCCGCTGACATGGCTCCCGTGCGACGCGTCGTCGTAGCATTCTGTCCTTCCGTGTATCATATCCACAAATCCTACAATACGATCCGCGTAGTCCGGATGTCTGCAGACTCCGGAATCCAACACCGCAACCGTAATTCCCCGTCCCGTGATTCCTGCCTTGTGGATCTCGTCCGCATGAAGCTTCGCTCTGACATGATCCATAATACTGCCCTCCCGCTATCAGGATATGCACAAAAAGCATGGGCGTGCAAAAAAGGACATCCCTCCGGCCATTTGGCTTTTGGGACATCCTCGCAGTCGGTCCTGTTCTTTTCGAAAGCTCTCCCATCGTCAGTCTTCCAGATTCTGACACAGGGTGATTACCAGCACGTCGTCCACGGACGGGTTTCTGACAAAGTAGTCTGTTGTCTCAACCCTTCGATAGATTCCATCGTCCCCTCTCTGGCGCGTAATGATGCGAACCCACTTCTCCCCGCGTCCATACGCATCCAACAGATTGCTGATGCTGAACGTATCCCGGAAAAGCTGCTGATCCTCCGGCGCCATCGTCGACGCTCCATGCTCGATCAACTCCGAAAACACGCCGGTAGACGGGCAGGACTGGCTTGTGAAATTCTCGTAGGCCATCATATAGAAACTGTTCCTTGTCAAATTCGAAAAAATCACCAGCGGATAGCGGATAAAAACCGCATCCATCAGCAGCTGCAGCGCGCTCGAAGGCGGCTGGATCACAAGGATGTCCTCCGGCTCCTCCAGAGCCTTACGCTTCTCACAGACCTTCCAGAACTCCTCCTCCGGCATCGGTTTCGCGAACAGAAACCCCTGGATGACCTTGCAGCCGCAGGTGCGCAGGAAGCCAAGCTGTTCCCTCGTCTCCACACCCTCCGCCACCGTCGTCAGCTTCAGACGATGCGCAAAGGTAAAGATGCTTTCGAGCACAATGCGCTCTTTCTCGTCCTCACAGTTCCTGCTCAGCAGAGATTTATCGATCTTGAGCGTGTCCATCGCAATGTCCTTCACAAAGCTCAGTGTAGAAAGTCCACTTCCGAAATCGTCCAGCGCCACGGGAAAGCCGGCGTCCCGCGCTCCCCGGACGAGATCCGCGATCCGCTCCCCATGATCCACCAGCGCGGACTCTGTGATCTCGACAACCAGAAGGCTGTGCTTCACCCCATATTCATCCACCGTCGCGCAGAGCCTTTGTACAAAATCCGTCTCCTCTACATGCCAGCGAGAGAAATTGACCGAGATCGGGAACTGCCGTATCCCCTGCTCGCCTTGCCTGCGCAGGAGCGCGCACGCCTGCCTGCAGATATGCCAGTCAAGCTCCGTGATCGCGCTTGACTCCTCCAGCACCGGAACGAATTCTCCCGGTGAAACCAGCGCACCGTCCGGCTTCACCCAGCGCGCCAGCGCTTCCGCGCCCCTCAGCTTGTTCGTCAGCGCGTCATACTGCGGCTGATAGTACGCTCTTATCTCCCCCTCATTGATCGCATTCAGAATCTCCGGAACCGTATACGCCATAAAACACCATCCCCCAATATCGTCTTGTCCTCTGTGCAGAGTACGCACATTTGCATTATTGTATCAGAAAAAAGAGGGGGCTACAAGAAAAAATCCTGTTTAATTCACTAAGTATACCGGACGCCCTCACAGGGATTGGTCAATGCCACGGCAAACTCAGCTCTCGCACGAGTGCAGACACGCAACGGTGCATAAGCTCGCTAGCGCTTGCTAAGCACCGGCGGCTGCACACGGTTTGCCTTTGGCATTGCCAATCACCTGCACGGGCTGTTCTGAACGAAAGCTCAAAAATAGGACTGGCGTGAACCACATAAGTATGATAGAATGGACTTTAATGCGTCAACGCATTTATGTGATAAAGAATCGAACAGAGGAATGCGGCGGCGCAAGTACATATTTCAGAAAGAAGAACTGAAAGGATGAACTGTCATGAGTGAACGAATCACAGGACATACGGAGCTGCTGACTTTGATGGCGTACCCGATCCGGCATTCGCAGTCCCCGGCCATGCACAACGAGGCGGCCGCCTATCTGGGGCTCGACTACGCCTACCTCTGCTTCGACGTCGACCAGAGCAATCTTAAGGAGGCGATCGCGGCGATGCGCGCGCTGAAGGTTCGCGGGGGAAACCTCTCGATGCCGAACAAGATCGCAGTCATCCCCTATCTCGACAAGCTCTCGGAACAGGCGCAGATGTGCGGGGCCGTTAACACGATCGTCAACGACGACGGTGTGCTGACCGGGCACATCACCGATGGAATCGGCTACATGCGCTCCCTGAAGGACAACGGCGTCGATGTGATCGGCAAAAAGATCACGATCGTCGGCTGCGGCGGTGCCGGAAAGGCGATGATGGTGCAGGCCGCGCTCGACGGCGTGGCGGAGCTGTCCGTCTTCAACCGCCGCGACGAATTTCATCAGCGCGGCATCGACACCGTCGAGATGCTGAACGACAAGACAGACTGCAAAGCCAGCTTCTACGATCTCGAGGACCTGGATCGTCTGAAGGCGGAGATTGCTGACAGCGTGCTGCTCGCCAACGCGACGAGCCTCGGCATGAAGCCGCAGGAGGGGTTGACGTACATACCAGACGCGAGCTTTTTCCGCCCGAATCTGATCGTGACCGACGCGATCTACGCCCCGGAGGAGACCGAGCTTTTGCGCATGGCGCGCGAGGCCGGCTGCCGCACGATGAACGGCCGCGGCATGATGCTCTTCCAGGGCGCGGCGTCCTTCAAGCTCTGGACCGGTCAGGACATGCCGATCGAACACATGAAGGAAGTGCTGGGAATCCATTATGATCTGTGACCTGAAAAATGGTCTTTGGTTTCGCAGGAGAGGCACATTAGAATATGGTCTGTCCATTTGTGTGAATCCCTAGCGCTGTATTAAATAAAGAAAAAAAGGAGAATAAGTGTATGAAATTTCTGAAATGGCTCGACGACAACCTGGAGGAAACGATCCTGATCCTCCTGCTGATCTGCATGGTCGTCATCATGGGAATGCAGATCGTGGCGCGCTACGCGCTCAACACTTCGCTGAGCTGGTCGGAGGAGCTGACCCAGTACCTCTTTGTCTGGTCGGTGTTCTTAAGCATCAGCTACTGCGTGAAAAAACGTATATCGATCAAAATCGAACAATTCCTGAATATCCTGCCCAAGAAAGGGCAGACCGGGCTGCGCCTGTTGCGTCATACGCTGGTGTTTATCTTCTGCCTGATCATGATTCCGTACTGCGTGACCTATGTGCGCCAGGCCATAGACCTGCAGGCGACCAGCGCCGCTTTGCACATCCCGATGTATTTCATCCAGTCGGCACCGCTTGTCGGTTTCCTGCTGCTGACCGTGCGCGTCTTCCAGGCGTGGCTGCGCGAGGCGAAAAATATGTTCGGAGGTAAGAAGTCATGACCTTATTTATTATGATCATTTTTGTGGTTCTGCTGCTTCTGGCCGTCCCGGTCGGACTGTCGGTCGGCATCGCCAGCATGATGCCAAGCCTCCTGTCGGACTCTTTCACCGTCAGCGGCGTCTACATCCTGCGCTCGGCGCTCGGAGGCGTGAACTCCTATCCGCTGCTCGCGATCCCGATGTTCGTGCTCTCGGGCATCATCATGTCAAAGGGCGGCGTGTCGAAGAAGCTCTTTGAAGTGTTCAGCTACTTTGTCGGCAGGCACACCGCAGGCATTCCCTGCGCCGTCGTCATCACCTGCCTGTTCTTCGGCGCGATCTCCGGATCGGCCCCGGCGACCGTCGCGGCCGTCGGCAGCATGACGATCCCGCTGATGCTGGACATGGGCTACGACAAGAAATTCAGCGTGGCGCTCGTCGCCGTGGCGGGCGGCTTGGGCGTCATCATTCCGCCGAGCATTCCGTTCATCCTGTACGCGCAGGCGACCGGCGCATCCGTCAGCGACATGTTCATCGCAGGCATTATTCCCGGCATCCTGATCGCCGTCATCCTGATGGGCTACGCGTACTATCACTGCAAAAAGCACGGCGAGGATAAGGAAAAGATCGAGGCGATCGTCGGCGAGCTTCACAGCCGTGGTTTCCGTAAGGTCTTCTTCTCCAGCTTCTTCGCGCTGCTGACTCCGGTGATCATTCTGGGCTGCATCTACTCCGGAGTGACTTCCCCGACCGAGGCCGCCGTGATCGCGGTCTTCTACTCGCTGATTATCAGCGTATTCGTATATAAGACGCTGAAACCGCACGATCTCTGGGGCGTGCTGCGCGAGGCGGTGCGAACCTTCTGTCCGATCCTGTTCATCCTCGCGGCGTCCGTCGCGTTCTCGCGCATCCTGACGCTGATGCACGTGCCGCAGACCGTTTCTGCCTGGATGACCAGTGCGTTCACGACGCGCTTCACCATTCTGCTCGTCATCAACCTGCTTCTGCTGATCGTCGGCATGGTCATGGACACCAGTCCGGCCATCCTGATCCTCGCGCCGATCCTGATGCCGATCGTCGCCTCCTACGGTGTGGACGCGGTACACTTCGGCATCCTCATGGTCGTCAACCTGGCGATTGGTTTCGTCACGCCGCCGATCGGCGTCAATCTCTTCGTGGCGAGTTCAATGTCCAAGGTACCGGTCATGGAGATCGCGAAAAAGGCGCTCCCGATGATCATTCTGTTTCTGATCGCCCAGCTGCTGATCACGTACATTCCGCAGATCAGCCTGGCGCTGGTATAAGGGGGTGGGGATATGAAGATGGTGAAAAGAAGAGCTCTCCTGCTCGCCGTACTCGCTGCCGGTATGATGCTGCTCGGCGGTTGTCAGGAAAAGGGACAGACCTACGCCTGGGTGTTGGCGACCGCCAGCCCGGAGGACACCGTGACCCAGCTCTACGCGAAGAAATTCGCGGAGGAGGTGAACCGACTCTCGAACGGCGAGATGAGCGTCGAAGTCTACGCGAACAGCTCCCTTGGAGGCGACACTGAGCTTCTCGAGAGCGTGATGTGCGGTGATATTCCATTCGTCGTGCAGAACACGGCCCCGCAGGTCAGTTACCTACCGCGCCTGTGCCTCTTTGACCTGCCCTGCGTCTTCAGCGACATCACTGAACTGCATGAGGTGTTGGACAACGAGGCGTTCATGGAGAAAGTGCGCGCGATCTACGCGGAGAAGGGCATCGACCTGCTCGGCATGAGCGATCAGAACTTCCGCGTCATGACCTCAAATGTCAACATCGAGGATCTCTCCGATTTCTCGGGCGTCAAGATCCGCACGATGGAGAATTCCTACCACATGGCCTTCTGGAACGCGATCGGCGCGAACCCGACCCCAATGGCCTTCTCCGAAGTCTACATCGGTCTCCAGCAGAACACGATTGACGCGCAGGAGAACCCGTACGAGGTCGTCGTCTCAAACAAATTTTACGAGCAGCAGGACTACGTCGTACAGACGAACCACCTGCCGCACCTGCTGACGCTGATCACGAATCAGGACTTCATGGCCGGTCTCTCCGAGGAACAGCAATCCATCATCCGCGAAGCCGCCGCGACCGCCGGGGACTATTCCCGCGAGCAGGCGCTTGAGCGCGCCAACGACCGCATCGCGATCTGCGAGGAGGGTGGCGCAAAGATCGTGGAGCTCTCTGATGAGCTGCGCGCCCAGATGCGCGAAGCTTCGGATCAGCTGTACGAACAGATTCGGCAGGCCGTCGGGGACGACGAATTGTACGAGATGTATGTAGGCGACGCGGCTTCAGATACATCTGAATGATTGCGGATTTTCCGATTTCCTATTGAGTTCCCGGCAAATATCATATATACTCGTGTTTAGTGAACTTCGTATGTTGTATCCGGACAGAACCGCACGGTACCCTTCCTGGGAACTTTCCCGGCAAAACTGTAGATACATGTTGGGAAGCGGAAAACTTTCTTTTTTCAGTTTGTGCCGGAAAAGCCCCGGAAATCCCTGCGGTTCCTGTCTACGGCTGCAGTACACGATACACTGCCTTCCGCCATAAGTAGTGCATTTCAAGCAGAAATGGACAGCCCGTGCAGTGGGTTGCAATGCCTAAGGTAAACCGTAGAGGTCCGCCGGTACTTAGCGAATGCGCAGCATGAGCTTAGTTCCGCTGCGTGACCGTAACGAACGGAAGTGCGTTTACCGTGGCATTGACAATCCCTGCAAGGGCGTTCGGTGAAGTTCACTAAACACGAAGAAAGGAAGTACGATATGAAATACGGATATTTTGACGACGCAAATCGCGAGTATGTCATCGACCGCCCGGATACCCCGGCGCCGTGGGCGAACTACCTCGGCTCTCCGGAGTACGGCGCAATCATCTCCAACAACGCGGGCGGCTACAGCTTTGCCAAATCCGGCGCGAACGGCCGCATTCTGCGCTATGTGTTCAACAATTTCGACCAGCCCGGACGCTATATCTACCTCCGGGACGACGACAGCAAAGATTTCTGGTCCGCCTCCTGGCAGCCGGTCGGAAAAGATCTGGCGCAGTACAAGAGCGAATGTCGCCACGGCATGGGTTACACCCGCATGATCGCGGACTACAGCGGGATCCACTCCGAAGCGCTCTACCACGTGCCGCTCGGCAAGACTTATGAGGTGTGGGCGCTCACGGTGAAGAACGACTCCGACCGCCCGCGCAGCCTCACGCTGACCGGATACGCGGAGTTCACCAACCACAGCAATTACGAGCAGGATCTCGTAAACCTGCAGTACTCGCTGTTCATCACCCGCACGATGTTCAAAGACAATTTCATCCTGCAGCAGATCCACGGCAACCTGGCGGAGTCTCTCGGCGACGAGCGCGCGGAGGGCGACAATATCATGGAGCGCTTCTTCGGCCTTGCCGGAGCGCCGGTCTCCTCCTACTGCGGAGACAAAGAGCTCTTCCTCGGCCGCTACCACGGTTACGGGGATCCGCAGGGCGTCATCGCAGGCGGCCTCGGGAACGCGGACAGCTACAATGAAAACTCCTGCGGCGGACTCTCCTGCAAGCTCACGCTCTCTCCGGGCGAGTCGAAGACGGTCGCTTTCCTGCTCGGGGCAAAGACCGCGTCCGAAGCGGCGTCGATCCTGAGCGCGTACGCGGACCCGGCCGGGACGGCTGAGAGGGAATTGTCTGAGCTGAAAGCGGACTGGTACGCGAAGATGGACCATCTGAAGATCCATACGCCAAGTCCGGAGTTCAACACAATGATCAACACCTGGAACGCGTACAACTGCTTTATGACCTTCATCTGGTCGCGCGCGGCCTCTCTCATCTACTGCGGCCTGCGCAACGGTTTCGGCTATCGCGACACCGTACAGGACATCCAAGGCATCATCCACCTCGAGCCGGAGATGGCTGCGAAACAGATCCGTTTCATGCTCTCCGCCCAGGTGGACAACGGCGGCGGTCTTCCGCTCGTGAAATACACGCACAATCCGGGACATGAGGACACGCCGGACGACGCCTCCTACGTGAAGGAGACCGGACATCCGGCTTACCGCGCGGACGACGCGCTCTGGCTTTTCCCGACCGTCTACAAATATATCGCGGAATCCGGAAATCTCGCGTTTCTCGACGAAGTCATCCCCTTCGCGAACCGCGACGAGGGAACCGTCTACGAGCATCTGAAGCGCGCGCTGAAGTTCTCCTTCGACCATCTCGGAACGCACGGAATGCCGGCGGGGCTGCACGCGGACTGGAACGACTGCCTGCGCCTCGGCGCGAACGGGGAGTCAACCTTCGTGGCGATGCAGTTCTATTACGCGATGACGATCCTCAAACTCTTTGCCGCGCATAAAAATGACAGTGAATACATTGCCTTCCTCGACGGAAAGCAAAAAGAGCTCGGCGAAAAACTTCAGAATCTCTGCTGGGACAAAGACCGCTTCATCCGCGGCTTCATGGAGGACGGCACGCGCATCGGCGATTCCTCCGACCCGGAGGCAAACATGTGGCTGAATCCGCAGAGCTGGTCCGTCATCAGCGGCCTGGCCACGCCGGAGCAGGCGGACCAGGCTCTGGAAAAAGTCCATGAGCGTCTGAACACGCCTTACGGCGCGATCATCATGGATCCGCCTTACCATGTGCATTCGTTCGACGGCGCGCTCATGGTGATCTTCAATCAGGGCGTCAAGGAGAACGCCGGCATCTTCTCGCAGACGCAGGGCTGGCTGATCCTCGCGGAGGCGCTGCGCGGACACGGCGAGCGCGCGTTTGAATACTTCATGGAGAACGCCCCGGCCGCGATGAACGACCGCGCGGAGATCCGCCATCTGGAGCCGTACTGCTACGGGCAGTTTACGGAGGGCAAGCACAGCGAACATCCGGGCCGCTCGCACGTCCACTGGCTGACCGGCACCGCATCGACCGTCATGGTCGGCTGCGTCGAGGGCATCCTGGGTCTTCGCCCGGACCTCGACGGACTGCGCCTGGCTCCGTCCATCCCAAAGAGCTGGAAGCAGTTCGAGATGGAGAAGGACTTCCGCGGCAAACACCTTCATATCCGCGTCGAGAACCCGGACGGCAGAGAATCCGGCTATACACGTTTGACCCTGAACGGGCAGGAGCTTCCGGAGAACTATATCCCGGCGGATCTGCTGCAGGCAGAGAACGAGATCATGCTGGTACTATAGATCCGTGTTTAGCGCGTAAACAATGAGCCGTGCAAATAATTATGTTTTATATGCTATTGATACTCTTAAAAAGACCGCTGCAGATTCGCAACGGTCTTTTCGTAATTGTCCCGTGATCCGGGTTATGCTTTTGTCTTGTGCATGACTCCTTTTCAGTATTCTGCCACGTCAGCAACAGGATCCTCCTCAATGACAATGCCCTCCGCAGTGCTTGCAGTCGCCGCCGCACTGCAGGGATTTGCCCGCCTTCTTATCTTTCACCATGCTGCGGACCGCGAGCCCGACAGCCGCCAGAACCACCACAAGTACGATCGCGGTTCCCATAAGCACGCCTCCTTTTCATGCGCCATGCGCCTAATCTCACTTTTGTTGCAGCGTTCTCCGCCCGGCATGCAAATCTGCACCGTTCGAATTCCACCTTCTGCCTCTTCTATTTTGCCCTCGCCATACCTTTTACATTCATCTTTAATGTAGTGCTCTCCTTGTACGGGCGGAACAGCAGGTAGAGGAAGCCGATCACAAGCAGGATCGCGACCACGGTCCAGATGCCGAAACCGGCGCCCGTGAAAAGGTTGCCGAGCTGATAAACGCACAGGGAAACGACATACGCGAGCAGACACTGATAGCCGATCGCAAACCAGAACCATTTGATGTTGTTCATCTCACGCTTGATCGCGCCCATCGCCGCGAAGCACGGCGCGCACAGCAGGTTGAACACAAGGAAGGAATACGCCGCGATCGCAGTCATGCTGCCGGCGAGCGCGCCCCAGATCTCCGCGCCGTCGTCTGCCACCTCGGCGAAGCCGAACAGGATGCCGAAGGTGCCGACCACGTTCTCCTTTGCGATCAGGCCGGTGACCGCCGCGACGGCCATCTTCCAGTCGCCCCAGCCAAGCGGGATGAAGAGCCACGCGATCGCGTTTCCGATCGTCGCCAGGATGCTGCTGTCCAGCTGCTCCGCCTCCAGCATGCAGAACTTGCCGTCGATCCAGCCGAAACCCTGCAGGAACCAGAGCACGATCGTGGATAACAAGATGATTGTACCAGCTTTTTTGATAAATGACCAGCCTCTTTCCCACATACTTCTTAGAACGTTGCCGACGGTCGGCATATGGTAGGCCGGAAGCTCCATGACGAACGGGGCCGGATCCCCCGCGAACATCTTCGTCTTCTTCAGGATGATGCCGGAGCAGATGATTGCCGCGATCCCCACGAAGTACGCGCTCGGGGATACCCACCACGCGCCGCCGAAGAGCGCGCCCGCGATCAGCGCGATAATCGGTAGCTTCGCCCCGCAGGGGATAAACGTCGTCGTCATGATCGTCATCTTGCGGTCTCTGTCGTTCTCGATCGTCCTCGAGGCCATGACGCCCGGGACGCCGCAGCCCGTGCCGATCAGCATCGGGATGAAAGACTTACCGGACAGGCCGAATTTGCGGAAGATACGGTCCATGATGAACGCGACGCGCGCCATATAGCCGCAGGACTCCAGAAACGCCAGAAACAGAAACAGCACCAGCATCTGCGGCACGAAGCCGAGCACCGCGCCGACGCCCGCCACGATGCCGTCCAGAATCAGGGACTGCAGCCAGCCCGCGCAGTGAATGCTCACCAGGAAGCTCTCGATCGCCGGTGGGATGATCTCGCCGAAGAGTACGTCGTTCGTCCAGTCAGTCACGATCGCGCCGACCGTCGTCACGGACACATAGTACACGATAAACATGACTACCGCGAAGATCGGCAGCGCCAGAAAACGGTTCGTCACGATGCGGTCGATCTTATCCGACGTCGTCATCGCGCCCTTTTTGCCCTTCTTAAGGCAATCGCCGATGATCGACGATATGTACACGTAGCGCTCGTTGGTGATGATGCTCTCGGTGTCATCGTCAAACTTGTCTTCCAGCGCCGCGATCTGCGCGCTCACATCCGGCACGCTGCTCATCATCGCGCCGATCTTGTCGTCCTTCTCCAGCAGCTTAATCGCGAAGAACCGCTTCTGCTCTTCCGGCACATCAGAGCCGAGCATCGCCTCGACGTCGCGGATCGCGTTCTCCACCTCCGGCGCGAACTCGTGCACCGGAGCCGCTGCCTGCCTCCGATTCGCGAGCGTCACAGCCTTCTCCGCCGCCTGCAGCACACCCGTGCCCTTGAGCGCGGAGATTTCCACAGCCTCGCAGCCGAGCTTCTGGCTGAGCTTTTCAATGTTGATCTTATCGCCGCTCTTCGCGACGACGTCCATCATATTCACCGCCATGACGACCGGGATCCCGAGCTCCATGAGCTGCGTCGTCAGGTAAAGGTTCCGCTCGATGTTCGTGCCGTCCACAATATTCAGGATCGCGTCCGGGCGCTCCCCGATCAGATAATTCCTGGCGACCACTTCCTCCAGCGTGTACGGAGAGAGTGAGTAGATACCCGGAAGGTCCATGATCGCGACATCCTTGTGCCCTTTGAGCTTGCCCTCCTTCTTCTCCACCGTTACGCCCGGCCAGTTTCCAACAAACTGATTGGAACCGGTCAGCGCGTTGAACAGTGTCGTCTTGCCACTGTTTGGATTTCCTGCAAGTGCGATTCTAACTGACATTTTCCTGTCTCCTCCTGTTTTGGCGGTCATATGTGTCTCCGCCTTTTTCTATACTTCAGTTCGATTAATGACTCGCGGAACGAAGCTTAACGGTTTCATTCCGGCTTTTATTTGTCGCAACTTATTTTTATTAGTTGCAACTAATCCATGTGTAAAAAAATATGCGCTTACTCCACCGCGATCATCTCGGCGTCCGCCTTGCGCAGCGACAGCTCATATCCTCTGACCGTCACCTCGACCGGATCCCCGAGCGGCGCGACCTTGCGCACGAATACTTCCACGCCCTTCGTGATCCCCATATCCATGATCCGTCTCTTCACCGGCCCGTCCCCGGTCAGCCTCGCGACCTTCACGGTCTGCCCGCAGGCCACTTCCCGCAATGTTTTCATAATGTCCTCCATTCTCTCCGAACCTGATAAACCGACCCGGATCTCCCGGGTGGCTTCGGATATCGCGTCTTACAGTCTCAGACAATGATCTTGTTCGCCATGTCCCTGCCGATCGCCACACGCGAATCCTTCACATTGACGATCAGACTGCCGCCCGTCTCTGAGACGACCGTCACCATTCCGCCTGTGACAAAGCCGAGATTCTCCAGAAATTTTCTCGTCTCCTCCTTGCCTCCGACTTTCTTGATCACGTTTTCCTTTCCGGCGCTTGCCATTGACAACGGCATACCATCGACCTCCTCCGCAAAACATCCGTCTTTCTTTTCGGAATGATTGTATTTTTCCATTGGTTAGTATATTCTAACATATATTAGTTGTCAAGAACTTTTTTAAGTTATTCCTAACTTATTTTTGGCGGAATTTTTCATACAAAGAGATAGAAGTTCCGGATATTTTCAGTTTTATGCTTTGCGTTTTTCTTTCCTTATGGTATAATAAACCAAAAAACAGGAAGAGAGGTGCGAACTATGGCGACCAACGAATCTGCGGAAAACTATCTGGAAACGATCCTGATCCTGAGCCAGCGGCTTCCGGTCGTGCGCTCCGTGGACATCGCGACCGAACTTGGTTTCAAAAAACCCAGCGTCAGCATCGCGATGAAAAATCTGCGCGAAAAAAAGCATATCACCGTGTCAGATTCCGGCTACATCTCTCTCACTGAGTCCGGACGTGCGATCGCCGAGGAGATCTACGAGCGCCATCAGCTTCTTTCTTCTTGGCTGACCGCTCTCGGCGTAGACCCGCAGATCGCCTCTGAGGACGCATGCAAGATGGAGCATGTCATCAGCCGCGAGAGCTTTGAAGCGATCAAGCGTCATGTCCGCGGATTCTGATATTTAATATTACGCTCATCTCCAAAACAGCCGCTGCGAGACATTGCAGTGGCTGTTTTGATTTCTCTCTGCTTCTTTTCCTGCTCTGATCGGCATAAAATGTAAAAAATCTCTGCCCTTTCGCGGATTGGAACTCCTATGTCTCAGAAGATCATTGCAGCGCAGACGCCCGATACTTCCCCGATCCTCTCGGAAGATTATTCCGATATCATTTTCCGTTACCAGACCACCCCGGAAGCTCTGCTCACAGAGCTGGCTTCGTACTCTCCTCAGCTTGTCGACATCCGGTACGGCATCCTTCACGCGCCGCTCTCCGAACATCTCGCAACGGTCGAGGAGCTCGGCTACTCCGGCGTCCCAAAACTCTTCACCTCGATCGACACTGTCAGTCTGGAAGCCTCCGGCATTTTCCCCGCGCAGCTCCAGCCTTATCTGGATCTGTCGGGCAAAGGTGTCCTCATCGGCTTTCTGGACTCCGGCATCGACTACACGCATCCCGCGTTTCGCAACGCGGACGGGACAACGCGGATCGCGCGGATCTGGGATCAGACCGACCAGACCGGAACACCGCCGAATGGGTTTTCTTACGGAAGCGAATACACGGACGACCTGCTGAATCAGGCCTTGTTCTCCGGGGATCCGTACGCGCTCGTGCCGGAACGCGATGAGTCGGGACATGGCAGCTCGATCGCCGGGATCGCCTGCGGCAGCGCAGACGACAACGCGGACTTCAGCGGGGCAGCGCCGGAGGCCCGGATCGTCTTCGTCCGTCTCAAACAGGCAAAACAATACCTGCGCGACTACTTCCTGATTCCCGAAAGCGCGACCGTCTATCAGGAGACGGATCTGATGCTGGGCGTGCGCTATCTGGTCGAAGTCTCCAGAGAACTCCGCATGCCGCTCGTCATCTGCATCTCTGTCGGAACAAACCAGGGCAGCCACAGCGGAACCACCCCGCTCGAGGAGGTGCTGACCTCCGCACAGCTCAACACGGGGATCTGCGTCGTCGCCGGCAGCGGAAACGAGGCCGGAAGAGGGCATCATTTTCAGGGACAGCTCGCCCGGGCAGAGGACTCTGCGGAGGTGGAGCTTCTCATTGACCAGGAGACGCGCGGGTTTGCGATCGAATTCTGGGCGGACGCGCCGGAACTTTACAGCGTCGGCTTCACCTCGCCGCTCGGCGAGACCATCCAGCCGATACAGCCCCGCAGCGGCACAACACGTGAATTTGACTTTCTCCTGGAATACAGCAGGATCACACTGACTTACACAATCGTAGAGATGCTCAGCGGCGCGCAGCTCGCGCTGCTTCGTTTTGTAGATCCCACGCCCGGTATCTGGCGCATCCGCATCGTCAGCAAGAGCTTCGTAAACGGGATCTTCCATCTGTGGCTCCCGGTCACCGGCCTTGTGGATCCGGAGATTCGTTTCTATGCGCCCAGCTCCGACGTCACGCTTGTCGTCCCCTCCTGCGCTTCTTCCGTGATCACGGTCGGAACCTATAATGCCTACAACAACAGTCTGTTCATCCACTCGGGTCGAGGCTACACGAGAAACGGGCTGATCAAACCGGATTTCGCGGCTCCGGGCATCGATCTGACTGCCCCTGAATCCGGCGGAGGTTACATGACGCGCAGCGGTTCCTGTGCTGCCTCCGCGCTCACAGCCGGAGCCGCCGCCCTGCTCGTGGAGGCCGGTCTGCGCCAGCAGCGTCCGCGCTACTTTACGACGCAGGAACTTCTGAGCCTGTTCCTCCGGGGTGCGGAGAGAAACGGCAGTGCCAGCTACCCGAACCGTGAGTGGGGATACGGCACAATGAATGTGTACGGTGTCTTTGAGTCGTTCCTTCGCTCTTGATCCCTGACGCATCCGGCCGGCTTCTCCCCGCCTGTATCCGAACGTCCCCGGTCCTCCCCTGTTTTCGTAACACTTGCCCTCCGGACGCATATGATACACTGTAAATGAAAAAAACGGAGGGTACAAAATGAGCGATTTAGCAGCAACAAACTGTGGATGTGAGGGCATCAATTCCTGCTCCCTGATCTGGATCATCCTCCTGCTCAACTGCTTCTGCGGAGGAAACAACGGTACGTCCCTGCTGAGCGGCAACGGCGGCGGATGCGGCAACGACAGCTGCCTGATCATTCTCCTGCTTCTGCTCTGCGGCGGATGCGGCGGCAACGGCAACAACGGCTCTTTCTTCAACAACGGAAACGGCTGTGGATGCGGATGCTGATGTTTTCAAAAATTTGGGGCGTGGCCTTTCGCCACGCCCCGTTTTCTGTTCTCACCTCATATTTCGGATCACCATTATCCTGCGTCTGTTCCCGGCTGTCGTTCCTCATATCCCGAATTCCGAATCCATCCGGCCTGCCGCTCTGTTTGTCGTATCGCTTGTTCTTCCCTCTTTTTCTTCCGCCGCATACAGTCCTCATCTATCTCATAGAACGCGTTCCCGTCGATCACGATTCGCGATGCCATCTGTAATCGCCCCTTTCTGTAACCAAATGCGGATAGCCGAGGCCATCCTAATATAAAATATTCACCCGGCATATTTCTGTTGCCCGGCACATACACATAAATAAAAAGGGTAAGGATAGGACTCTATGAATGACGATTCCTGGATGAATAACCCCGCCCTCGGGGGAATCGACCCGGCCAAACTGCAGATGCTCTCCACACTCGCCTCGCAGGCGCAGGGAAAGAACCAGAATGAACTGCTTCCGTTTCTGATGGCTGCCATGTCGCAGTCGCAGTCAAACCATATGTCGTTCAACTCGGCGGAGACCGAAGCCATCATCAGCGTGATGAAGATGGGAAAATCACCCCAACAGATCCAACAGATCGACCGGATGATCGCGATGGTGAATAGCTTCAAAAGATAAGCAGACTGAGTGCACCGCGGCTACTCGTGAAATGCTCCGCATTTCCCTCGTGCGCGTTGCACCTTCACAAATCCAAAATAAACGGGGATTTCCGCGAGCGGAATCCCCGTTTATTTTGTCTTTGCTCAGTCTGCTTATCGCGACTACTTCAATGTAACCTTCGCGCCCTCTGCCTCGAGCTTCGTCTTCAGCTCGTCTGCCTCTGCCTTGGAAGCGCCCTCCTTGATCACCTTCGGAGCGTTGTCTACGACGTCCTTCGCTTCCTTCAGGCCAAGGCCGGTCGCCTCACGGACAACCTTGATGACCTTAACCTTGTTCGGGCCTACCTCGGTGAGCTCTACGTCGAACTCATCCTTCTCCTCAGCTGCCTCAGCCGGAGCTGCGCCTGCCGCCGCTACTACGACGCCTGCTGCTGCGGATACGCCGAACTCTTCCTCACATGCCTTCACGAGCTCATTCAACTCGAGAACGGATAACTCTTTGATCGCTTCGATAAACTCAGCTGTCGTCATCTTTGCCATTTTATTTTCCTCCTATTGATAATTTGTTTTCTGTTTGCTCTGCTTACTCTGGTTTACTCTGCCTCTGTCGGCGCTTCTGCAACTTCTGCCTTTGGCTCTTCCGCTGCTTCCGCCTTCGGCTCTTCTGTCGCCTCAGCCTCAGCCTTTACCGGCTCCTCCGCCTGCTCAGACTTCTCTGCGCTCTCCGGACGATCCGGCAACTCAGCGATCTGACTAAGCACACGCGCGAAATTCGAGATCGGGGACTTCATGCTGCCAAGCAATCTGCCGAGCAGTACCTCTCTCGACGGGATATCCGCCAGAGCCGTGATCGCCTTCTCGTCGTAGTAACCTCCCTCGACAATGCCAGCCAGAACCTTCAGCGTCGGAACCTTCTTCATGTACTTGGAAAGGATCCTCGCCGGGGCCGTCGCATCGTCTTTGGAGATCGCGATCGCGTTCGGGCCTTCCAGATGCTTCGTCAGCGGCTCGCAGTCCGTGCCCTGGAACGCGAAGTTCATCATCGTGTTCTTGTAGACCTTGTAGATGATGCCTGCTTCTCTCAGTTCCTTACGAAGCTCGGTGTCTGCTTCAACCGTGATTCCGCTGTAGTGGATCAGAACAACAGACTGTGCGTCCTTGATGTTCTCTGAGATCTCCTCCACGATCGGTTTCTTCAGTTCAACCTTAGCCATGAAATGGTGCACCTCCTTATAGATTTGTGTACCGCCGGACGGACCAGATGAAAAACCCCTCTGTCACGCAGACAGGGGGCATAAAAATCATGCTTGCGATTCATCCTCCTCGGCAGGCGATTTCTCATTATACCTCGCGGCACCTGCTGTCTACGGCAGTCATCTTTGATAAAATAGCATATCGACAAATGGATGTCAAGAAATTTCTTCTTATGAGAACTTGAGCGGATTCAGCTTCACGCCCGGTCCCATGGTCGGCGCAACGGTGACGCTCCTGAGGAACTGTCCCTTCACCGCCGACGGTCTCGCCTTGACGATCGCCTCGATCAGCGTCTGGAAGTTATCCGTGAGCTGCTCTTCCGTAAAGGAAGCCTTGCCGATCGGCACATGGATGATGTTGGTCTTATCCAGACGGTACTCAATCTTACCTGCCTTGATGTCGTTGACCGCCTTCGTCACGTCCATCGTGACGGTGCCGGCCTTCGGGTTCGGCATCAGGCCCTTCGGTCCGAGCACACGGCCCAGACGTCCGACAACGCCCATCATGTCCGGCGTGGCGACGACTACGTCGAAATCCAGCCAGCCTTCGTTTTGAATCTTCGGAACCAGCTCCTCAGCGCCGACGTAATCCGCGCCTGCCGCCTGAGCCTCGTCCGCCTTCGCGTTCTTCGCGAACACGAGTACACGCACTTTCTTGCCGGTGCCGTGCGGGAGCACGACCGCGCCGCGGATCTGCTGGTCCGCGTGACGTCCGTCACAGCCTGTGCGGATGTGAACCTCGATCGTCTCGTCAAACTTCGCGACTGCTGACTTCTTCGCCAGCGCGATTCCTTCGTTTACATCATAGAGGACTGTGCGGTCGATCGCCTTCGCAGCCTCTGCATATTTTTTGCCTCTCTTCATATGAAATAACCTCCTGGTGGTGTTTGCGGGGATTGCCCTCCCACTTTGTTATTGTTTACTGAAAGATCTTCTACTCCTCTACCGTAATGCCCATGCTTCTCGCGGTGCCCGCGATCATGCTCATCGCTGCCTCAATGCTGCCCGCGTTGAGATCCGGCATCTTCATCTCCGCGATCTCACGAACCTTGTCCTTGGAGATCGTCGCTACCTTCGTCTTGTTCGGCGTACCGGAACCGGACTTGATGTTGCACGCCTTCTTCAGCAGAACCGCTGCCGGCGGCGTCTTCGTGATGAAGCTGAAGCTTCTGTCCGCGTAGACCGTGATCACGACCGGGATGATCAGATCGCCCTTGTCCGCGGTCCTCGCGTTGAACTCTTTCGTAAACTGAACAATGTTCACACCATGCTGGCCAAGAGCCGGGCCAACCGGCGGCGCCGGCGTAGCTTTGCCGGCCGGAATCTGTAATTTAATATAACCTGCTACCTTTTTTGCCATGTCAGGCACCTCCTATGTGGTAATGTCGGGAGTGCTTCCCTCCCACGCTCCGCGGAGCCTTCGCCGCGGGAATCTGCTTGTTAGCTGTTGTCCATTGCCTTATAACTTTCGAATCTCGGCGAAGCTGATCTCTACCGGCGTCTCGCGCCCGAACAGCTCGACATTGATCGTGACGCTCTGCTTGCCCGCGTTGACCGCCTGGATCACGCCCATGGTGTCCTTCCAGACGCCACCGACCACGGTGACGGAATCTCCCACTTCGAAGTCCACCGTGACGTTGCTCGTCTGGATGCCAAGGTTGAACATCTCCAGATCCGTGAGCGGCACCGGCTTGGATCCCGGTCCCACAAATCCGGTGACGCCGCGCGTGTTTCGCACGACATACCAGGTGTCGTCGTTCATAATCATGTTGATCAGGACATAACCCGGGAACAGCTTCTTCTGAACCGTCTTGCGAACGCCGTTCTTCAGCTCGATCACGTCCTGGAGCGGCACGCGCACTTCCAGAATCTGATCCTCCAGATGGCGGTTCTCGATCGTCTTTTCGATGTTCGCTTTTACTTTGTTCTCATAACCTGAATAGGTATGCGCTACATACCAGTTAGCTTCTGCCATACGATCACCCTTGTCCTCAGAAATGGATGTTTACCAGAATATCCACAAAATGCTGGAAAATAAAATCCAGGATCGCAATGATCATTCCAAGTACGATAGAAACGGCAACTACAGCACCGGTCTGCTTCGCGAGCGATTTCCGATCCGGCCATATGATCTTCTTAAACTCGGCCTTGAGGCCATCGAACCAGCTCTTCTGATTCTTCTCAACTTTCTCTGCCATATCTTCACTTCCTTTGCACGAATCTACCGGTTACTTCGTTTCCTTGTGTAACGTGTGTGTCCTGCAGAACCGACAATACTTCTTCGTCTCCATTCTGTCAGGGTGGTTCTTTTTCTCTTTCGTCATGTTGTAATTACGCTGCTTGCACTCCGTGCACGCCAATGTGATTCTTACACGCACAACTCCCACCTCACCTTCCTAAATTAGTATACGTCTGTAAAAATCAGTGCGGCTTTTTAGACACAAAAAAAAAGCCTGCTTCCATACGCCTGTTCAGTGTACCATACCGGAATATGGAAAGTCAAGCCCTTTCTTAAATTTAAAGCCCAGTCACAGATAGAAAAATTCGTACTTCACCTGCATGTCCTCCCCGGTCGTCACCACCGCATAGCTTTGCCGGTGATCCTCCTGCCGCGGAAACGACAGGCTCCCCGGATTCAGCAGCGTGACCTCCTCGTCGCTCTGATCCAGAAGCGGCCGGTGCGTATGCCCGAACATGGCGATGCCGCAGCCGTTCGCCTTGGCCTCCTCGATCAGGTCCCGCGTACCGACCGACACGTAGTAATAGTGTCCGTGCGTGATCAGAATGCGCAGTCCCCCGATCTCAACGATCTGGGTCAGCGGCAGCCTGGAAAAGAAATCACAGTTCCCCGCCACCATGAACAGCGGACATCGCGCCATCTCCTGAATGCGCGCCTCCCCGCCCTCGTAATCGCCCAGATGGATCAGGCAGTCCGGCATTCCGGTATCCTGCAGCACCCGCTCCAGATCCTCCTCATGACCATGCGTATCGCTCACAACCAGAATTCTCATTCGTCTCCGCTCTCCCTCGTCTCATCCGCGCCTCTTTGCGCCACTTTTCTTATGCGTCTTGTCTTTTCACGGCCTTTATTCTTCTGTGTCACATCTTTTCACAGCGCTTCATTTTTCACCCAACACCGCTCTCAGCTTCTCTCTCATGCCCCGCAGGGCTTTGCCGCGGTGGCTCAGCTCGTTCTTCTTCTCCGGTGAGATCTCCGCCGAAGTGCAGCCGTATTCCGGCAAGAAAAAGATCGGATCGTAGCCGAAACCGTTCTCTCCCCTGATCGCATAGCCGATCCGCCCCTCCATCGTGCCGAGGCTCGTCAAAATCTCTCCGCCCGGCAGCGCGCAGGCGATCGCGCAGACAAAGCGCGCGCTGCGCTTCTCGTCCGGCACACCCTCCAATTTCTCAAGCAGTGCGGTATTCTTCACATCGTACGAAGTGCTCTCACCCATGAAACGCGCGGAATAAATGCCCGGCGCGCCATCCAGATAGTCGATCTGCAGTCCGGAGTCGTCCGCCAGCACCGCCTCGCCGGTGAGCTTCATGACGGTCTTCGCCTTAATGACCGCGTTCTCCTCGAAACTCTTTCCGTCCTCCACGATCTCCGCCTGGATCCCGGCCTCTCTCATGGAAACGATCGGAATACCGATATCCGCCAGGATCATACGGATCTCCCGCATCTTATCCTCATTGCCGGTCGCAAAAATGATGCGTTCTATCATATCTGACTGTCCGTCCTTTCGTCCGCGCCGCCGCAAACAGCGCTCCGGCTGTGACCACGGCTTCTTCTGCGATTCTATCATATCCCTCCGCTGTCTGTAAATCACATTTCACGCACATTTTCATATTTCCTGCCTGCTTCGCGTACACCTCTCCTGTCCGGTGGCGGTCTACTTTGTATACGCCTTCAGGCATACGTTCGTCCCGAAGCGCTCCTGCGTGTTCTCCCAGAGCTCCCCATACTGGCTGAGATAGCTCTCCTTCCCCTCGGTCGTCACGTTCTGAGTGTACTTGTCCGCGCGATACTCCACTGCCACAGGTTCGTCCGCCCCGGGCGTTGTGAGCTTCACGATCACGGCAAAGCGCTCTCCGTTCGCAAGAGGCTGCGGCTCATTCAGGTCGATCGTGTAATAACCCGCGTTTTTCAGTTCTCCTTTCTGCAGATATTCTCTTTCAGAAAAATCGGTCTCGTCCTGAAAATCGTGTACAAGAGATATCTCATAGGAAGTATCCGGTCCGACCGCGTAAAAGCCGACCGCCGCCAGCTGTTCCCCGGCCTCTGTACCGCTCAGGCTCCCGCTGTCCGCCAACAATTCGCCGGATGGCACGGACAGCTCCCCCGCCGTCTCATTAGGCGCTTCGTTCGCCTGCGCGCCTTCCATGTCAGACGCTTCGTTCATCTTTGCGTCTCTCAGGTCAGCCGTTCCATCCCCTGCTGCCGTGTAAATGTTCGCGCACCAACAGCTCTCGTCCGCATAGCCCTGCCGTCCCTGCCAGCCGCAGTCGTCGTACTGATAGATCTTCGCGTAATTGTCCGCCGGCTCGATCCGCGTATAGCACACACAGGTCTTCGCTATATTCGGATCCGCGTAGGACACGTAAAAAATCCCGTCCTCTCCGAATCCGTCCTCCCAGGTATTCTGACAAATATACGCGCCATCCTGATCCGGGGTCTCCGAAAACAGAAAGCGGGAATAATCGTCGTCCCAGCCAAGAATCACGACGTCGTGGTTCGGCGCCTGCTCATCCGGGCAGAAATACGCCCTCGTCCTGTCGTTGTAATAAAACGCAGTCTCCTGTCCTGCCGAATCGCGCGCTCCGTCAGCAGCGCAGTCAGTCTGCGCCTCTGTCTCGGAAGGGATCGAAGTGTTGTCCTGCCGCGCGCTTCGCTTCATATAGAGCGATGTCTGCACCGCGCCGTATTCTCGGATCGCGGTTTTGATGATCCCCGGCTTCGCGTCCTCGAGCAGCTGGATCTCCTGTACATGCACCGCGGACGTAAGTCCGTCCGGCGAAGCGCCGTCCCCATAGGGGTCTTCCTCCTCGGTCACGGGACCCTGCCAGCCGCTTAAGTAAGCCATTGTCATCAGGTAATCCCCACCCTCGTCAATATCTATGGTAAACGCGTTCTTCCTCGTCATGTGATCCGCTGAAAAGACAAGCTTCTGTTCGGGCAATAGCGCCGCCTCAAGCGCGGAGACCGCGGCAAACGCCCAGCAGGTCTCATCGCTGCCCTGCCGCCGCACCGTCGGCTTCTTTCCATAGTCCCCGGCGTACCAGCGCGCAGGCAGCCGCTCCGCGCGAATCCCTGCCAACCCGGCTCCCAGAGCTGCGTCCCAGGTCGTCGTTTCATATTCTGCTTCACACAGGCTGTCCCCGGCGTCCTCCGCAGCCTCTATTCGTTCTGCCTGGGCACCCCCTGCAAAAAGCAATCCTGCCAAAATACCCGCCGTCAATACGGGCGGAAGCGCCTCCCGCAGCCGGACTGCTCGTCTCCATCGTTTCATTTTGATCCTACCGCCCCGTATCTCTTTTCGGCGGCCGCGGCCCCGGGAACTGATAGAAGTAGGTCTTTATCATTCCGTTGTAGATCTTCCGGTTCCGCTCCGCCTTTTTGCCTATGTATTTTTCCGCCTCGTCATAGGAGGTGATCACATACTCTGACCAGGAATCGAGCCTTGCGAACGCCTGTCCTATCTCGCGGTACAGCGCCGGAAGGCTCTCCCGCTCCTCGATGCGCTCGCCGTAAGGCGGATTCGTGATGATGAATCCGTATTTCCTCGAATGGCTCAGCTCACTGACCGGCCGCTGCTGGAAATGGATCAACTGCTCCACCCCTGCAAGCCGGGCATTCTCGCGCGCCGCTTTCACCACTTCCCCGTCGATGTCGTAGCCCTGAATATCCGTCTGTACCGAAAGGTCGATAAGATCCTGCGCCTCCTCTACGGCATTGTACCAGGTTTTGCGAGGAATCAGCTTGTCCCATTTCTCCGCTAGGAAAGAACGGTTCATGCCCGGCGCGATGTTGGCCGCCATCAATGCAGCCTCGATCGGAAAGGTCCCGCTTCCGCAGAACGGATCAACCAGGATTCGGTCTTTTTTCCAAGGCGTCAGCTGGATCAGCGCGGCGGCAAGCGTCTCGGAGATCGGCGCCTTCGCGGTCAGTTTCCGGTATCCGCGCTTGTGCAGGGATTCCCCCGTCGTGTCCAGCCCGATCACCGCCTCGTCCTTCATGAGAAAGATGCGGAGCGGATAACTCGCCCCGCTCTCCTCAAACCAGCTCACGCCGTAGACGTCCTTCAGCCGCTCCACGATTGCCTTCTTCACGATCGACTGGATGTCGGACGGACTGAACAATTTGCTCTTCACGGAGGTCGCCTTCGTCACCCAGAATTTTGCGTCGATTGGCAGATATCGCTCCCACTCCAATGCCTTCACCCGCTCAAACAACTCGTCGAAGGTCTCCGCGTGGACAGCTCCGACCTTGAGCAGGATCCGCTCAGCGGAGCGCAGGAACACATTGGCGATCGCAATTGCCTCTGCATCCCCGAGGAAAGCGACACGCCCGTCCTCCACGCCGCTGATCTCGTAGCCCAGATCCAGAATCTCCCGCTTCAGCACCGCCTCCAGCCCGAAGTGGCACGGCGCGATCAGCTCAAACATCTCTCTCATGACGACTTCCTCTCCGTTTTCTGTTCCGACAGACCTCTTTTCTCCTGCCCGCCGGTTGTAGTTTCTATCTTAATGCCCGCCCGCAGCTCTTGTCAATATCTTTGTATGCCCGATAGCCTCCTACCACGCTCTTTGCGTGGTAGCCGTGCCGCTCCAGTTCCCGGGCGACAGCCATACTGAGCGCGCCCCGGTCACAATACAGGATCACGGTCTCCCCGCACCTACCGGCAAGTTCCGCGTGAAACTTCCCCTGCGGCACGTTGACAGCGCCCCGGACGTGATCCCGCCGGAATTCATCCTGTGAACGCAGATCTATAATAAGGTACTTTCCCTCACGGGCGTACCGTTCCAGCTCTTTTGCCGAGATGGCCTCCATAACGCATCAATCCCCTTTTTTCTATCATATGAATCAGCTGCTAAAAGGTCCTGCGTTCTCATCCGTTCCACTCAGCCGCACGCAACGCAAAAAGGGACGCCGCGCGCCCCTTTCTGTCTTTGCACCTCTTCTTCATCTCCGCCTTCAGGCCGGAGAACCCGCGTGCTTTCGCAATCAATACTCGGACTTTGACTCGTCGCTGCAGTTGTCGCAGTTCTTCGCGTTCTTGCTGGAAGAATTAGAGGAATTCGTATTCGATGCATTCTTCGCTTTATTCTGTGACTGTGAATTCTTGCTGTTTGAAGAGCTCTGGCTCTCCGCGTTGTTCGTATTCTTCGCCATGATAATAGCCTCCTGTGTCTTGGTTTTTTGTTGCAAAATTAGTATTCCAATATTTTTTAAAAATATGTATTGCAATTTTTTGGAAACTATATTATAATCCTATCTGTAAAAAGAATTTACCCTTCAAAACAATTTTTTTTACAAACCCCTTATTAATTATTTATACTCCCCTCGAAACAGTCGGTAGCTCCCCTACCGGCTGTTTCACTTTCTATTGATAATTATTCAGCCGAAAACAAACAGAATCCGTACACTCGGGCGCGCAGCGCTCTTGATGAAACAGGGAAAGCCCGCCGGTCAAACAAAAAGGCCGGGGTGAGACCGCCTCCCGGCTGCCTCACCCCGGCCTTTCTTTCTCTCCGTCACATTTACTCGGCATCCTCACCGTATACAAACTCATGCAGCTTCTCGATCGTCGGCTCCCAGTCAGGTACAAGCATGCCCTGGCCATTTACATCGATCACATCATACATGTTGTCGTACGGGATTCGATCCGTCTCCACCTTATACTGCAGCATATCCGGAAGCTCGGAGAGCATGCCCCAGATCTCCGTCTCCGGGATGTTCGTCGTCACATACTCCAGAATGCCTTTCATCTTCTCGCTCATCTGTGCCACGGACATCTGCTTCACCTCGGTGAGCAGCTGCTGCAGCAGATAGCGCTGGCGCTCCGTGCGCTGATAATCGGAATTTCCTACCCAGCGGTTACGGCAGTAGGCTACGGCCTGCACGCCGTCGCAGTAAAGGCTGCCGCCCTCATCGGGTACGAAATGCGGCTCCGGATCGATCTTGAGCTGGCGCTTGCACATGTCGTCGATGTAGCCGTTCATGACCTCCGCCTCCGCGGCCGTGACATCCAGGGATACGCCGCCGATCAGATCGATGATGTCCACCAGGTTCCAGAAATCTACCGCAATATAGCGGTCCACTTTTATCTTGTATGTGTCAGTCACTGTCTGGCAAAGCAGCGGACCTGCCCCGCGCGCGTAAGCATTATTCAGCTTCTGATACCCGACGCCCGGAATATCCACGTAGGTATCGCGCATCAGGGATACCATCGAGACCCTGTCATTTTCCTTGTCGATAGACACGAGGATCATGCTGTCCGAATTGCCGTTCCAGGTCTGGTCCTGTCTGTCCACACCCACCAAAAGCACATTGTAGACATCCTCGTCCGACACGGTCTTGCGATTCGCGAGGCTGCTCATGCGGTCATGAATGCTGTCGAGCTCATCCGAGCTCACCTTCTTCGTGACTCCCAGCTGCTCGTCCGGTGTCATCGTCTCCTCTTCCATCTGCTCCACGACGTGCTCCGGAAGCGCCTCTACTGTATTCACTTCCTCGTCCGCCACGTAATTGATGTTGCTGTAGAGGTCGTGTCCCAGTTTATAGATCAGACCTCCGCTTATGCCGACGATCGCCAGCACAACGCAAAGACTGATGCCGAATACCTTCTTCATGTTCATTCCGGTCTTTTTCGGGCTCTCAGCACTGCGGCGGCTCCCATTGTTTGCGTACGGATTTGGTCGGTTTCTTCTGTTCTCTGCCATTTCGTAATCCCTCCTGATCTCTGTAGCTCTATTTCTATGATTACCCATTCCCGCATCATTATTACCAGAATTGCCAGACTAATTTTTACCATCAAGATGAAAAAAGCTTTCCAAGCGACTTGACTTGGAAAGCTCAGTGCGGAGAAAGGGACTTGAACCCTCACGATATTGCTACCACAGGCACCTGAAGCCTGCGCGTCTGCCAATTCCGCCATCTCCGCAGATTAGTAAGTCTCGCAACTCATGTCGATAATGATACTATATGCCATCTCAAATGTCAATAGATTTTTCTGGATTTTTGCGCTGACTTGATACGCACTGGCATATATCACCACATCGTCAGATAAACAGAATAATTTTTCAAAAACATAAAAAAATCCCCGAAAACTTAATGCTTCCAGGGATTCTCAAACGTGCGGAAGATGGGACTTGAACCCACACGGTGTGACCACCACAAGATCCTTAGTCTTGCTCGTCTGCCAATTCCGACACTTCCGCGAACAAATGGAATTATAGCAAAGAATATAGGAGAAGTCAACACCAAATTTGAAAGGGCAGGCGCGGGCCAATTTTATTCCGACAACGCGATATTCAGCCCTTCCGAGATCGTGAAGCTCAGGTATTTCACCGTCTCGTCGATGTCTTTTGGAGTCACAAACATCGTATTTAAATGCGGGGAGATCAGTTCGCGGATCATCTGATGTTTCTCTGCCTGATCCAGTGTGCCGAGCGTCCCGCCAAGGCGCTGCATGCTCGCGCTGCGGTCCATCTCGGTCACCAGCTCCTCCATCGTATCGTTCACGATCGTAGCGGCGTCCACGACGGTCGGGACGCCGACCGCGATCACCGGCACGCCCAGCGTCTCCTCGTTGATCGCGTTGCGGTGGTTGCCGACGCCGGAACCCGGGTTGATCCCCGTGTCCGTGATCTGAATCGTGCGGTTTAAGCGTTTCGTGCTGCGCGCCGCAAGCGCGTCGATCGCGATCACCGCCTCCGGAGCTGTCTCCTCCACGACTCCCCGGATGATCTCAAGCGTCTCCATGCCGGTCTGCGCCATCACGCCCGGCACGATCGCGCTGATCTCGCCGGATTTCCCGGAGTCCCCCGGCATCTGTCCGTACTCTTTGATCATGTGGCGCGTGATGTGCAGATTGCCGACCACGTCCGGCCCAAGCGCGTCCGGTGTCACCTCACGGTTGCCAAGTCCGACCACAAGCACCGATCTCCTGCGGTCGCCCAAAATCCGGCACAAGTGCTTCGCAAGCTCCTCCGAGATCTCCCGGTGATAGCCTTCGTCCGGCGTCGACATGTTCGGCGCCTCGATCGTGATGTACGTTCCCACCGGTTTTCCCATCGCCTTTGCGCCGTTCTCCGTCTCGATCCGCACGGTCGTCGTATAGATCTCGCGCTTCGTGTCTTTCTCCTCCTCCACCTTGACGCCCCGGATCCGTACATCGTCCGCCTCATAGCTCTCCCTCGCCTCGAGCGCCAGGTCTGTCCGTATCTGAAAATTCCCCATCATAGCAGCTCTCCTTCGTACCTTATTGGCTTATTTTTTGCAAGTTTTTCGGAAATATGTATTGACAGAAAACTTAGATTGGAATAAGATATATGAGTATGTTTACAGGAAACGACCGTGTCCGTTTTTAATGAAACAAAACATAACTCTATAAGGTTTGGAGGTGTATACGTTGGCAAACATTAAATCCGCAAAGAAGAGAATTCTGGTGTCCAAGACCAGGAACGAGCGTAATAAGTCTATCAAGTCCGCTGTCAAGACTGCGATCAAGAAGGTAGAGGCTGCTGTCGCTGCGAAGGACAAGGCCGCTGCCGAGGCAGCTCTGCTGGCTGCCACATCCACGATCGACAAGGCTGCGAAGAAGGGTGTGTACCACAAGAACAACGCAGCGAGAAAAGTTTCACGTCTGGCAAAGGCAGTCAACACACTGGCATAAAATAAATATACGAATACGAAAAGCAGCTGATACCGTCATGTCAGCTGCTTTTTTTGTGCTTGCATATTTGTGTCTGAATGGACCGCGTGCCGCCTGTCTACTCGGCTTCCAGTCCGCAAAGTTCCTCGATCTCCGCCCAGATTTCTTCCCGGCCCTGCTTTGTGACCGCGGAATACGGCAAAACCTTCGTCCAGGGGCGCGTGTGAAGTCCCTCACGGATCAGCTTCAATTGTTTCTGGATCTGGCTGCGGTTGATCTTGTCCATCTTTGTCGCAATGATGATCGGCTCGTAGCCGTTGCCGCAGATCCACTCGTACATCGTCCGGTCATTCGCGCCCGGCTCGTGGCGGATGTCCACCAGGAGAAACACGGCGCGCAGCTGCTTTGAGCCGTGCAGATAGCGCTCGATCAGCTTCCCCCACTTCTCCTTCTCGCTCTGGGAGACCTTCGCGTATCCGTAGCCCGGCAGGTCTACCAGATACAGCGTGTCGTTGACATTATAAAAATTGATTGTCTGCGTCTTGCCCGGCTGCGCGCTCGTGCGCGCCAGCGCCTTGCGGTTCATCAGCCCGTTGATCAGCGAAGATTTCCCGACGTTCGACTTCCCGGCGAACGCCACCTCCGCCCTCGTATTCTCCGGCAACACACTCGTGACGCCGCAGACCGTCTCCAAGCTTACGTGCCTTATTATCATGGATCTGCCTCCAATCCGTGTTTAGTGTATCACATTCGTAGACAGGAACCGCAGGGATTTCCGGGGCTTTTCCGGCACAAACTGAAAAAAGATAATCTTCCGTTTTTCAATACGTATCTACAGTTTTGCCGGGAAAGTTCCCAGGAAGGGTACCGTGCGGTTCCGTCCGATGTTCGCTAAGCACGAACTGCGAGCGCCACCTCAAGCACCTCCGGCATCGTCCTGACATACACCAGCTCCATGCCCTCCGTGACTTCCTTGTCGATCTCCGCGATGTCCGCGCGGTTCTCCTCCGGCACGATCACAGTCGTGATCCCGGCCTGCTTCGCCGCAAGCAGCTTCTCCTTGAGGCCGCCGATCGCCAGCACCCTGCCGCGCAGCGTGATCTCCCCGGTCATCGCGACATCGGCGCGCACCGGAATCTGCACGACCGCAGACAGAATGGCAGTCGCCATCGTGATGCCCGCGGAAGGGCCGTCCTTCGGAACCGCGCCCTCCGGAATATGAACGTGTATATCATTCTTCGCAAAGAACTCCGCGTCTATGTCATACTGCTCTCCCAGCGAACGGACGTAGCTGACCGCCGCCTGCGCTGATTCCTTCATCACGTCGCCAAGCTGCCCGGTCAATACAAGCTCGCCCTTGCCGGGCATCGTGTTCACCTCGATCTCAAGCGTGTCGCCGCCGACGCTGGTCCACGCGAGGCCGCGCACGATCCCAATCTCGTTCTGCGCGTTTTTCTTCTGATACGTATAGCGCTTCCGGCCCAGATATTTCTCCAGATTCTTCCCGGACACGCGCACGCTCTTCGATCCGTCCTCAAGGATCTCCCGCGCCGCTTTCCGGCAGATCTGTCCGATCCTGCGCTCCAGCTGCCGCACGCCGGCCTCCTTTGTGTAGCCGCTGATGATCCCCTCAAGCGCCGGCTTCGTGATCTCAAGCTGGCTCTTCTTCAGTCCATTTCGCTCGATCTGTTTTTTCAGAAGATGTCTTTTCGCAATGTGAAGCTTCTCATTCGCCGTGTAGCCGCTGATCTCGATCACTTCCATGCGGTCAAGCAGCGGGCGCGGGATCGTCTGTGTGTCGTTGGCCGTCGCGATAAACAGCACCTCGGACAGATCGATCGGGAGCTCCACGTAATGATCGCGGAACTTGCAGTTCTGCTCGGAGTCAAATACCTCCAGCAGCGCCGCGGAAGTGTCTCCCCTGTAATCGCTGCTGACTTTGTCCACTTCGTCGATCAGCATCAGCGGATTCTTCACGCCCGCCTGCCGCATACCGGCCGCGATACGCCCCGGCATCGCCCCGACGTAGGTCCTTCTGTGCCCGCGGATCTCCGCCTCGTCCCGCACGCCGCCCAGGCTGATGCGGACGTATTTCTTGTCCAACGCACGCGCGATGGAACGCGCGACCGACGTCTTGCCTGTGCCGGGCGGTCCGACCAGACAGAGGATCGGGCTGTCGCCCTTCTTCGTGAGGCTCCGGACCGCAAGGAACTCCAGCACGCGCTCTTTCACCTTCTCAAGCCCGTAGTGGTCCTCGTCAAGGATCTTCGCGGCGCGCTTCAGATCGTGGCTGTCCTCCGACACCTTATCCCACGGCAGCTCCAGCAGAGTCTCGATGTAATTGCGCTGCACCGCGCTCTCGGCTGAACTTCCGCCAAGTCCTCTCAGGCGCTGCACTTCCTTGTGGATCTTCTCCTTGACCTCATCGGACGCGCAGAGCTGCTCTGCCTGCTCGTCGTATCCGTTCGCGTCTGAGAGCTGCGTGTCCTCCCCAAGCTCCTCCTGGATCAGCTTGGCCTGCTCGCGCAGGACATACTCCCTCTGGTTCTTGTCCACGCGCTCCCGGACCTTCTGCTGGATCTCTCCCTGGATCTGGATGACTTCCATCTCCCGGACCAGCATCGTGCAGAGCCGCTCATAGCGCTCCACCATGTCCTCCGCCTCCAGAAGCGCCTGCCGCTGTTCGCAGCGCAGCGGCAGATGCACGCACGCCGCCATCGTCAGCTTTTCAAAATCGCCAAGCTCCAGAAGCTGGCGAAGCATCTCCTTGCCGAATTTCTGGTTGAGCTGACTGTAGCGCTTCAGAAGCTCCTCAAGTCCCCGCGTCATCGCCAGCCTGGTGATCTCGTCATATTCAACCTCCCGCTCGCGTGCGAAATCCACGCTCGCGTGCAGGTAGCCATCGTAATCTTCCACACCGATCAGCCTGCCGCGCTCGACGCCTTCCACCATCACGCGCACAATGTTTTTTGGCAGCTTCGCCACGTTCCGGATCCGCGCCGAAACGCCAAAGTTGTATAAATTTCGCAAACCCGGATTGTTGTCATCCGGGTTTTGCTGCGTCACCAAAAATATCATCTGATCTTCCGCCATCGCGGCCTCGACCGCCTTGATGGACTTGTCTCTGCTGATATCAAAATGTAATACCATCGTCGGCAGAACCGTCAGTCCCCGCATCGGTATCACCGGTATTGTCCTTTTCATTTTGTTCTCATTCACCTCTGTGTCAGCACCTGTAAATGTCCGCTATGCTGTCTCCTCGATCATGCCGATCCTGCGTTTTCTCCGGCTTCTGAGATCGTCGCGGAATGTGAGCTCCGGCTCGCCGGTGCCCTCGACCGCCTCTTTCGTCACAAGACAGGACGTGACCGTATCGTCGGACGGAAGCTTAAACATCAGATCCATCATGGTGTTTTCCATGATCGCCCGCAGCCCTCTGGCCCCTGTCTTTCTCTGGATCGTCTTGTCCGCGATCGCCTCGATCGCCTCGTCGGTAAAGCCAAGCTCCACCTCGTCCAGGCCAAACAACCCCTGATATTGTTTCACCATCGCGTTCTTTGGCTCGGTCAGGATGCGGATCAACGCGTCTTTGTCCAGCTCATCCAGAGAAACCACGACCGGCACGCGCCCGATGAACTCTGGGATCATGCCGTACTTGATGAAATCCTGAGGAAGCACATGCTTCAGCGTCTCGCCCACATTGCGCTTCTCCTTGTCCGCGATCTCGGAATTGAACCCGATTCCCTTTCTGTCCAGACGGGTCTCGATGATCTTGTCGATGCCCTCGAACGCGCCGCCACAGATAAACAGGATGTTGGTCGTGTCGATCTGAAGAAGCTCCTGGTGCGGATGCTTGCGGCCGCCCTGCGGCGGAACGGAGGCAACCGTCCCCTCCAGGATCTTGAGCAGCGCCTGCTGCACGCCTTCGCCGGAAACGTCGCGCGTGATGGAGGCATTCTCCGATTTGCGCGTGATCTTGTCGATCTCGTCGATGTAGATGATCCCGTACTCCGCTTTCTTGATGTCGTAGTCCGCCGCCTGAATGATCTTCAGAAGAATGTTCTCGACGTCCTCGCCGACATAGCCGGCCTCCGTGAGCGCGGTCGCATCCGCGATCGCAAACGGAACGTTCAGAAGCCGCGCCAGCGTCTGCGCCAGCATCGTCTTGCCGGAACCGGTCGGCCCCAGCATCAGAATGTTGCTCTTCTGCAGCTCCACGTCCAGATATCTGCCGCCCAGCAGTCTTTTGTAATGATTATAAACCGCGACGGCCAACACTTTCTTCGCTTCATCCTGTCCGATCACATACTCGTCCAGAAAATCCTTGATCTCCATCGGCTTCAGAAGATTGATCGCTGAGAGTTCCTCCGCAACATCCTCTTCCTCAAATTCCTCTTCGATGATCTCCGAGCAGATGTCGATGCACTCATCACAGATGTAGACTCCGCTCGGGCCCGCGATCAGCTTGCGAACCTGATCCTCTGTCTTATTGCAAAAGGAACATCTGATCTTTTCCCCGCTTTTCCCCGGCATATTTACACTCCTTTTATAATTGCTGTCTTCGGAACCGCGCCACCCTTGCACAGCCCACCGTTTTCGCAGATTATCTCGGCAGAACGATCTCGTCGATCAGCCCATACGCTTTCGCTTCCTCCGCCGTCATCCAGCGGTCTCTCTCCGTGTCCGCCGCGATCACCTCAAGCGGCTGTCCGGTGTTTTCCGCCAACATCTCATTCAATTTCTTCTTGGTCCGGAGAATCTGGTCGGCGACGATCTTGATGTCGGTCGCCTGTCCCTGCGCGCCGCCGGACGGCTGGTGGATCATCACCTCCGCGTTCGGAAGCGCAAAACGCTTGCCCTTTGCGCCGCCCGCAAGCAGAAACGCGCCCATGCTCGCCGCCATGCCCATGCAGATCGTAGACACATCGCATTTCACATAATGCATCGTGTCGTAGATCGCCATACCGGCGGTAACGGAACCGCCCGGGCTGTTGATGTAGAGTTGAATATCCTTGTTCGGATCCTCGGATTCCAGGAACAACAGCTGCGCAACCACCAGATTCGCGCTGACATCCGTCACTTCCTCCCCAAGAAATACGATACGGTCCTTCAGCAGTCTCGAATAGATGTCGTAAGACCGCTCTCCTCTGCCTGTCTGCTCAATGACCATTGGCACTAAACTCATGTCATTCGCCTCCCCTGCAAAACTGTTCGTTATACTTCCTTCGCCGCGTCTGTGACCAGATCAACTGCCGCCTGAATCGCCAGATCGTTCTTCATCTGCTCTTTCTCATAGTCCCCCATGATCTCTTTCAGCTTGTCGGTCTCCATCTTGTAGGACTCCGCCATCTTCGCGATCTCCTCGTCCAGACGTTCGTCGCTGATCTCGATGCCCTCCGCCTTCGCGATCGCCTCAAGCACAAGGCTGTTCTGGATGCGCTTGACTGCCTCCGGCTTCATCTGATCCAGCATCTGCTCCGGCGTCTGTCCGGAGAACTGCATATACTGCTGCACAGAAAGTCCTTGGGACTCGATCCTTCTCGTGAAATCGTCCGCCATCCGGCGCACCTGCTCGTCGACCATGGCGTCCGGAATCTCCATCGAAGCGTTCGCAACGGCCTTCTCGACGACCTTGTTCTGCTTCTCATTCTTCGCATCCTGCGTCTTCTTCTCCAGAAGCTTCGCGCGGATGTCGTCCTTGTACTCGGCAAGCGTGTCAAACTCAGAGACATCCTGCGCGAACTCGTCGTCCAGCTCCGGAAGCTCCTTCACACGGATCTCCTTGACTTTGCACTTGAACACCGCCGGCTTGCCCTGCAGCTCTTCCGCCTGGTAATTCTCCGGGAACGTCACGTTGACCTCGACGTCCTCGCCGATCTTCGCTCCGACCAGCTGCTCCTCGAAGCCCGGAATGAAGCTGCCCGAACCGATCGTCAACGGGTAGTCCTCGCCCTTGCCGCCCGCGAACGCCTCTCCGTCCACGAATCCCTCAAAATCAAGCTTGATCATATCGCCGTCCTGCACCGCGCGGTCGTCGATGTCGATCATGCGGGAATTATTCTCTCTCTCCCTCTCGATCTCTTTGTCCACTTCCTCCTCGGAGACGGACACTTCCGTCTTCTCCACCTCAAGGCCCTTGTACTCGCCAAGCGTGACCGCCGGCTTCAGCGCGACCTCAGCCGTGAAGATGAACGGCTTACCTTCCTCGATCTGCACCACATCGATCTGCGGCTGGGAGACGATCTCCTCCCCGCACTCGTCCGCTGCCTTCGAATAGGCCCCCGGAATCAGCTCGTTCGCCGCATCCTCATAGAAAATACCCGCGCCGTACATTTTCTCGATCATCTTGCGCGGAGCTTTGCCCCTCCGAAAACCCGGGAGCGTGATCTTTCCTTTATTCTTCTGATACGCTTTGTCCATTGCGGCGTCAAATTCCTCCGCGGAAACCTCAATCGTAAGCTTTGCCATGTTCTTTTCCAGCTTCTCTACCTGTACACTCATGGTACTGAACTCCTCCTTCAATTCTGTTTGCTCTGGAACCTTCTTTTTCGTTCTTCTCGTTCACAGCGATTAAATTAGTATAGCACAGTACGCCTGAAAAGGCTAGTATTTTATTTGTTTCCTGTAAAAACGATCTTCTCGGACAGCGCGTCCGCCGACGCACGGTCTTTCATCTGCGCGACCAGCTCCAGTCCGAACGGGATGGCCGTCCCCATGCCGCGGCTCGTAATGACGTTCCCGGACACCACGACCGGGTCCATGGATACCTCCGCCCCGATCAGCTGATCCTCGAAGCCCGGATAGCACGCGGCGCGCCTGCCTTTTAATATCCCCAGCCCGCCAAGCACGCTCGGCGCCGCGCAGATCGCCGCCACCTTCTTCCCGGAGGATGCAGCCGCCTCCTGAAGCAGCTTCCCCAGCGTCTCATTCGCCGCAAGCCGCTTCGTCCCCGGCATGCCTCCCGGCAGTACGTACAGCTCCGCCCCGGAGTCGTCCATATCCTCAAACAGAACGTCCGCGTGAACCGTGATCCCGTGACTGCCCTGTACCTCGATCGACCCGCTGACTGCTACCATCTGTGTCTCTATCCCCGCCCGGCGAAGAAGATCCACCACGGTCAGCCCCTCGATCTCCTCAAATCCGTTCGCCAGAAAAACCAATGCCTTGCCCATATTTCTTCCTCCCTTTCAAAGGATACTCTCAATCGCCTACAGTTTACCAGAGACTTCCCCGAAAATCAATATCTTTTCCTCTTTCACACTTCTCCGGATTGTGATATGATTTTATTCGAAAGGAGGAACTACATCATGGAAATCGAACGCAAATTTCTGATCTGCCGCCTGCCCGACGCTCTGGACGGATATCCGTGCCACCAGATTGAACAGGCATATCTGTGCACGAATCCGGTCGTCCGCGTGCGCAGACAGGACGATCGCTTCATCCTGACCTACAAGGGACAGGGGATGATGGCGCGCGAAGAATACAATCTTCCGCTCACGCAGACGGGATATCTCCATCTTCTGGGCAAGGCGGATGGAAACGTCATCACAAAAAAAAGATACGTCATCCCGCTTGCTTCCGATCTGAAAGCGGAACTCGATATCTTTGAAGGAAAATTCACCGGGCTGCGCCTCGTGGAAGTGGAATTCCCGGATGAGCAGACCGCGAACAGCTTCACCGCGCCGGATTGGTTCGGCGAGGATGTCACTTATTCGGGGGCATATCACAATTCTGTGCTCAGCACTCTGGAGCGTTTTGACCCTGCATCCTACCCTCAGCTCTGAGCCCGCTCCTGCTTTTGTTCCCTGTCAGCCCCCGTTTTCAATCCCTGTGTCCCGATCTGCTTCCAGATCGCCTGCAGCAGGTCATCTGTCCCATCCGGATCCTCCGGGATCGGAATCTGCTTTTTGTTCAGGCGGGCCTCATAGCGATCCGCCTTCCATATTTCTATTTTAAGCAGACATCTTGCCACCATACGTTGCAATTTTGACGTGCTCTTTGCATGCTTCAACCCGTATTCCAGGAAATCCATCGAATCACCCCGATTGTCCTCTTTAATTTTGTAACATTTTGTTGCATTTAACTGGTCGGAGTATTCATATTGTTGCATATGAGGAATTTCCTGTCGGAAATTGCTATAATGAATCAAATCTATGGAGGGATCGTACAATGAAACAGACTGTTTTTTCTTCTACCATCCGCACGCTCAGGAAAAAGGCCGGGTTCACACAGGCGGACGTGAGCAACAAACTGAATATCCAAAGACAGACTTACTGCAATTACGAAAACGCATGCCGCACTCCTCCACTCGAGATCATCGTCGCCCTTGCGAATCTCTATCAGGTATCGGTCGATTATCTCGTGCTCGGGGCAAAGGCCGTCCAAGCCAGATCGTCAAAGGCCATCCTGAAGGATAAGCTGTTTGACGAATTCTCCTCCCTGTCGAAGAGCGGGCAGAGAGAAGTCCTTGACTTCATCCGTTTCAAAAAGTATCTTCAGACCGAATGATTTTATACGGTCTACACTTTTCTACATTGCGTTTGCCTGTTCTGCCTTGCTATTATATCATCTGTATTTTTTACAGGCAATGTTTTCCATTGCAAATGCAATGACACGTTTTGTTTCGTTTTTCTTCTGGAAATACTAAACTAGTAGTATTAAAGGAGGAGACGAAATGACAAGCAGACGTGAGGACCAATATCGACAGCTCGGGCTTACCATTGCATATTATCGAAAGCTTCGCGGTCTGACCCAGATGCAGCTTGCAGAAGGCGTGAATCTGAGCCGGACGCATATCAGCAATCTCGAAGCGCCTAATATGCCGACCTCGATCTCACTGGAAAAGCTTTTTGACATCGCAGATATCCTGGAGGTTCCAATCAGCAGGCTGTTCGAATTTAAGGAATGATCTTTCATGCAGAAAGAGGGCGTTCCTCAGGTTTTTCTTCGACCCGGGGAACGCCCTCTTATTATGTATTCAGCGTTCTGTCACTTGATCAGACTTATGATGTAACTGTATAATCCGCTGTACTCTTCGATCGTATAATGTACGCCGTCGGACGTCTGAAATCCTTTCTTCGCCAGATAGTTGTACGTATTCAGGAATCTGCTCTTCCCGACCCCGGCGCGCAGCTTCTTATTGAAGGCGATGATCTGCTTGTTCGTAACCGTGTATCCGTGCTGAGCCTCGACCTGCTCATCGACCGGATTGACCGATTCCACATAGAAGCGCGTATTCGGGTACATACTGATCAGTTTCTTGTAATAGGAAATGTACTTCTGGACGTTCCCGAGATCGTTCACACCAAACGCAAGCACTACGCTCACATTCGGGTTCCCGTTCAGATAGCTCTGAAGCTCTGGGCCTGCCGTCGACTCCAGCCAGGAATATCCCATGTTTACCTTTGCAATGTACTTGGTGTCCGCAGGTGAAGCGGCCATCTGCATGCCTACGGTCCTGGAATCCCCGACAAAAATATAGCTGCCGTTGAACGTTTTGCTTGTCTTTTTGCTGCTGGTCTGTTCCACCGCGCCCGTGCTGCCCAGATAATAAAATTTTCCGTTGTACTTGATCCAGACATTCTGCAGGCGCGCGCCCGTCTTGTCGACGTAATATTTCTTTCCGCCGCTCTTTACCCATTTGCCAATCTGCAGCTTCCCGTTGGACGCGGCATAATACATTTTGCCTTTATATTTGATCCAACCGGTCAGAACATATCCGCCCGTGTTGAAACGATAAATGCTGCCGCCGATCTTCCGCCATGCTTTTTTCGCATATGTTCCGTTTGCGTAGCGGTATCTCTTGCCTTTCGCGGTGGTCTTCCATTCTCCTCCTGTAACCGTCTTCGCCGATTGGACTACGTTCACGGCCGCTTTCGCCGGATGCGCCGCACCCGCAAAACAAAGAAAGCAGAACAGAAATGTGATCGCCAGCCGCCTGATCGATCTGCTGTTGATAACGCTCACCCCTTTATAGTGCTTATTGTGTATCACTTGTTTCCAAGTATATCCACTATACCCTATAAGTGACGTTTTGTCAAATCCGGGCTGTCGCTTTCTTTCGACACAGCACGGGGCATACACATCTGCCGCAACCCAGACAGGGTGCAGCGCTTCTTCAGCCGGCGGCGCAAAGTACCCTTTTTTTCATCCTTAAACCGCTGCGTCGTGGTGCAGATATTTTTCACGCGTCGCCTGCCCGCCACGGATATGGCGTTCCGCCTTGTTCACATCCAGCACCTTGCGCACCTCCTGCGCCAACGCCGGATTGATCTGTGTCAGACGCTCCGAAACGTCCTTGTGCACCGTACTCTTGCTGACCCCAAACCGTTTCGCCGTCTCCCGCACGGTCGAATTGCTCTCGATAATGTAACCCGCTATGTCGAGCACCCGCTCTTCTATATAATCTTTCAAGGAAAAATCCCCCGAAGACACCGTTTTTACAGTGTATGCGGGGGATGGGATCGGTATGAATGGCAACAGGGGCAAAAGTTTTCAACAACAAGTACCTGTTCTTCTATTGAACTCTACGCATCCGCATGCTATACTTTTTACAGAGATTTTTCTAAAGGAGGAACGATTATGCAACCTATCGCTTCACGCAATCGCAGACAATTATCTGTCCTGCTGCTTCTCATGTTTACACTGGTTCTCGCGTTCGGAACCCCTGCCCGGGCCGCGGATAAGGTACGTCTGAATACGAGCAAAAAAACGATCTGCATTGGCAAGTCGCTGAAGCTTCAAGTGAAGGGCGCATCCGGAAAGGTTACATGGGAATCCGGCGATCCGTCTGTCGCCAGTGTCAGCAGCAAAGGCAAGATAACCGCGAAAAAATCCGGAAAAACTACTGTTACGGCAAAAACCGGTCAGAAAAAGCTGGCGTGCGTCGTCACGGTCAAAAAGCACAGTTTTGTAAATGGCAAATGTCAGCTCTGCGGATCCACGGAGAAAGCAAAAAAGGAAAGCGCTTCGGCGCTTGTCCCGATCAAGGAGCTCGACAGATATTCCTATTTTCGGAAGTACATGACAGACGCTCAGTTCAAGAAAGCCTACAAGGCCGCGTCAAAGATCGTGAAACCGCTTTTAGGCAAGAGTAAGGAAGACCAGCTGCTCGGCATCGCAGTCGGACTCCGCGAGCTCTTTGACAGCAGTATGTCTTACTCGATGTCCGCCTCCCACTATAACGATCCGTACGGATATCTTGTCCTGAAAAGCGCTTCCTGCGCCGGATGTGCAAGGGCGACCGGGCTGTGTCTGAACATGCTCGGCTTTAAATATGAGCATATCAACGAAAACAAGTATTCACATCAGTGGGCACGGGTAAAGCTCGGCAAAACCTATTGGATCTGCGACGCGTATGGACTTTACTGCGGACCGGAACCGGCCGCGAAAAAGCATCCTTATTTCTGATCTTTACACAGTTTGAAGCGCTAAAAAAGAGGCTGTCGGCAGCCTCTTTTTTGCTTATAATACGGTAAACCCTTTGGCGCTCAGGCAATCCTCCACTTCCGTCGGATCCTCGACGTGAAGCACCATGATCGGGCTCGCCTTTTCACGGTCAAACGAAAGATAGAGGTAATCCACGCTGATGTTGCTCTCGTCGAGCGCCTCCAGCAAACGGTTCAGCGCGCCGACCCGATCCTCGCACTCCACACCCAGCACATCCGTCAGCTTGCAGATGTATCCGGCATCCGTAAGCACACCCATCGTTTTCTTCGGATCGCTCACCAGCATGCGGATAATGCCGTACTCCGCGCTGTCGTTCGTGACAGACCCAAGTATATTGATATCGTTCTCAGCTAAAATATTTGTGATCCTGTGCATCGCGCCTTTCTGATTCTCGGCAAAAATTGCAATCTGTTCTAACATGATCGTCCTCCCGGCTGTTGTATCATCCTCTGACTACTCCCGGAATCCGCCCCGGGAATTTGTCCAACGGGACTATTATAGAATAACTCCTGCAATTTTGCCACACAAAATTTTAAAATTTTGCTGAATCGTTCTGCGCGGCAACGTCGTTCCTGAGGATCTTATAGAGAATGTGATACAACGCCTCAGCATCCTCCCTTTCAAGATCGACGCAGCGAACAATCTTTTCCGGCACTTCGACTGCTTTGTCCCTGAGCCGTTCTCCGGCTTCCGTGATCGATACGACCAGATTTCTCTCGTCCTCCTCTGAGCGTCTGCGGCTCAAAAGTCCCTTCGCCTCCATCTTCTTGAGAAGCGGCGTCAGGGTGCCGGAATCCAGGAACAGAGCGTTGCCGAGCTCCTTGGACGTCAACGTTTTCTTTTCCCACAAAACCATCATCGTGATGTACTGCGTATAGGTCAGATCCAGCTCATCCAGAAACGGCTTGTACTGCTTAATGATCTCCCTGGAACACGCATAAAGCGGGAAACAAAGCTGGTTCTCCAGTTTCAATGCATCATATTTTGTATTATTCATCTTGCACTCCCTGCCGGTACGGCGCTTTCCTTTGTAATGAATCGTCATAATTCTATCACAATCCAGGGGATACTGCAAGTAAATTGCAACAATCTTAAGACAATTTTGCGATTTTATTTTTCAGCAGCTATTTGTAATTCCGATTTTGCGCAATAAATGCAAGACGTACGAACCTTTGAATTTTCTGCTTGCCCCAGCGCATAGACTTCATGTATAATAGACAGCGTATGCGGATCCGCACATGATTCGCTGGAGGAAAGGAGCTTACTTATGCTGAATTATCTGCTGGTATTCTTTATCTCTATGGTGCCGCTCATCGAGCTGCGTGGAGCGATCCCTGTCGGCATACTGCGCGGACTGCCCTTGATACAGACTTACGTTATCGCGATCCTGGGGAACATGATCCCGGTACCGTTCATCTATCTCTTTGCCCGCACCGTGTTGAACTGGGGCAAGGACAAACCGGTCATCGGCAAGCTCTTCACGTTCTGCCTTGAGAAGGGCGAAAAGGGAGGACAAAAGCTCCAGGCGAGCGCCGGGCGCGGCCTCTTTGTCGCGCTCCTGCTCTTCGTCGGCATCCCGCTTCCGGGCACCGGCGCGTGGACCGGCACGCTCGCGGCCAGCATCCTGAACATGGATTTCAAGTCCAGCGTGATCGCGGTCATGCTCGGCGTGCTGCTCGCTGGACTGATCATGGGCGCGGCAAGCGCGGGACTCTTTGGCGCGTTCGGCGCGATCTTAAGTTGATTTTGCGCAGATTATTTTAAAAAACGTAAAGGCAGGGTGTCGATGCCCCTGCCTTTTTCGACCTCTAAATTCCCTTTCTATGTCGCCGCCAGCTTATTCCGCCGGTTTTTTCCGTTCGGTTTCCGCTGCTTTTTCTCAAAACTTTCCCTTTTGATTCCTACTGCTTTTCCACTATTTTTCCCAATTTCCGGTACACCGTGAAATACATCGTCGTGAAGCACGCGACGCCGCCGACCACGTTCGAGATCGGCTCAGCCAGAAAAATGCCCGCCACGCTGTCTGTCATCAAGCGCGGGAGTAAGACCGTCAGAGGCAATACAATGACCACCTTGCGGAACAGTGAAAAGAAAATCGCCTGCTTCGATTTCCCAAGCGCCGTGAACACAGACTGTCCGGAGAACTGAAACAGCATGAAGACAAAGCCCGCGAAATACAGATGCACGGAGCGCACGCCCGCCTCGATCATCTCTGCGTTGTTGGTAAACAGGGACAGAAACGGCTTCGGAAACAGCACCAGCAAGCCCCACGCGGCGACCGTGTACAGCGCGCCTGTCGCGGACATAAAACGGATGCCCTTTCGTATCCGTTCATACTGTCTCGCCCCGTAGTTGAAGCCGAGCACCGGCTGCGAGCCCTGCGTGATCCCCATGACCGGCATGCTCAGGATCTCACGGATCGAGTTCAGCACCGTCATGATCCCGATGTACAGATCTCCGCCGTAAATACTCAGCATCGCGTTGCACGCGATCTGCGAGACACAGTTCGTCGCCTGCATGATGAAACCGGCCGTGCCGAGCGTCGTAATGTCTCGCACCAGAGGCCACTCCAGGCGGAAGTATTCCTTTCTCAGCTTCAGTATCGCCTTTTTCCCCATCAAAAATCGCAAAACCCAGATCGCGGAGATGATCTGCGCCGCCACCGTCGCGATCGCCGCGCCCTCGATTCCCATGCCGAAGCCGAAGATCAGGATCGGGTCGAGGATCAGATTGATCAGCGCGCCCAGAAGCGTCGTCCCCATCGCGATCCGCGGAAAACCCTGAGACGTGATAAAGTTGTTCATCCCGTTTCCCAGCATGAAAAACACCGTGCCGAGCAGGTAGATCATCAGATAAGTATTCGCGTAGGGATAGGTGGCGTCGCTCGCGCCCAGCATGTACAGGACCGGCCGCTTCAACACATAGCACAGCGCCATGATCATGAACGATGTGAAGAACAGAAGCGTCGCCGAGTTCCCCATGATCTTCTCCGCCTGCTCCGTCTTCCCGGCGCCCCTCGCGATTGAGCACAGCGGCGCGCCGCCCATTCCATAGAGGTTCGTAAACGCGTTGATCAGCGACACGATTGGGAAGACAAGGCCGATCCCAGTCAGCGCGAGGCCGTCCGATCCGGGCAGATGGCCGATGTAGATCCGATCCACGATATTGTAGAGAAGCTGCAGGATCTGCGCGATCATCAGCGGCACCGCCTGCATCATGATGTGTCTGCTCACGCTGCCCTGTGAAAAATCATGCTCCAAAAATACCGCCTCCTCAGAATCGAAACTTCTTCCACTGGAACCGCTCCATGTCGACATGTCCGTCCTTGAACTCCACGCCCTCGGCCTCCAAAAGCGTGATCTGCCGGTTCTCCCCACCGAACGCAAACGCGCGCGACACCTCGCCGAACCGGTTCACCACGCGGTGACAGGGAATATGCGCCGGATCCGGGTTGACGTGCAGCGCGTAACCGACGACGCGCGAGAGCCTGCGGTTTCCGACAAGCCCCGCGATCTGCCCGTAGGTCGCCACGTTCCCGCGCGGGATCTGCCGCACGACGTCGTAAATCGCGTCAAAGGTATTGCCGCTCTTTGGCTCCGGTTTTTTCTCTTCAAATTCTTCCCACTGCATCTTTCTGCACTCCCGTTCGTTTCATCCAGACAAACCGATTCATCATCGACTGATCGGATAGATCCATACTCTGTCTCAGATTTCGTTATCATTATATGGTCGGCCAAAATGATTGTCAAGAAAACCGCACAGCAATGATTTAACTTGACACAGTGAAAAAGCAGGCGTAAACTACAGATAATCATTTTGATCGCGGCGTCACAAAAGCTGTTTCTCTGGTTGTCGCGATACTCCATATACCAATCAAAGAGGAGGAATCTGCAATGGAAAAGAAAAACATCGACTGGGCAAACCTCGGTTTCGGCTATGTACAGACCGACAAGAGATTTGTCGCAAACTATAAAGACGGGGCGTGGGACGAGGGCGGCCTCATCTCCGACGCGACCGTGACGATCACTGAGTGCGCGGGCGTGCTCCAGTACGCGCAGACCTGCTTCGAGGGCATGAAGGCCTACACGACCGAGGACGGACACATCGTGACCTTCCGCCCGGATCTCAACGCGGAGCGCATGGAGAACTCCTGCAAGCGCCTGGAGATGCCGGTCTACCCGCAGGACAAATTTGTGGACGCGGTCGTTCAGACGGTCGCGGCCAACGAAGCGTACGTGCCGCCCTACGGCTCCGGCGCCACACTCTATGTTCGTCCGTACATGTTCGGCAGCGACGCCGTCATCGGCGTAAAGCCGTCCAGCGAATACCAGTTCCGCGTGTTCACGACTCCGGTCGGCCCGTACTTCAAGGGCGGCGTGAAGCCGCTGACTATCCGCGTCTGCGACTACGACCGCGCGGCGCCGCATGGCACCGGCCACATCAAGGCAGGCCTGAACTACGCGATGAGCCTCTACGCAATCATGGATGCGCACCGTCAGGGTTACGATGAGAACATGTACCTCGACGCAGCCACCCGCACGAAGGTCGAGGAGACCGGCGGCGCGAACTTCCTCTTCGTGACGAAGGACAACAAGGTCGTGACGCCAAAGTCGAACAGCATCCTGCCGTCCATCACCCGCCGTTCCCTGCTCGTCGTGGCGAAGGAATATCTGGGGCTCGAGGTCGAGGAGCGCGAGGTATTCTTCGACGAGGTCAAGGACTTCGCGGAGTGCGGCCTGTGCGGCACCGCGGCCGTCATCTCCCCGGTCGGAAAGATCGTCGACCACGGCAAGGAGATCTGCCTGCCGAGCGGAATGACCGAGATGGGTCCGACCACGAAGAAACTCTACGACACGCTGACCGGCATCCAGATGGGACGCATCGAGGCGCCGAAGGGCTGGATCAAGGTCATCAAATAGGCCCCGCGATTCAAAAAATATGCGTCTTGCGCCGCAGAGCGCAGGACAGACAAATACCCGGGAAGGACGGTACAACGCCTTTCCGGGTATTTCTTTTGTTTGTCGTCACGATATAAGAATGATCTGCGCCTTTACTTTCCCAAAGCCTGCAGCCTCGCCTCGATCGCCCTCCCGCTCTCCTCAAACAAAAGTTCCCTGTTGTAGCGGTAATAACGCTCGCACTCGTACTCCTGCAGGAAACGCACGCTGTAAGGATCTCGGTTCAGCTCCGTGACGAAGATGACCATCTCCTGCCCCGCGGAAAACGCTGCCTCCAGAAAATCAAACACGTGCTCCAACATTGCCCCGGCATCGGCTAGCTCCTGTTCCAGCGTGTCCTGCTCCCCATCGAACCATTCCCGAATGCTGGAAAACGCCGTCTCGCCGTCCTGTACGTCCTCCTTTCGCAGTTTCCGCTGATACTGCTCCAACAGCTCCGTCACCCGGCGACGCGTCTGCTCCTCCTGCCTTGTCAGGAGCTCCGCCGTCTTTCTTCGCTCGGTCTCCGCCTGGAACTTGGCAAGCGCGGCACTTAGAACCCCGTCTGCGTCAAAAGGTTCCGCAACATCTATCGTTTCGGTGTACATTCTTCCGTCCGCAAGACCTGTTGGCTCTCCATCGTCTGCCTGCAGGTTCACTCCTGTCAACTCACTGTCTCCTTCTCCGGCAAGCAGCTGTGGTTTCAGTTTCTTCAATTCTTCATACAGCAGCTCCGTCGCCTGCCCCGCACGCATCAGTTCCGCGAAACGGTTCCGGCAACGCCCGAGCAAAAGCCCGACCACACTCAGCCTCTCGTCAAACGGCGCATGTCCGGCCTTTTTGATCAGAACCGGATCGATTCGTCCCTCCAGCACTTCCTCGAGCTGATAGTCCATCTGATATTTGCGGTACAGCTCCAGATAATTCGCGAAATCCTTCGCGATCGTCTCGTGCTGGATGTACTGCACGACCACCTCGCGGTCCATCTCCTTGCCAAGTTCATCGTAGACCGTGAGCATCTGCGAGAGATCCTCCCAGCCGCGCGGCGTAGCGAATTTCCTGCCGTCCACCGTCGTCTCCATCTTGTAGAAATGCGCCGTCCGCGTGTTCAGGTAGGAGATCACTGCCGGATGGAGTTGCTGCAGCTGCGCGTACTCCTTCCAGACCGCGAAATCCGGCTCCACCTCGATCTTCTTGACGCGATCCATCGTCACGACGTCGAACTCGCGCACCGACTTGTTGTACTCCGGCGGATTGCCCGCCGCCACGATGATCCAGCCCTGCGGGATCGCATGGCTCCCGAAGGTCTTACACTGCAGAAACTGCAGCATCGCCGGGGCGAGCGTCTCCGACACGCAGTTGATCTCGTCGATAAACAGAATGCCCTCCGAGAGCCCGGTTTTCTCCATCTTCTCATAGAGCGACGCCACGATCTCGCTCATCGTGTACTCGGTCACCGTGTACTCCCGCCCGCCGAAGCTCTGTTTCGAGACGAAAGGCAATCCGATCGCGCTCTGCCTTGTGTGGTGCGTAATCGTGTAAGCCACCAGCGCGATCCCGCACTCCTTCGCGATCTGCTCCATGATCTGCGTCTTGCCGATGCCCGGCGCGCCCAAAAGCAGCACCGGCCGCTGCCGGATCTGCGGGATAACATATTCCCCGTATTCATCCTTCAAAAGATACGCCTCGATCGTATCCTTGATCTCCTGTTTCGCTCTCTTAATGTTCATCTCTGCTCTCCACCGCCTACTCTTTTTCAACCCGACATTTCTATCCGGCTTTCATTCGTACAGTTTTTAGCGACAGACATTCCTGCCCGGCTTTCATCCGTACAGCCGTTTGATGCCAGACATTTTCCAATCTGTTTTCTGTTCTGCCGCTCAAATCATTCTGATTTCTTCCCGCGTCATCAGTTCCTCTTCCCCGATGATCAGCTTGATCGCCCAGGGCGGCACGTCCACGTCCCGATAATCTTCTTTCATAAACACAAATGCCGTCTCATAGGGCGGTTTCTTCACCGGAAATATCCCGTATCCGTCCGTGAAATAGATCAGCCCGCGCAGCTTTGTAAAGCAATGCTGCCGCAGCAGCTCCTGCACCCGCACGAACGCCGGGCGGAAGTCCGTCCCGCCAAAACCTCGCACCGTGAAATGCTCCAGGTAATCCTGCATCTCCTCGCGGCTCGTCACCAGCACATCCTCCTGCACCCGGTCGTCGCACTGCAGGATATGCACATGGATCTTGCGGAAAAAGCCCTCCGACTCGCTCAGCACGCTGTAGGTCTCCTCCAGGAAGCGCCGGATCAGCTCTCCCCTGCACGACATCGACGTGTCCACGACGATTACGAAGTCCTCGACCTTCTGCACTTCCTTTGTCTCCAGCGGCTCGATCAGCGGCATGTTCCCGTACAGCTCCATGCCGTAATGGTAGAAAATATAGTCGAACGAATCCGGATCGACCTGCATCTCCTCCTTCAGCACAGAAAACTTCCGCAGGAACTCCCGGTAATCATAACGCCTGCGGTTCGCGGCGCTGAGTTGCTCTTCCAGATTTTTCGTATCTCCTGAAGCTTCCTTTGAGAAGGTCTCCAGCTCCGTCTGCATCCGGTCGCGGATATCGTCCCACTTCTGTCGCTGCGGATTTGGGCTCTTCTTCTGGTCTTCATTATCCCAATATCGGTGGTCATCCACGAGAAATTCTCGCTTCCACGCGTCGAGTTGCGCCTGCACCGGGTGCATCCGGCACAAAAAACGGTAAACACGCTCGGCGGTGACGACCGCTCGGCTGCCTTTTTCTGCCGCCTGTAAACCATCTCCACTTTCCAATACCCGATACAATTCCCGCCTCAGCGAAGACTTCGGCCGATGCACCGCCTTCACGTACAGTCCGTCGATCACGTACTCCGTCGCAACATCACAGGCGAGATTCCAGTATTCCCCGTCGCGCTCCCCTCGGTTCCACAGATGGGAGAACAGGCAGTGCACGACGCTGTGCAGATACTGGCGGTTCACACTCTGCCGTCCCTTCCGGAACAGCGTCACCAGCGCGTCCGGCTGAAAGTACAGAACGCTCCCGTCCGTCCCCGTCCCTGCGATCTGTGCGTCCGGCAAAAAAGCGAGCGACGAGAGCGCCACGTCCAGAAAACGCATATTCAGATACAACTCGTTCCGGGCGTTGCGCAGAATGTCCGTCGCTATCTCAACAAAATCGAGCGTCTGTACGCGCTCCTCATAGATCGGATTCATAGAAGTCCCCATTTTTTCAGGCCACATAATGGATCAAAGCTCTTTTCTGTACAGCAAAAACCCGCGCTTCTTGCTGTTTTACACAACATTATAGCACGGGCTTTTTCTGAATTCTACTTTTATTTGGGCAGCCGTCCTTTACGTCCAGATCCGAAGCAGGAACAGGATCAGCAGACCGAGCCCCACGATAAACGCCAGAGCGATGAGCAGCGCAGCTTTCAGCGCGCCGAGCACATACATGCGGCGCTCCTGCGGGGTCAGCAGATCCGGCTGCTCCCAAGGACGCTCCTCCCTCGCACCGGCCGAATCCTCCGAGAACAAATCCTTAGACTCTCCCTGCCTCGAAAAAGTGTTCTGTGCGGACCCCGGTCTTCGGAACCGGAACAGGTTCGGACCCTCGACCGCGCTCATATCCGCGATCGTTCGTCCGTCGTCCTCCACGATCTCTCTATGCAGCTTTACACTCAAATCCCTTTCCCTCCTGCTTTCCTCATCACTGCCACCTCACAGGCCCTCCAGCTTTCGGACAATCCAGCTCTCTTTTCCCCATCACTGCCGCCTCGCAGACCCTCCGTTCTTCGAACTGTTCGGCTTTTCTCTCTCATCACTGCCATCCCACAGGCTCTCTCACTTGTCGTACAGGTGGCAGACCACGTAATGTCCCGGCTCCACCTCGCGCTGCACCGGAGCCTCCTCCTTACAGCGCTGCGTGCAGTTCGCGCAGCGGGTGTGGAACTTGCAGCCTGTCGGCGGATTTGCTGGGGACGGGATCGATCCCTCGAGCACGATACGGTTCATCTTCGCGTTCGGATCCGGAACCGGGATCGCCGAGAACAGCGCCTTCGTGTACGGATGCAACGGATTCCGGAAAATATCCTCCGTCCTTCCGTACTCCACGAGATTGCCGAGGTACATGACGCCCACCGTGTCGGAGATATGCTCCACGACCGACAGGTCGTGCGAGATGAACAGGTAGGTCAGCTTGTACTGCTCCTGCAGCTCCTTTAAAAGGTTGATGATCTGCGCCTGGATCGAGACGTCGAGTGCCGACACCGGCTCGTCGCAGACCACGAACTCCGGGTTGAGCGCCAGTGCGCGCGCGATACAGATACGCTGTCTCTGGCCGCCGGAGAACTCGTGCGGGTAGCGCTCCTTGTGAAACGGCTGCAGGCCGCAGTTGTCCATTACTTTATCAATATAGTCATTGAACTCCGCTTTCGACACCAGATTGTGCTCGCGCACCGCCTCGCCGATGATCTCGCCGACCGGAAGACGAGGGGAAAGACTCGAGAACGGATCCTGGAAGATGATCTGCATTTTCGTGCGCATCGAGCGCATCTCCTTGTTGGACAGATCGTACACTTCCCTGCCGTTAAAGAGCACCTGGCCGCCGGTCTTCTCGCCGGACAAGCGCAGGATCGTCCGCCCCGTCGTCGTCTTGCCGCAGCCAGACTCGCCCACAAGCCCCATCGTCGTGCCGCGCTTCAGATTGAAGGTGACGCCGTCCACCGCCTTCACCTGTCCGACCGTGCGAGACATCATACCGCCCTTGATCGGGAAATATTTCTTTAATTCATTCACCATCAGGATATACTGAGGGTCGTAAGTCACGGGCGTATATTCAGCCCTGTCTTTCGGATCGGACCCAGGGATCTTTTCACCTGCCGCACCATTTTTTCTGCTCATGATACGTCCCCTCCTTCCTGATTCTTTATTTCATAATAGCGATAGCAGGACACCTTATGCGTCGGGGAGATGCTCACCTCGCACGGGTACTCGCCGCCGCACTTCTCCACGCACATCTCGCAGCGGTCCTTGAAATAGCAGTAGTCCGGCATGTTGACCGGATTCGGCACCTTGCCCGGAATAGAATACAGCTTATCCACCTGCCTGCCGACCACCGGCTTCGACGCCATCAGCCCAATCGTGTACGGGTGCGCCGGGTGGTAGAAAATATCTTCCGCCGTGCCCTTCTCCACGATGCGCCCCGCGTACATGACTACCACGTAATCCGCCATCTCCGCGATCACGCCCAGATCGTGCGTGATGAACATGATCGAGGAATTGATCTTGTCCTTCAGGCTGCGCAGCAGGTCGAGCACCTGCGCCTGTATCGTCACGTCCAGCGCCGTCGTCGGTTCGTCCGCGATGATCACCCTCGGATTGCACGCGAGCGCCATCGCGATGCAGACGCGCTGGCGCATACCGCCCGAGAGCTCATGCGGAAACATCTGATAGACGCCCTCGCTGTTCGCGATGCCGACCATCTCCAGAAGCTCGATCGTGCGCTTCTTCATGTCCTCCCTGCTCTTTCCCTCTCCGTCGTGCAGCTCGATCACCTCGTTGATCTGATCTCCGATGCGGAACACCGGATTCAGGGAGGTCATCGGCTCCTGAAAGATCATGGATACAAAATTTCCTCTCAGGTGCTGCACCGCCTCATAGGGCATCTTCGCCACGTCCACGGCTTTGTCTCCCAGGTTCAGACGGATCTCGCCCTCCACGATCTGGCCCTGCGGCCGCTGCAAAAGCTGCATCAGAGACAGGCTTGTCACAGACTTGCCGCAGCCGGACTCGCCCACCACGCCGACCGTTTTGCCGATTGGCACCTCGTAGCTTACGCCGTCCACGCTCTTGACCGTGCCCGCGTCCGTGAAGAAATAGGTGTGCAGGTTATCAAACTCCACCGCGTTGTTCGGATCGTGCATCTTCGTCAGATATTCGCTCTCCGGCACTTTTTTGCGCTTGCGTTTCTTTTCGAGTTCATTTGTGATCTTGCGGTTTTCGCGTGAGATCCGTCTCGCTTCTTTCCCGGAAAGATATCCTTCCGCTTTTCTCTTCGCCATAACGCCGCCTCCCTTCTACCGCTTCATCTTCGGGTCAAACGCGTCGCGCAGACCGTCGCCCACGAAGTTGAATCCAAGTACCGCGATCAGCAGGCAGATGCCGGCGGGTATCCAGATAAACCAGAATGTTGTCATGACATAGGAATTGTTCACGTCCGAGATAATGCTGCCCCAGGACGCGAACGGGAATTTCACACCGAGCCCAAGAAACGACAGTGTCGCCTCCGTGATGATCGTAGAGCCGAGCCCCATCGTGCAGATGACGATCAGCTGCGGGATCACGTTCGGGATCAAGTGCTTGAAGATACGCCTGGATACCCGAATGCCGCACGCCTCGGTCGCCGTCATAAATTCCTGCTCACGCAGGGACAGGATCTGTCCGCGCACCATACGCGCGATGCCCGGCCAGCCGAGGAAACCCAGGATCAGCATCAGGTACAGCATGCGGATCTGCGGATCCACACGCAGATTGTCCATCGCCGCGCCGAGGATGATGATGACCGGCATCGACGGGATACAGTAGAAAATATCGACGATACGCATGATCAGGTTGTCGACCCACTTGCCGAAATAGCCGGAAATACCGCCGAGAATGATCCCGATGACTGTCTCGATGAACACGACGATAAAGCCGATCACCAGCGACACCCTGCCGCCGTACATCAGGCGTACCAGCATATCCATACCGTTCTTATCCGTGCCGAGCGGATGTTTCAGGGACGGCTGCCCGTAGGTATCGTACACATAGGATGGCGTCTTCTGCTGCACCGACCAGACCTTCGCCGTGGCGTCATAGGAGACCTTGTAGCTGCTCTCCACGCCCTCCTCGTCTGTGTAGGCAAACTCGCTGATGTCATCCTCCAGAGCCTCCTGGAGCTTTTCCTTGAAATCGCGGGTGATCGTGATGCCGTTCTCCTTCGGCGCCACCACGAAACGGCTGATGTAACCGATCACGGTCCCGTCCTGCGCAATGTTGCCCGCCTCGTCCACCGTGTAATCCGCGCCATCCGCCTCGAAATCACGCTCCCCGTTCACATACGCCTTTAACGCGCCGTACTTCACCGCGAACGCCGGCTCTTCCATGCCGTCCGCCGCGTTCACGATGTCCTTGTAGGCGATTGCCAGCATCGTGCCGTCCGCCTTGCTGATGGAATAGAGATCCGGTCCTTCCTCCGTGAGTCTGTAATCCTCGTTCTTATAGGAATATTCGGTCTCGCCCTTGCCCAGCGCCAGCAGGAACTGCGCCTGCAGGATCGTGGTAAATTCCTGCCCGTCCGCCACCGCGTAGCGGAGCTCGTCGTTCCGCGTGACGCCCACATATTCCTTGTCCAGGTAGGTGACCGTGTAGAACTGCTCCGCCTGCCCGTACGGCATCAGGAACCCTCCAACGAAGGAGAAGACGAACATGACGATCAACATGACCAGACCCAGTACCGCCAGACGGTTGCGGAAAAAGCGTTTCACCACAAGCGCGCCCGGCGAGAGCACCTTCACACGGCGGTCGTCGTTCAAGGAGTACTGTTCTTCCGTCTGATTCTTTTGCTCTTCTGACATCATTCTCCCTCCTTCCTACGACAGGCGCACGCGCGGGTCCACCACCGCGTACAGAATATCCGAGATCAGGTTGCCCGCCAGCGTAAGCACCGCGATAAAGCTCAGGTAAAACATCGTAAACGGAATGTCGCCCGCCGTCATCGCCTGATACGAGGTGAAACCGATGCCCGGAATCGAAAACAGCGTCTCCGTGATGAGCGCGCCGGAAAACAGCCCCGGCAGAGATCCGCCCACGATCGTCACCAGCGGGATCAGGGTGTTGCGGAACGCGTGGTGGTAGATGACTTTGCCCTCGCTTAAGCCTTTCGCCCTGGCGGTGCGGATATAATCCGCGTTCAGGACCTCCAGCATATTCGTCCGGGTGTAGCGCATCAGGGAGCCGACGGAGACGATCGTCAGCGTGGCGATCGGCAGCACCAGATGATTCGCCTGATCCAGGAACTTACCCATCGCGTCGAGCTGCGCGAAGTTCCTGCCCACCATTCCATGAGTGTCGAACCAGCCCATTTTCACGGAAAAGATCAGCTTCAGGATCGTCGCAAAAAAGAACGTCGGCAGAGAGATGCCGACCAGGGCGCTTGCCGAGATCGCGTAGTCCGCCTTGGAATACTGCTTCGTCGCCGCAACGACGCCCAGAGGGATCGCGATGACAAGCTCCAGGACCAGCGAGATGGCTCCCATCACAAAGGACACGCCGATCACTTCCCGAAATTTCTGGATCACCGGGACGGTGAAACGCCAGCTGTCGCCGAAATTGCCGTGCGCAAAATCGGAGAGCCAGTGGAAATATCCGATGAGGATCGGCTGATCCAGCCCGTAAGACGCGTTCAGCTGCGCCACCCACTCCTCATAAGGCTTTGCGCCCGGTTTGGAGGCGAGCTGCATCGCCATCGTCTCCACATAGCTCGCCGGAAGGCAACGGATCAGCGTATAGATCGTCAATGTGACAAAAAATAAAATAAAAATGGAGAATATAACGCGTTTGATGATATAATTTCTCAAAGAAAACCCACCTCCCTCATCTGAAAAACGTAAAATAATAACGATATTCCCCGCCTCCATAAGAGGCGGGGAACCTCGCTTGTCCTATTATCTTTTCTTCCCTGTCACTGAAGGAGTTCCAGGTTTTCCTTCTCAGCTTCCCATCCCCAGTACGGAGTCATGTCGCCCGGAAGGGAATCTACGTCCATACGCTCAGAGGAAACCACAAGCGCGTCGCTCCTCTGATAGATCGGGATCTCCACGCCATAGTCCATGATGATCTCCATCGCAGCCTGATAGATCGACTTGCGATATGCCTGATCCGTGGACGCGCGTCCCGCCATGATCAGCTCGTCCAGCTCATCCGACTTGATCTGGTAGTAGTTGGTCGAACCCTCCGAGTGATAGAGCTGGTACATATCGGGATCCGCCGTCGCCTGCCATGCCGCGCACCACATCTCCGCAATACCGTTCTGATAGCTGGAGTACAGGTCGTTCGCGTTCGCGTAGTCCGTCACCGTCAGAGTGAATCCCACCGGCTCAAGCGCCTCCGCCACATTCTTCAGAAGCAGGAAACTCGGGTGGTCGCCGCTGCCGCCCGCGCCGATCACGCACTCATACTCGAGCTTCGCGCCCTCCGGAGCCGCAGTCAGCTTGCCGTCTTCTACCGTATAGCCAGCCGCCTCGAAGAACCCAAGGGATGCCTCCAGCGCCGCCGCATACTTCTCTTCCGCCGTCATATCCGCCGTGTAGATCGGATTTCCGTCCACGTCAACGGAGTACGCGATCTGATACCCATCGTCCGTGGTCTGCGGAGCAGCCCAGGAGGTGTTGGAGATCGGGTAGTTGATCACGGACGCCGTCGATCCATAGTAGGAATCGATCGCCTCATCGCGGTACACCGCGATCATCGTAGCGATCGCCTTGCGCAGATCCTTGGACTCCTCGGAGTACGGATCGTCTCCGACCTTGATGTTGTTCGGGTTGATGCCGATGTAACCGTAGCCGAGGTAGTCGATCAGCTCGGTCGTGAGCACCGGTCCCTCAAAGTTGTCCCACTCGTCCTCGCTGAACCCGTTCTCCGCGGCGATCTGTTTCGCCACGTCAACCGAATAGCTCGGATCCGAAATGTCGAGCGTGCCCGCCACGATGCCGTTCACCTTGTCGCCTTCCGCAGACTCCAGGTAATTCAGGTGCGCGATCTTCGGCTCGCCCTTGTAGTAGTTCGGGTTCGCATCCATGTAGACCACGCCGTCTTTGTATTCTTTGAAAATGTACGGACCGCAGCCGAGCGGATCGGAGGTCTTCGCCCTCACGATGGAAAGGTCGCCCTTCTCAAATCCGAATTTGTTGTTCTCATAATCATACAGGCTCTCGTCGCCGTAGTGATGCAGCGGAACGATCGGCAGACCCATCTGATAGATCGCCGTCGCGTCCAGCTCGGTGGTGGTGATGCGCAGCGTATAATCGTCCACGCGCTCGATGCCGGAAACGTTCGGAGCGGTCTCCTCCGTCTCGACACCCTTGCTGTAAGCGTCATAGTCCTCCATCAGGTCGAACAGGGAGCTGCCCGCCGTCTCGGTGCCGCTCAGCGTCACATAGTCGCCCTCGTACTGCTCTACCATCGTGTTGAAGAAATCATCCACCGTGGCGTCTTCCTCGAGCTCAAATCCCCAGTTCGCCGCGCATGCCGCTACGGAATCGCCCTCCGCGTTGATGCCCGCCGCGATACAGTAGTCCACGATCTCCTGCGCGAACGCCGCGCCCGCTTGCTTCAGATCCGCCCAGAACGCGGTCTGCGTCTCTTCGTCCCAGTAGGTGAAATCTGTGTTGTCCTCGCCCGCGGCCGCGATCAGGTTGAACAGGGTGTCCATGCCGTTGCGGTACTCGTCCAGTCCCTCGATTGGAATCGAATACAGGGTATAGGATCCGTCGTAGGTCGGATCCAGATAGACATAGATGGCGAAGATCACATCGTCGATGTCCGCAGGCGTGCCGTCGGAAAACTCGATGTCGTCGCGCATCTTCAGCTCATACGTAACGCTGCCGTCCTCATTCTCGGTAACGGTGACATCCGCCGCGCTATCGTACTCATAATCCGTGTCGTTGTAAGAGCGGGTCTCACCCTCGATACCGCTGTTGACCGGGTTGCCCACACGGTCCGTCACCAGCAGATATTCCGTGAAAGTCTCCACGATGTCCATATCAGACACGCTTGAGCCGAAGAACGGAGAGAACTTGCCTTCCAGTCCCTGTTCTACCGACGCGACCAGAGTGCTTTCCTCACGCTCAGCCGGAGTAACGTCTTCGCTCTCGTCCTCGGCAGCCGCCATTTCCGCAGCCGTCACATCGTCGCTGCCCTCGGTCAGCGCCTCGGTCTCTTCCTCCGCCAAAGCTTCAGTCTCAACTTCCGTCTCCTTCTCAGTCGAAGCTTCCGTCTCTTCCTCCGTCGGAGCCTCGGTCTCCTTTTCGGTCGGAGCTTCCGTCTCCTCCTCCGTCAGGGCTTCGGTCTCTTCCTTCTCCGCAAGCTCTGCAGCCGTGATGACAGCCGCCACATCAGACTCCGCTTCGCTTACCAGCTCAACCAGCTCGCTCTCTGCCTCCGCAACAACGATCTCCGCTGCCGTCAGAGCGGCTTCTGTCTGGGCTTCAGTCTCCTCTTCTGTCAAAGCTTCCGTCTCTTCTTCCGTCTGAGCCTCCGTCTCCGCAGCCGTGATCACAGCCTCTGTCTCAAGCTCAGTCTCTTCCTCCGTCGGTGCTTCCGTCTCTTCTTCCGTCTGAGCCTCCGTCTCCGCAGCCGTGAGCGCTGCTTCTGTCTCTGGCTCAGTCTCTTCCTCTGTCAGAGCTTCGGTCTCTTCTTCCGTCTGAGCCTCCGTCTCCGCAGCCGTGATCACGGCCTCTGTCTCAAGCTCAGTCTCCTCCAAAGTCTCCGTCGAGGCCTCGGTTATCTCTTCGGTCGGTGCTTCCGTTATCTCTTCGGTCGGTGCTTCCGTTATCTCTTCGGTCGGTGCTTCCGTCGGCGCTTCCGTTATCTCTTCGGTCGGTGCTTCCGTCGGCGCTTC
>CANQRR010000013.1 GCA_947626285.1 uncultured Lachnospiraceae bacterium
CGTCTGTTACCCATGCCCGCTTCCGGCGGGCTTTTTTCGTTCAGGATTTCTCCGTTAGGAGAAATTTCCTATTGTACGAGAAGAAACGGGGGCAGGGCCGGATTCGGTCCTGCCCCCGCTTGCGTTCCGGCGGCGATTTCGGCGCCCGGGAGCCGCAGCCCGCGTTCCGATTTTTGGCATTTTGGTTGACAGAAAAGAGCGTATAATGTATATAGTAAGCTAGGAGAAAACACTGAGAGAGGGAACCGTGCTATGAAGAGAGAAAAAGTGCTGACGGGCGTATGCATGTGTGTGATAGCATGTTTTTTGCTTTACAGAGCCGTCGTATGCGACCTGGCTTATGCGGAGATCGACAGCAATGCGCTTCCGGTCATATCGCTTCAGTATCGCGGTTCGATTCTGGTGAACCAGTTCGATATCGAGAGGGCGCGGTCAGATTTTAAGCAGCTGTATAAGGGGATCAAAGGCTATGAAGACCTCCGGAGCTCTAAGCTGCTCAAGGTGACCGATGAGACCTGGATGCCATACTATTTTCCGATCTATCCTCTGTTTTGCATACCGGTCAAACTGTTATTGGCCGCGTTTCACCGAAATCAGATAAGGACGTTCAGCATCACGAACGCGCTGTTGCTGTGTCTGGCGTTTTATTTTGTCCTGGCGAAGCTGAAAAGGCCGATGCGGCAGCGCCTGATCGCGCTGGCCTTACTGTTTTTCTCGCCGGCGGTGTTTTTCTACTATAATTATATTAACTATGAAGTGTTCATATTCTCCATGCTGACGATCGCGCTTGTGCAGTACAGCAATAAAAAATACAAATCGAGCGCGTTTGCCCTGTCTCTAGCAGGAATGTCAAACTCTGCGGTGATGGCGGTAGGTATCGTCATGGTGGCGGCGTATATGCTCCGGGTCCTTGGGAAAAAGAGGGGCGTTTCTTTTGGTCGCCTCGTCAGGGAGAATTTTCGAGAGACGGTATTGTACGCGCTTTGCTTCGTGCCCTGTCTGCTGCCGTTTGCCGCGCAGGGCGCTCTGCTGCAGGAGGCCGCGTTTTCGGTGGGGACGTCTCAGTTCGACGGGCTCGCAGGGCGGGCGCTGATGTACCTTTTCGATCTCACGCTGGGAGTTCCGACCTTTGCGCCTCTGGCCATCCTGCTGTTCTGTGTTTTGGCGGTATGGGGGATCTTGCGCGGGAAAAAGGACGCCCTTCTGTATGGAAGTTTTTTGCTGCTGACGATTGTTTCCGTGTCATTGATGATGCACATTAACTGCAGCATGATCTTTTGCGCCCGCTATATCGTGTGGATCTATCCGATCATACCGATGTTTCTGGCCACGTCAGGGTACGAGATGATTCGTGTCGTAAAGCTCAGGAGAGTTGCCTACTTTTTGGTTTTGGCGACCTCTCTATTGACGCTGTATACCAACCGCAGAGATACCGATCCCTACTATTTTAACACTGTCTCCAAATGGGTCCTGAATAAGGCGCCTGCTTTATACAACCCGATCGCCTCCACTTTTTATTGCAGGACTCTGCATGCGGACGGCGCGTACGGAATCAGAGAACCGGTCTATTACGTGGACCCGCTGTCGGAGGAGGTCAGGAAGCTGGTCTACATGGCGGAGCCGGGAATGGGGGATAGGCTGCTGACGGAACTGACCGGCGATGAGAGCGGCCTGGATTATTTGAGAGAAAGGGTGGAAACGATCGGACAGGACGGCAGATATCACTACATCAATTTTCCGGAGGACCGTGACTTCCATATTCGGGCAAAGAATCTCGCGGAGCTGCGGGATCTGACGGAGGGTGAGACGCTGATCGACGAGAGCGATTTTTATCTGAAAGCGAAAGGGGAATGGCAGCATCATTCCGCTGTGTTTCGGATAAAAGCCAACACCGTGTATAAGGTGGAGCTGGAGCTGATCAACGACTTCGACAAAGCGGAGCTTCAGAATATGATCGTCGATTTTTACGCTCCTCAGTATGACAACCAGGCGCAGCAGGCGATCGTGTACGCGGATATGAACAAAACGGATTATACGTTCTATTTTGATTCCGGGGAGCTTCCGCCCGATCTGCAGGAGGCTGAGGCTAGGATCCTGTGCCCGGTCGACCGTGTGATCCGCGCGAAACACATCGGAGCGTTCCGGGTGACGGAAATGCGGGCGGGATCTCCGGACGGGACAGGTATAAGTTGACAAAAAAGGTCGGCAATTATATTATTAAACAGGATGATAATGCATCGGGAGAGGCGTAATGAAAAGCAGTACGAGACGAGAAATAAGCTATTATTTAATAACGTTTATACTTGTGTCTGTCTCCGTCATTTTTGTATATCATTTGTGGGAATGGAATTTTTTTAGGATTCCTTTTTCCTATTCCGGAGACGGCATCTCCGGCCTGGCCGGGGTGAAGCAGATGATGCGCGAAGGCGGTTGGGCGTTTGCCTCTGACTATCTGGGGGCCCCTTTCGGACAGGTCAGCTACGATGCGGGGCAGTGCTCTTATTTGCCTATGCTGGTAGCCAAGATTCTGATCCTGTTTTCCGGGAACGCGGTGGCGGTCATGAACCTGAGCTTTCTGTCAAGCTATGTCATCGTCGCCCTCGTGACGCTTGCCGTGCTGAGAAAACTGGAAATGGATCCGAAAGTGGCGATCGCCATGTCAGTCTTATACGCGTGCACGCCATTTCATTTTCAGCGGGGGATCGGCCATTACGGGCTGGCGTTTTATGCGACGATACCGCTTGCGGTCTATTATATGGTCAAGGTGATGCGGCGGAACATACTGATCCCGGACAGGCATTATCTGAACCGGAGTAATCTGGCATGGCTTCTGGCAATGGTGCTCACGGGCCTGAACGGCATATATTACGCTTTCTTTTCCTGCTTTTTCTTTTGCGCCGCGGCGGTCTATATTCTGATCAACGAGAAAAAGCTGAAGCGCTTGAGAGATGTTTTTCTGAGCATTTTTGTGATCACGGCTACGGTCGTAGCGGGATACCTTCCCACCGTACTGTACAATGCGTCACACGGACCGAATACGGCGGGCATCATACGGATCACGGCCGGCGTGGAGATCTACGCTCTGCGCCTGGCACAATTGATCCTGCCGATCTCCGGACACCGTGTTCCGTTTCTGGCTGCCCTGAAAGATCTGTACAATGGCAGCTATACCGTAAATGAGAATGATATGGCATCGCTTGGACTATTTTTTGCGATCGCGTTTCTCGTGTTACTGCTGTATCTGTGGAAGAGAAACAGCCAGGACAAGCCGTATCTGAGGGAGTTGGCGTGTCTGAATCTGGCGGCGCTGATCTATGCTTCCTCGGGCGGGCTGATCCTGCTTCAGGGACTTGCGTTTCCTATGATCCGCTGCGGAAATCGGATTTCCATTTTCATCGCCTTTTTTGCCTGCGTATGCCTGGGGGTAATGCTCACGTCTTTTGTTCGGAAGAGGGGACTCTCTTCGCGGACCACTGCCGTACTCATGATCGTCCTTGTATGTCTGGGCGTGCTGGACAATACAAAGGCAGCTTACATTGATGTAGAGGGAAATAGGACAAAGCTGGAAAGCGACAGGGCTTTCATAAAGAAGATCGACCGCGCGGAAAACGGGGAAGGGATGATCTGGCAGATGCCCTTTATGGAATTCCCGGAGAATGGTCCGGTGGTGGGGCTGGCAGATTATTCGCATCTGGCAGGCTGCCTGTTTTCAGATACCCTGCGCTGGTCCTACGGAGTCTTCAGGGGCCGTCCGGGGAGCAGGATCATGGCCAGACTGGGAACCACGGAGATGTCGGAAGAATTCCTTCAGACACTGGCGCGGATGGGCTATACGGGCATTTATATCGATAAGAGAGGCTATGAGAAGGAAGCGTTCAAGACGCTGAAGGAGCAGCTGAGGCAGCTGTTAAAGAAAAAACCGATCGTGAGCAGCCAGAGAGATAAGTTCTATTTTTCCCTGAAGGATTATATCAAAGAAAACCATATTTCGGTGGATTATGTCGCGTTTGAGTTTGAAGAGGGCGTGTACGAGCCGGAGGCGTACGCGGACGACGTATGGCGCTGGGCGGCGGAAGAAGGAAAATTCATGATCTACAACTTCTCCGATCAGCCTAAGCAGGGGACGGTTACGATGGAGACCAATCCGTCACAGGAGGGGGAGTACTCTTTTGCGGTCACGGGAGACGATGAGGAGGCTTCCTTTGAGATCAGTCAGGAGAGTCAGATCTGTACAATGGCTGTGAGCCTGCAGCCGGGCGCCAATTATTTTGAATTTGAGACGGATTGCCCGGATTACCCGGGTACCGATTCCGGAGAGTTTTGCATGCAGCTGAGGAATTTTGCGTTTGCCATGTGAGAGATAGTAGGAGAAAATGCTTATGAAGAAGACGGTTTGCATGTCCATTCCCTGTTACAATGAGGTGGGCAACGTGCGCCCTATGGCGGAGGAGCTGCTGAAGCTGTTCGCGGAGAAGCTGCCCCGGTATAAGCTGCGCATTCAGTTCATCGATAACAATTCCAACGACGGGACGCAGGATGAATTGCGCAGACTGTGCGCGCAGTATTCGCAGGTGCGGGTGATCCTGAACGCGCGGAATTTCCCGGCTACCAGCGGATATTACGGGCTTATGCAGACGGAAGGGGACTGCACGATCACGATCCCCTGTGATTTTCAGGTGCCGCTGGACAATATCCCTCCCATGCTGGAGAAGTGGGAGAAGGGGGCAAAGATCGTCTGCCTTGTGAAGAAGAGCGCGCAGGAGAACGGGCTGATGTGGAGGGTGCGTCAGCTGTTTTACCGCTTATCGAATAAATTTTCCGATGCGACCGTGATAAAGAATTTTACCGGCAGCGGCCTGTATGACAAGAGCTTTCTGGACCTGTGCCGTTCGATCCATGATCCCGTGGTTTCCTTTATGCAGATCATATCCACGCTGGGGTATGACATCGAATATCAGGAATATGTGCATGTGAAGCGCAGATCCGGGAAAAGTAAAAACAGCATTATGAGTCTTTTCAGCATTGCGATCAACCGTTTTGTCAACAGCAGCAGCATCGGTCCGCGCTACGCCACGATCGGAGGCTTTGTGATCGCTGGGATCTGTTTCCTGATTGGGCTGATCTATCTGGTAATGAAGCTGCTCTTCTGGAACAACTTTGCGGCCGGGACTGCGCCGCTCATCATCGGAGTGTTTTTTATGGGCGGGATCCAGCTGATCTTTATCGGCCTGCTGGGGGAATACACCATCAAGGCCAATCAGCGCCTGATGAACCGCCCGTTGGTCGTGGAGAGGGAACGAATCAATTTCGATCAGGAGGAAGAGGAAGATGCCGGCCAGATGCAGCGCGATTCGGAGAAGTGAGGGGCTGTGCTACCCGAAGCACGCGCCGTTTGACCCCTCGGCGCGCTATCCGGAAATGAACGGAGCTTTGGGAGAGGAAGAAAACCCGGTATACGAGCAGTTCCGGAGCTGCCTTATTGATCTGGAGATGGACAAAGCCCATCTCGGGACGGCGGACTGGAATCCGTTTTCGGATTTTATCGAGCCGGACAATACGGTGGTGATCAAGCCGAATTTTGTCCTGAACACGGCACGGCCGGAGATCCAGAACTGCTGCACGACGCATCCGTCGCTGATCCGTGCGGTGATCGATTACGCGTGGCTGGCGCTGAAGGGGCGCGGCAGGATCATCGTGGGGGACGCCTGCGCTTCGGAGGCGAATTTTGACGAGATCGTGGAGCGCACCGGCACCCGGGATATGATCGGGCGGCTGCGCGAGCGTGGCGTAGCGGTGGAACTGCGGGATTTCCGCGCGGTAAAGGTCCTGTCTGAGAACGGGATCTGGACCGGGGAGCAGGCCGACGCGGAGACTGAGGCGGGGAAGATCGTGAATCTGGGCGCGAGCAGCCTGTTCTGCGCGGAGCGCTTCCGACACGCGAAGCTGCACGGCGCAGGCTACGACATAGCCGCGACGAACCGCTGTCATCACGACGAGGTACAGGAGTACCGGGTATCAAGGACGATCCTGGAGGCCGACGTGGTCATCTCCATGCCGAAGGTGAAGACGCACCGAAAAGCGGGTTTCACCGGCTGTCTGAAGAACCTGGTCGGGATCAATGTAGACAAGAATTATCTGCCCCATTTCACGATGGGGCCGGCGAATTCGGGCGGAGACGAGATGCCGGCGGTCAGGCCGGTAAACGCCGCCATGCTTGCCTGTTACAATTTCCTGCGGGAACATGTCATTGCGCACACCTGGCGGATAATCGGCGGACCGGCGGCCGGTCTGCTGCGCGCGCTTTCGGGCAGCGGGAGGAAGCAGGACAGCCCTGATACGGCTGCCGAACCGCAGGAGGGCGCCGCGGCGGAAGCGAATGACAGGGATATGGCCGGGTGGCTGCACAGCAAACTGTCAGGGCAGCAGGTGGCGGCAGGCGCCTGGGCGGGGAACGAGACGATCTGCTGTATGATCCTGGACCTGAATCGGATCTTCCTTTGCTGCGGGCGGGACGGCAGTCTGATGCAAAGGACGGACCGGAAAGTTTTCTACGTGGCGGACGCGATCGAGGTGGGGATGGGAAACGGTCCTACCAGCCCGATCCCCCTTCCGCTTGGGGCGGTGGGAGCCGGGTACAACGGGCTGGCTCTGGACACGCAGTTTCTGAACCTGTTTGGCATAGACGAAAAGTCGATCCCGCTCTATGACAAGGCGGGGGGCCTGGACTATATGCATCTGGGGGAAGACGGAGTCAGGGTTTACAACGGGGAGCGCTGGCAGAGAGAGAGGGATCGCTTTGGTTCGACCCTTGTTCCCCCGGACAATTGGGAATATCGATCCCTGTGAAAGAGAGATGTTGTACAGATGAGATTAGTGATCGGGAAATGCACGCTTCAGCGCGCGGAAACAGGCAAAGTGCGTCTGTGTTCGGCTGTTGCGCTGGGAAGAAAAAGCTGGAATCTGTTTTTTGAGGTGGATAAGGAGTACGAGGACGCTCTGTGCGCGGAGCGCGCGGATGCGTTTTTGATCACGCTTCTGCCGCTTGCCATGATGGCGGCGCGGGAATATCCGGACCTGGAGATCTGCGCGGAGAGCAGTGTCTCGCGGAAGCTGTATCATCAGCTGGTAAATTATTACATTCCGATTCTCAGCCGCAACGTATCTTATTACCGTCCGGTAAAGATACAGGCGGAGACGGACAGCGCGCCGCTGCCCTGCAGGCATGCGGTCGGGACAGGGATCTCCGGCGGCGTGGATTCCTCTTATACGATCGCGAAGTACGCCTGCCCGGATGCGGGCAGTTACCGCCTGACTCACGGTATTTTCTTTAACGCCGGTATTTATGGGGGATATGACTCTCCGGCGGAGAAAAGCCTGGAGGCGAAGGCGGAGGCGATCGCCCGGGATGCGGGCATCGGATATCTGTGCGTGAAGACGAATACCGTTCTGGAGCTCTACAAGGGCGCGCATGCGCCGATCGTTCCGTTTGTCTTTATGGGGGCGGTGCTGGGGCTGCAGAAATTGTTTTCCGTGTACTATTACTCGTCGGGCTATTCTTCCGATGAGATTCATTTTGCTGATGAGGACGCCGCAGGGTACGACTGGCTGAGCGCGGAATGCTTCTCGAACGAGCGCCTGCAGTTTTACCTCTCCGGCATGGAGGCAAGCCGCATGCAGAAACTGGAGTATATGAAAGATGTGTCGTTTGTCCGCAAATACCTGACGGTCTGCCTGAAAGCGGATCAGGAGAACGGCAATTGCGGCCGCTGCGCCAAATGTACGCGCACGATGGCGGAGCTGGAGGCGCTGGGCTGTCTCGACGGTTTCCGCGGGGTGTTCGACGTGGATGCTTTTCGGAACGATCCCGCATATTACTGGGGCTTTGTGCTGCTGAAAGGGCGCAGGGATCATTTCTGCGCGGATATTCTGGAGAAGTACCGCGCGTCCGGGCGGAAGCTTCCGCGGGCGGCGTACGCGGGGGCGCTGAAAAAGTGGATCAAACGCGGCTTTACCACTGAGAACAAAGCGCGCATAAAAGTAGAAGAGGTCGTAGCAGATGAAATTCGCGAATTATAGATTCCGCGCAAAGGGCGTGAACAATTTAGGCGATCAGATGCAGATCATCGCCATAGACGAAGTGTATCGCCGCATGGGGATCCCGCAGGGGGATATCGTTTACCTGGATACGCAGGAGCTTGACCGCTATGACGGAGAGTACGTGATCCTGCCGGTGACCATGCCGCTGGTGGACTACCGTGAGGGCGGGATCTCCGGGCGCTTTTCGCGTCACATCATTCCGGTCTTTCTGGGGCTGACGATGGTCAAGCAGACGCTGGAGCCGGAGGAGGTGGCGTACCTCCGGCAGTTCGAACCCATCGGCTGCCGGGATGAGTGGGCGCTGAATACGCTGCGAAACTATCATATACGCTCATATCTGCACGGCTGTATCACAGTCACGCTGCCGCCGCGGGAGTGTCAGCCTCGGCAAGGGGAGGTATATCTGGTGGACGTCAGTCCCGAACTGCTGCCGCTGATTCCGGATCGGCTGCGGGAAGGGGCGCAGCTGCGCAGCCATTTGATCTCCGAGCCGCTTTCAGATCCGAAGGCGGCGGCGCTGGCACAGTACCGGGAGTATAAGGATAACGCCCGTCTTGTGATCACCTCGCTTTTGCACTGTGCGGTGCCCTGTCTGGCGGCCGGCATACCGGTGGTCCTTCTGAAGGAGAAGGTCAGCTACCGGATGGCCTGGCTGGAAAAGATCCTGCCGGTTTACACGGAGGAAACGCTGCGCCGGGGAGCGGACTGGAGCGGCGCCCGGATGCCGCAGGACCATCAGAAACGAATCCTGGACCTGACTGTGGCACGTCTGCGACAGGCGTATGAGCGGAACGCCCCCCTGTATGATCTGAGCTATTTCTATGAGGATCGGGTAAAAAGCGAATACATCAATGACGCCTGCCACAGTCTGAGACAGTTTGTGGATGAGAACTGGAAGGATCCGACGGGCGCATACCGGTATTCCGTCTGGGGACTGACGCAGATCAGCGAATGGCTGATCGGGTATATCTCCGGGAAATACCCGAACGCAAAGCTCTGCCATGTGTACGATTCTTTTCGGACGGTGCAGCTGGCGGGCCTGCAAAGCCAGTCTCCGGATCATATTGCGCAGGCGCCGGATGAGACGGTGTTTGTCACGACGAATGGGGCCGAGGCAGCCGCGCGTGAACTGTTTGGCCGGATCGGAAAGCCGGAGGGCACCTATGCTTTTGTGAAAGTGGTCCGCTGAACAGAGTATTTGTTGACATTTTTTGGATTACTGCGTATTATTATGGGAGATTTCCAAATAATAAAAGAGGACACAGGGAATGAGACAGAAGGTATCGGATTACATTGCGCAGTTTTTGGTCGATCAGGGCATTCGCGACCTGTTTCTTATCTCGGGCGGCGGGATGATGCACCTTTTGGACAGCGTGAAGCGCCAGGAGGGTTTAAATCTCGTGTTCAATCTGAACGAGCAGGCAAGCGGGATCTGCGCGGACAGCTATGCGCAGTTCACGAATCATCTGGGTGCCTGCATGGTGACGACCGGACCGGGCGCGACAAACGCGGTCACGGGCTGCGCGGGGGCGTGGGTAGACGGCTCTCCCGCCATGTTCATTTCCGGGCAGTGTAAGACGGAGCAGATGGGCCAGCTCAAGGGCCTGCGGATCTACGGCGCCCAGGAGATCGCGATCATTCCGATGGTAAAGCCGATCACTAAGTACGCGGAGATCATTTTGAAAAAGGAAGACGTGCGGTATCATTTGGAGAAGGCTGTTTATCTGGCGACGCACGGCCGGAAAGGTCCGGTGTGGATCGATGTTCCGCTCGATGTTCAGGGCGCTCAGGTAGAGACCGATCAGCTGAGGCCGTTTTGCCCTTCCGAGGAAGGATATGACAAGAAGGACGAGATCGCTCCGGAGCAGATAAAGGAGGTATACCGTCTGCTGAACGAGGCCAGAAGACCGGCGGTGCTGATCGGACACGGAGTGGTGTCCGCGGACAGAAAGCAGGAGATCAGGCGGTTTGTGGAGGAATGCCGGATCCCCGTGTTGGCGACCTGGCGGGCGAAGGGAGTTTTCGGGGACGAAGAGGAGTTGTATATGGGAAGCCCCGGGGCGCCTACGGTGCGGTTTTCAAATTATGTCCTGCAGAACTGTGATTTTCTTCTGATTCTGGGAACCAGGCTGAATCCTGCCATCACGATATACGACGAACCGCATTTCGCGGAGAAGGCGCGCAAGGTCATAGTCGACATCGAGCAGGGGGAGATGGACAAGCTTGCCATTGACTTCACGCTGAAGATCAGGGCCGATGTCGCCGATTTCATAGACGCGCTGGAGGAATACAGAGGCGAGTACCGTGCGGCGGACCGGACGGCCTGGCTGGCGTACTGCGAAAAAATGAAAAAGAAATATCCGCTGAACAAGGAAAAACAGCCGATGGACAACGAGGGGAAGACCGACGGTTTTCTCTTTGCGGAGAAGCTCTCAGAGGTATCCTGCAGGGATGATGTGTTTGTCGGCTCGTCCTCCGGACGCACCTGCGGCATATCCCATATGGCCTACCGGCTGAAGCAGGGACAGCGCTTTGTGACTTCCATGGGGCTCGGTTCCATGGGCTGGTGCGTTCCAAGCGCGATCGCCTGCTGCATTGCGAGCGGGAAGCACAGGACGCTTGTTCTGGAGGGGGACGGAAGCCTTCAACATAATATACAGGAGCTGCAGCTGATCGACACTTATCGGCTGCCGGTCAAGATCTTCGTGTTTTCGAATGAGGGCTACGCCTCCATTTACACCATGCAGAAGATCAATTTCCACTCGAATTTTGCCGGCTGTCAGGAGGCGAGCGGACTCAGATTCCCGAGCATGGAGGCTGTGGCCCGCACGTATCATCTGCAGTATTATCGCATTGAAAACAATATGCAGATAGAGGAGGTTCTCGGCAGATGCATGGCGGACGATGCGCCTTGCCTGTGCGAGGTGCTCATGTCGATCAATTTTGACGAGATCCCGAAGTCTGTCACGATCGCAAATGCCGACGGGACGTTTACTTCGAGCAAACTGGAGAATCTGTACCCCTTTGTAGAGGAAGAGGAGCAGAGGGAGAATATGCCCGAGTGGGATAGCGTATGAAGAAGATATTACTGACCGGAGGATCCGGTTTTATCGGGAAAAATCTGAGGGAAGCGCTGTCGGACCGATATGAGATCTTCGCCCCGTCCCACGCGGAGCTGGATCTGCTGGACGATGCGGCTGTGAGCAGGTACATTCGGCAAAATCAGATCGATGATATCATCCACGCCGCGGTCCATGTGCCCATGTTTCACGGAGAGACACAGGAATACTATAACGACATGCGCATGTTTTTTAATCTGGCCCGGAACAGCGGGGAAGTGGAAAAGATCCTGTACTTCGGCAGCGGAGCCGAGTATGATAAGAGATACGATATCCGCATGGTGAGAGAAGAAGCGATCGGCAGGACGCTGCCGGCGACGGAGTACGGGCTGGCCAAGTATACGATGAACGAGCTGGCAAGGAGATCCGACAATATCTACAATCTGCGTCTGTTCGGTATCTTTGGCAAATATGAGTTGTTTTATATCAAGTTCCTCTCAAACCTCTGCTGTAAGGCGGTCTACGATCTGCCGCTCACGGTGAGGAGAGACTGCTATTTTGATTTTCTCTACATAGCAGATCTGCCCGCGATCGTCGAGTGGTTTCTGGAAGGGACGCCCCGCTGTCACGACTATAACGTCTGCAGCGGCAGCGAGTATCTGCTTACCGAGCTGGCCCAAAAAGTGGTCGCGTGCAGCGGGAAGCAGCTTCCGATCAGGCTTTTGAGCGAGGAGCGCAATCTGGACTATTCGGCGTCAAACGCCCGTCTGATGGAGGAGATGCCGTCTCTGCGTCTCACGGATATGGAGACCGCGCTCGGCGAGCTGTACGCGTATTATGAGAAGATAAAAGATTCTGTTGACCGAGATACACTGGAAAAGGCAGTATAAAAAATATATACAGTTTTGGAGGAAAACGTTTATGCTGAATGGAAAGACCATATTGATCACCGGGGGAACAGGTAGTTTCGGACATAAATTTCTCGAAATGCTATTGGAGAGATATGTCCCGCACAGAGTGATCATTTATTCGAGGGATGAGTTCAAGCAGCACCTGATGAAGACAAAGTATCAGGGAAAGCTCGATATGTCCAAGGTGCGCTTCTTTATCGGCGATGTGCGCGACAAGGACCGGATGATGCGGGCGTTTGACCATGTGGACTATGTGATCCACGCGGCCGCCATGAAACAGGTGCCTACCTGCGAGTACAATCCGTTTGAAGCGATCAAGACCAACATTCATGGCGCGCAGAATGTGATCGACGCGGCGATCGACCGCGGCGTGAAGAAGGTAGTGGCGCTGTCCACGGACAAAGCGGTGAACCCGATCAACCTGTACGGGGGAACCAAGCTCGTCTCGGATAAGCTGTTTATCTCCGCAAACGCTTACAGCAAGATCAGCGGGACGAAGTTTTCCGTAGTCCGCTACGGGAACGTGGCAGGGAGCCGGGGTTCTGTGATCCCGGTATTTGAGGATCTGATCCAGCACGGCGCCACGGAGCTCCCGATCACGGACAAGCGGATGACAAGATTCTGGATCACGCTGGAGCAGGGCGTTGAACTGGTGTTTAAGGCGCTGGAGGAATCGCAGGGAGGAGAGACCTTTATTTCAAAGATCCCGTCCTTCTATATTACGGATCTGGCGAAGGCGATGCTGCCGGACGGCTCGATCAGAGAGATCGGCATCCGCGAGGGCGAAAAGCTGCATGAGGTCATGGTGACGAAGGACGACAGCTACCTGACGTATGAGTACGAAAAGCATTACATCATCTATCCGCATTTTGACTGGTGGAAGTTTGACGAGGCGCAGGTCGGAAACGGGAAGAAGGTCGCCGACGGTTTTGAGTACAATTCCGGTACCAATACGCAGTGGCTGGATGTGGAGCAGATCAGAAAAGAACTGCAGTGGCTGAAAGAGCACCATTAGGGGGATAAGAGCATGGAGAAGCTGGCGATTTGCGGCGGAGAACCGGTCCGGAAAAGCAGGCTGTCATACGGACATCAGTATATTGACGAGAAGGATATCGAGGCGGTAGTGGATGTCCTGAAGAGTGATTTCCTCACCTGCGGACCGATGATCGAAAAGCTGGAGGACAGGCTGTGCGCGCTGACGGGGGCAAAGCACGCGGTGGTGGTAAGCAGCGGCACCGCGGCGCTGCATCTGGCGTGTATGGCGGCGGGGATCGCGGAAGGCGACGAGGTGATCACGACGCCGATCACGTTCGCGGCGTCGGCAAATTGCGCGCTGTATTGCGGGGGACAGCCGGTCTTTGCGGATATCGATCCGGATACTTACAATATTTCTCCGGCTTCCATAGAAGAAAAAGTAACGGAAAACACAAAGGCTGTCGTGGCGGTGGATTACACGGGACAGGCCGTCGAGCTGGATCCGATCCGGGAGATCTGCCGACGCCATAAGCTGTGCCTGATCGAAGACGGCGCGCATTCCATAGGGACGAAGTACAAGGGTAAGTATGTCGGGAGCATCGCTGATATGACGACTTTCAGTTTTCATCCGGTAAAGACGGTGACCGGAGGGGAGGGCGGCGCTGTGCTCACGGACAGCGATGAGTATTACGAGCGCTTGTTGCTGGGACGCTCGCATGGCATCACCAGAAAGGAAGAACTGATGCAGGGAAGCTCCGAGGGCGGCTGGTATTATCAGCAGATCGGTCTGGGATATAATTATCGCATGACGGATCTGCAGGCGGCGCTGATCTGCAGTCAGCTGGACAAGCTGGACATGTTTGCAGAGCGCAGAAAGGAGATCGTCCGCAGATATAATAAAGCGTTTTCTGAGATTCCGCAGCTGGTCGTTCAGAGAGAGATCCCGGAATCCGACACGGTGAGACATCTTTATATCCTCCAGCTGAGATCGGAAGATCTGAAGGCGGACAGAAAAGAAGTCTATGACGCTCTGGCAGCGGAAGGGATCGGCTGCAATGTGCACTACATTCCGGTCTACTATTTCCCGTATTACCGGGAAATGGGATATGAGAAAGGGCTGTGTCCCAACGCGGAATATTTGTATGATCGCATCCTTACGATTCCGCTCTACTATGCGATGACGGATCAGGATGTGGAAGACGTGATACATGCGGTGCGAAAGGTGATCGCGCATTTCGCGAGATGACGCAGGCGGAGTATCGGTTATGAAATATATTCGTGCAGATGCAAATGAGTGCATCGGGACAGGACATGTCATGAGATGCCTTTCGATCGCGGAGGAACTGCGGGACCAGGGCGAAGAAGTGACTTTTATCACTGCGGATAGGGAATCGTCTTCGATCATTGAGAAATATGGATTTGAGATAATCTGCTTAAACTCCGAATGGGATAATTTGGAAAAGGAAACTGATTCGCTGGTCAGGATCATTCAGGAGAGGCAGATTTCTTTTTTGTTGATCGATTCCTACTATGTGACGGAAGCCTATCTTCGCGCGATCGGCCGTTACGCGAAGACCGCGTATATCGATGATCTGGACCGGTTCCTCTATCCGGTGGACCTGCTGATCAATTACAATATCTATGCAGAGGAGCTGGACTATCCATCGCGCTATCAGAGAGCGGGACAGCGGACGGCGTTTGCGCTTGGGTGTAGCTATGCTCCGCTGAGAAAAGAATTCCGCCATGTGCGCAGAGAAACGCGGGACGAGGTCAAAGAGATCCTGATCACCTCCGGGGGAACAGACCGGTACAATGTCGCGGGACAGCTTCTGGAGGCGCTTCACGGACAGACATGGTTTGAAGCATATGAGTACACGGTCATTGTCGGCAAATTTAACGGAAACAGAAAGTCACTGGAAGAAAAGTGGGGACGATGCGGGAACATTCATCTGCTCAGCAATGTGAATAACATGGGGGAACATATGAAGCGCTGTGATGTGGCGATAGCCGCGGGCGGCTCGACCACATATGAGCTGTGCGCGTGCGGGGTGCCGGCCATTTTGTATACGATGGCGGACAATCAGCGCAGACTGGCGGAGACTGTCTCCCGGATGGGTCTCATACCGTATGTGGGAGATGTGCGTGAAGGCATGAGCGAAAAGGTAGACCGGATCATTCGTCAGCTGGAGCGGTACTTTGACGATGCAGACGAGCGGAAAGAGAAGTCTCAAAGCATGAGACGGATCGTGGACGGAGAGGGCTGCAGGCGGCTCGCGCAGAAAATAGCCGTTTTGTGAGGAAAACAGAGGAGGAAGACGGAGTGGATAAGGGGCGGAACAGCTTTCACAACAACGCGTTGGACTTATGGAAATTTATTTTTTCCATCCTGATTATGCTTTATCATACCGTGTACATTTTTGGCGAGGGTAATTTCCTTATCTTTCGAGGAGGGTACATTGGCGTTGAGTTTTTCTTTATTGTTTCCGGCTTCCTGATGGCGCAGTCGGCGGCGAACGCCTGCAGGCGGGCGAACGGGGAATGCGTATGTCTGGGCAGAGAGACGACGTCGTTTCTGCTCAGGAAGGTCAGGATCATATATCCGTATTTTATTGTTGCGGTCGTTTTTTCCATCGCCAGCAGGGTCGTGATCGAAAAGATGTCGCTGTATGCGCTGGCGCGCAATCTGCTCTACTCGGTCGGGGAGATTCTTCTGCTGCATCAGACAGGGTTTGACTTCTACAGCTGGATCGGGGGCTCGTGGTATTTATCGGCGATGCTGATCGGGATGCTGTTCATATATCCGCTGCTGAGATACAAAAGGGATCTATACACCAACATAATTGCGCCCATTGCCATCATATTGCTGTTCGGTTACTTTATGGATAAATGGGGTATGATTCATAAGATGAGCGAGTGGTACAAAGGCTTCCGGTTTTCTGTTCTGCGGGCGATGGGTGATATGAACATCGGAGTGATCGTGTATGCGGGCGCGAACAAAATAAGAGAGATTCCGTTTACGGATCTCGCGAGGAGAATACTGGCGATGCTGGCGCTGGCCGGCTATGCTTTTGTACTGATATCATGCTTCGGCAGAGGCGACGGAACCATGGACTTTATCTGGATCCTCATTCTGGCAGTCTGTGTTGCGGTCACCGGAAGCGGCGCGGACAGTCTGGCCGGATGGCTGAACCGCTTTGACTCGAAGCTGTTTCGGCGTTTTGCCACGTTCAGCATGGCTTTGTATGTGAATCACCTCAGCTGTTATCCGATCGTGGTGAGATACTTTCCGGCATACAGCGACTGGGAAAAGATCGGTATCTTCTGCGCCCTGTCTGTTTTGCTTGCAATGCTGTGCATAGCTGTGGTAAATTGTATGCAGCTGTTTTGGTCAAAATACGGGAGAAAGATCAAAAGATATTTTGTTGTGGAACTGTGAGGTGCATGGGAATGAAGGTAGTAATTCTGGCAGGCGGATTTGGCACCCGCATCAGCGAAGAGAGTCATTTGAAGCCGAAACCGATGATCGAGATCGGGGAGAAACCGATTCTCTGGCACATTATGAAAGGGTTCTCTTATTACGGATTCAATGAGTTTATCATATGCTGCGGGTATAAGCAGTATGTGATCAAAGAGTGGTTTTCTGATTATTACCTTCACAACAGCGATGTAACGTTTGACTTTTCAAAGGGCGGAGCCATGCAGGTACATAACAATGTGGCGGAGCCGTGGAAGGTGACGCTGGTGGACACCGGATTAAATACGATGACCGGGGGAAGAATAAAACGGGTGCGTGAATATGTCGGAAATGAGACCTTTTTGATGACGTACGGGGACGGCGTATCCGATATCAATATTCCGGATCTGCTGAGATTTCACAGACAGAGAGGCCGGCTGGCTACCCTGACTGCGGTCAATACCCAGCAGCGGTTCGGCGTGCTGCAGATCAACGAGGAGGGCGCCATAACGGATTTTCGGGAAAAATCGGACGACGACGCGGGGAGGATCAACGCCGGCTATATGGTGCTGGAGCCGGAAGTGTTTGACCTGATCGACGGCGACGACACGACTTTTGAGCGGGAGCCGCTGATGAAGCTTTCGGCGATGGGGCAATTGAACGCCTACAAGTATGACGGCTTCTGGCAATGCATGGACAGCCAGAAGGAAAAGAATAAGCTGGAGGCATTGTGGAATTCCGGCAGAGCTCCGTGGAAGATCTGGCAGTAGAATAAGATGAGGACACAGACATGTTTCGAATTTATGATAGGATCCATTCGGGAGAGGTATATGTGATCGCAGAGATGAGCGCGAATCATGCGGGAAAGCTTGAGAACGCGCTTGAGATCGTGCGGCAGGCGGCAGAGGCGGGCGCCGACTGTGTAAAGATACAGACCTACACCGCGGATACGATCACGATTGACTGTGACAGTGCGCCTTTCAGAATCCAGGGCGGCTTATGGGATGGGTATAAGCTGTACGATCTGTACACGGATGCAGGCACTCCCTGGGAGTGGCAGGCCCGGATCAAGCAGGAGTGCGAGAAATGCGGCGTGGATTTTCTCTCTACACCGTTTGACCGCACAGCGGTGGATTTCCTGGAAGGGATCGGGTGCGAGGCGTATAAGATCGCCAGCTTTGAGCTGGTGGACATTCCTTTGATCGAATATGCGGCCAGGCAGGGCAAACCTATGATCATTTCCTGCGGCATGGGAAGCGTCGGGGAGATACAGGAGGCTGTGGATGCCTGCAGACGGGCCGGCAACGAGCAGATCATTTTACTGAAGTGCTGCAGTGAATATCCGGCAAACTGGAATGATATGCATTTGGCGAACATCCCGGATATGAAGCGGCGCTTTGGGGTTCCGGTAGGGCTGTCCGATCACAGTATGGGAAGCCTGGGCGCGGTGACAGGGGTATCTTTGGGAGCCTGTGTAGTGGAAAAGCACATATGCTTAAGCCGCAGTATCCGGAATCCGGACAGCGAGTTCAGCATGGAGATTCCCGAGTTTGCCCGGATGGTGCAGGATGTGAGAAATGCCGTGGCGATCCGCGGGGAGATTCAATACGGCCCGACGCCGGGCGAGGATGGAAATGTGAAACTGCGCCGCAGTCTGTTTGCCGTGAAAGATATCAAGGCGGGAGAAGAGCTCACGACAGAGAATATATGCAGTATACGGCCGGCGGCAGGGCTGCCTCCGCGCGATTACGATACTGTTCTGGGGAAACGCGCGGCATGTGACATTCCGCGGGGCACGCCGCTTGCTTTCGGGCTGATCGCGGAGGAGAATGAGAGGTAGCAGAGATGGCGATTCGTCTGAGGAGAGCGACAGAGCAGGATGCAGATCTTTTGTTTGAATGGGTAAATGATCCGGAAGTTCGGAACAATTCTTTTTCTACGCGGCTGATCTCTTACCGGGAACATCTGGAGTGGTACAAAAGATTGATGAGCGATGAGAATTCTGCCCAGTATATTCTTGAGGAGGGCACGGAGGCGGTCGGACAGGCGCGGCTTACCATATGCGGGAACCGGGCGGAAATCGGTTACAGCATATGCAGGGTGAAGCGATGCAAGGGGTACGGCAGGGAAATGCTGCGTCTTCTTGCCCGGAAGGTGCAGGAGGAGTATCCTGCGGTCGATACTCTTATCGCAAGGGTGAAACCGCATAATACAGCGTCGCAGCAGGCGCTTCTGAACGCGGGATATGAGGAAAGAAGCAGGGAATTTGAGATGGATCTGCGCAATATGTTTTCCGCGGAAAACGAGAGACAGGCGAAACCGGCTGATTAAGATGGGAGGAACGCGCTTTGTTTGAGAACATGACGGAACAGCAGGCGAGAGATCAGATCCTTGATCTGGTGTCCGAATACTGTGACAGATATCATAAGAAAAAGGAGTATCGGGAAGGGGATCGCATCCCCTATGCGTCCCGTGTATACGACAGGGAAGAGATGCGAAATCTGGTGGACAGTTCCCTGGAATTCTGGCTTACGTCCGGCAGATATACCGATGCGTTCGAGAGAGGGCTTGCGGAATTTCTGGATGTGAAGTATTGTTCGCTTGTGAACTCCGGTTCTTCCGCGAATCTCTGCGCGTTTATGGCGTTGACGTCGCCGCTTTTGGGCGAGCGCAGGATCTGCCGCGGAGACGAGGTGATCACGGTGGCCGCCGGTTTCCCGACGACGGTGGCTCCGATCATTCAGTACGGGGCGGTTCCGGTGTTTGTGGATGTCACGATCCCGGAGTACAACATCGATGTCAGCCGGTTGGAACAGGCGCTGTCCGGGAAGACGAAGGCGGTCATGATCGCGCATACGCTCGGCAATCCGTTTGACCTTGAAGCGGTGCGCGGATTCTGCCGGGAGCACGAGCTGTGGCTAGTGGAGGACAACTGTGACGCGCTTGGCTCCGAGTACTATATTGACGGAGCCTGGAGACATACAGGGACGATCGGCGACATCGGAACTTCCAGTTTTTATCCGCCGCATCATATGACGATGGGTGAGGGAGGAGCCGTCTATACGAACAATGCCCTGCTGAACAGGATCATCCGCTCTTTCCGCGACTGGGGACGCGACTGCATGTGCGCGCCGGGGCAGGACGGACTCTGCGGACACCGGTTTGACAGGCAGTATGGAGAGCTGCCGCTCGGCTATGATCACAAGTATGTCTACTCCCATCTTGGGTACAATCTGAAGGCAACGGATATGCAGGCGGCGATCGGCTGCGCCCAGTTGAAGAAGATGCCCGGATTTGTAGAGAAACGAAGAAGGAATTTCGCGCTGTTGAGCGAGGGACTGCAGGACATCGGGGGAAAGGCAGAGCTGCCGCGCGAAAGTGAAAACACGAGGCCGAGCTGGTTCGGCTTTTGCATTACCTGCAGGGACTCGATCAGCCGCAGCGACGTAGTGGCTTATCTGGAGGAGCATGGCGTGCAGACGCGCATGCTGTTTGCGGGCAACCTGACCAAACACCCGTGCTTTGACGGGATGCGCGCGACAGGAGACGGATATCGCGTGGCGGGCGATCTGAAAAATACGGACCGGATCATGGAGAAGACGTTCTGGATCGGCGTATACCCGGGGATGACGGAAGACATGCTGCAGTATATGATAAAGACGATAAAGAAGGCGTTTGAGATCTATGGATAATTTTTATAACGGAAAACGAGTGTTGATAACGGGACATACCGGATTCAAGGGAACATGGCTGTCCTATGTGCTTCTGTCCATGGGAGCGCAGGTGACTGGATATGCGCTGGATCCGCAGACGACGCCGAACATTTTTGACATATGCGGCATGAAAGACAGGCTCACATCGGTGAGAGGGGATGTCAGGGATCTGGAAGCGCTCAGCCATGTGTTTGAGGAATTCCGCCCGGAGATCGTGTTTCACCTGGCGGCTCAGCCGATCGTGCGGACTTCTTATGCGGATCCGGTGTATACCTATGATGTAAATGTGATGGGGACCGTGAACGTCTGCGAATGTGTCCGCAGATCCGATTCCGTCCGTTCCTTTCTGAATGTGACGACAGACAAAGTCTATGAGAACAAGGAGTGGTGCTGGGCTTACCGTGAAAATGAACCGCTCAACGGCTATGATCCGTATTCGAACAGCAAATCCTGTTCGGAGCTTGTGACGGACAGCTATCGCAAGAGCTTTCTGCAGGAGAGAGGAGTAGCGGTTTCCACCGCCCGTGCCGGCAACGTGATCGGCGGCGGCGATTTTTCCGTGGACCGGATCATTCCGGACTGTATACGCGCGGCAGTCAAAGGGGAAGCGATCATTTTGCGCAATCCAGACGCGATCCGCCCGTATCAGCACGTGCTTGAGCCGATCCGGGCGTATATGCTGATTGCGCAAAGACAGTATGAAGACGGAAAGCTCGCAGGGAACTACAACGTCGGATCGGACGAGCAGGATGCGGTCGCGACAGGGGAGCTGGCGACGCTCTTCTGCAGAGCATGGGGGAAAGGGATCTCTTGGACGCATCAGGGGGACAACGGACCTCACGAGGCAAACTTCCTGAAACTGGACTGCTCTAAGATCAAAAGTCTGTTGCAGTGGAGACCGGTGTGGAGCATCGGGCAGGCGGTTGAAAAGACGGTGGAATGGTATTCGGCGTATTACGACGGCGCGGATGTGCGCCGCTGTATGGATCGGCAGATCGCGGAATTCTGGAATGGTGACAGTGCGATATGATGACCGGATTGTTTGAAAACAAGCGCATGACGATTCAACAGAGCAGCTATTTCTGGAACATGTGGGCGGGTCTGATCTTCGGTTTTCAGTCTGTGTTTCTGCTCATGGTGATCACGCGCTTTCTCGGATTGTACGACGCGGGCGTCTTCACGATCGCGTATGCCAATGCAAATCTGTTTCTTGCGGTGGGGAAATACGGCATGCGCAATTATCAGGTGACCGATGTGCGGGGGCAGTTCAGCTACCGGGAATACCTGGTTTCCAGATATATCACGGTGTTTGCCATGATCGTGGCGTCGGTGGTCTACACGCTGATCGCGGGAGCCGCATTGCACTACAGCGCGGATAAAACGCTTGTGATCATTTTTATGTGCCTGCTGAAAGCGGAGGACGCGCTGGAGGATGTGTACCTCGGCTGGTATCAGCTGAAGGGACGGCTGGATACAGCTTCCAAGATCATGACGTTCCGCCTCGCCTCAACGCTCATCGTGTGGATCGCCGGGATCATTCTCCTGAAAAATCTGCTTTATTCTCTGATCGTTGCAATGATCTACTCCGGCGTTTTTCTGTTTGTGCTGCTGAAGGGGACACTGCCCTATTTCAACATAGAAAAACAGCCTGCAGATCTCAGAAAGATCCGAAAGCTTCTGGTGATCTGCTTTCCGCTTTTTTTAGGCGGCTTTCTCTCGTTTTACATCGGCAACGCGCCGAAGTACGCCATAGACGCACAGCTGACAGACGAATTGCAGGCGTGCTACGGCTTTATTTCCATGCCGGTGTTTGTGATCGGACTTTTGAACAGCTTTATCTACCAGCCGATCCTGACGCAGCTTGCAGTGCTGTGGAAGAACGAGGAATATGGCAGCTTCCTGAAGGAAATCTTTTTCGAGTGCGCGGCCATCGCGGGCATCACGCTGTTTGCGATCGTATCCGGGTATCTGCTGGGCGTTCCGGTTCTGTCCTGGATGTACCACACGGATCTGTCCGCGTATAAGACGGAACTGATCATTCTGCTGGTCGGCGGAGGTTTTCTGGCTTTGTCGGGGTTTCTGCTGATCGTACTGACTATCGTCCGGATGCAGAAGGAAAGCGTCATAGGGTATCTCGTGACCTCTGTGCTGGCATTGATCGCGTCCCCGGTCCTGGTAAAACGGTATGAGATGCTTGGGGCGTCCGTGCTGTATACGGCGCTTATGTTTGTGCTGTCCCTGATCTTTGCGGCAATGATCGCGTATCGGTTGAAGAAAACGTCAATACATGAAATGTGAATTCGGAAAGTTATCCGGAAGGAGCCTGCGATGCAGCCAGAAGTATCAAAGAGAACCAATTGGATCTGTTGTGTGATAATGGCCGTATTGGCGGTCTTTCTCATGGCGGAGGCGTATTTCGGTCCCGTCAGCTACGGGGAGATCGATTCCAATGCGCTGCCGGTGATCTCCCTGCAGTATCGGGGAAGTATCCTCATGCAGCAGTCGGACATCAGGCAGGCGAAAAAAGACTTCCCGGAGCTGTATGAGGATGTTGAGTCCTATGAGGATTTCAGGAGCGCTAAGCTGCTGAAGGTGACGGAAGACAAATGGATGTCGTTCTATTTCCCGATCTATCCGCTGTTTTGCATTCCGGTCAAATTGATCCTTGCACTGGTCGGCGCGAATCAGGAAAGATGTTTTGAGGTGACCAACGCGCTTCTGGTCATCGCGGCGTTCTATTTTGTGCTGAGGAAGCTGAAGGCCGGATCGCGGCAGCGTTTTCTTGCAGCGGCGATGCTTGTGCTGTCCCCGGCAATCTTCCATTATGTAAACTATATATGCTACGAAGCTTTTATCTTTTCCATGCTGACGATCTCGCTCGTCCAGTACAGCAGCGGAAAGTATAAATCGAGCGCGTTCGCGCTGGCGCTCGGGGGTATGAGCAACTCCGCCGTGATGGCGGTGGGAATCGTGATGGTATGCGAATATCTGGGCAGAATACTCTACCGAAACAGGGGAACAAAGCTTGTTGCCCTGATCAGGGATAATTTTAAAGAGACTTTTCTGTATGGGTTGTGTTATGTGCCTTGCCTGATTCCGTTCGCTGTGCAGAGATATTATTTGAGCCAGTCCTTATACGTGGTGACTTCGGACGGGACGCAGGGGCTGACGGGAAGAGTGCTGGCGTATCTCTTTGACCCGAATCTGGGCTTTTGTTCGTTTGCGCCGCTGGCGGCTGCTGTTTTTCTGATCCTGATCTTGGTCTCGGTGCTGAGGAGGCGCTATCATGCGCTGGTCTGGCTGCTGTTTTTGCTCGGAAGTGTCACAGCGGTGTCCTTCATGCCGCATATCAACTGCGGAATGGAATTTTGCGCAAGGTATGTCGTGTGGATCTATCCGGTGATACCGATCTTCCTTGCGACGGAAGGATATGAGCTGTTTCAGAAGGTGCGGGGGAGAGCCGTGTGTTACTGCGCTGTCATACTGTCGACGGCGTTCTTTCTGTATTGGAACAACGGAGTGCTTCTGTACCATTTTAATAACTGTTCGGAATGGCTGCTGAATTATGCCCCCGCTCTTTATGATCCGCTGAGTTCGACGTTTTACTGCCGCACGCTTCATGTGGACGGCGGATATTCCTACACGCAGCCGGCGTATCACAAGAACAAAAAGACGGATGAGATCACAAAACTGATCTATAAGGCGGATGCGGGAGCGGCGGAACTGGTCCTGAACGATGTGACCGGAACGGAAGACAGCCTGCGCTATCTGGAGCAGGAGATCGAGAAGCGCGGGGAAGACGGAAAGTTTCACTATATCGATCTGCCCGTTTGGGGAAAATATGAGATTTACGAAAAGGACCTGGCGATAAAGGAGAGCCTGACGGAGGGCGGCACGCTGTTGGACGAAAGCGATTTTACCCTGAAACCGACAGGAAAAAAGCAAAAAAAGCGTTTTCCGATAAAGATAAAGAAGGACTGTTATTATAAGATCGAGCTCCGGCTCGCGGAGGACTTTGATTTCTCCGCGGCGAAGGACCTTATCGTTGATTTCCGCATAGACGACCGTGTGAACCCGCAGATGCGCGCCAACGCTTTTCTGGCGAAAGGAAGGTATGACTACAGGTTCTATTTCAATACGGAAGCATTGGAGCAGGAGACGGAAGAGGTCAATGCAAGAGTCGTACTGCGGGTGAAGTCCGGCCGCGCGAAGCAGGGACGGATCGAAAGCTTCCGGGTCGTTGAGATGCAGAAGAACTGAGAAGAAAGAACAGGCGGGAGGACTTAAGTATGCAGCCGAAACTTTATATCGTCATCCCCTGCTACAATGAGGAAGAAGTGCTGCCGATCACGGCCGGTCTGTTTCTGGAGGAGCTGACAGACCTGATCGGGAAGGGTAAGATTGATGGAGAGAGCCGTATTCTCTTTGTCGACGACGGCAGTAAGGATGCGACCTGGAATCTGATCCAGGATCTGACAAAGAGAGACAGGCATTACTGCGGGATCTCCCTGAGCAGAAACCGGGGGCATCAGAATGCCGTTCTTGCCGGGCTCATGGAGGCAAAAGATTCCGCGGATATCACGATCTCGATCGACTGTGACGGGCAGGATGATGTCAGGGCGATGGAACAGATGGTGGATGCGTATCTGGGCGGCGCGGAGATCGTCTACGGGGTGAGAAGCGAGCGAAAGACAGACTCGTTTTTTAAGCGTTTTACCGCGGAAGCATTCTACCGGCTGTTAAACGGCATGGGAGCGGAGGTCGTCTTCAACCATGCGGATTACAGGCTCGTCTCCGCCAGGGTATTGAGAGAGTTCGCGGATTTCAAGGAGGTAAACCTGTTCCTGCGGGGAATGTTCCCGCTGGTCGGATTTAAGAGCACGAGCGTGTACTACGAGCGGAAAGAGCGGCTTGCGGGGAAGAGCCATTATCCGCTTCGAAAGATGCTGGCGCTGGCGTTCGACGGGATCACGAGCCTGTCGATCCGCCCGATCCGTCTGATCACAAGCCTCGGCGTGGTCGTGGCGATCGTGAGCTTTGTCCTGGTGATCTGGTCGATCGTGCGGGAGCTCACCGGAGGGACGGTTCCGGGCTGGGCAAGTATGACCTGCATCATCGCCTTCCTGGGCGGGGTACAGCTGGTCTGCATGGGCGTGCTCGGGGAATACATCGGAAAGATCTACATGGAAGTAAAGGGGCGGCCGCGGTTCATCATCAGCGAGCGGACGGAACAGCAGGAAAGTCATGAACATTCGTAATACCCTTCATCGATTGAAAAGCAGCTACGGCACGCTCGAACATTTCTTCGCGCGTTTCTTAAGCGCATTTTTTGCTGTGTCCGCATATGAGTTTGTCTCGGCAAGGCGACAGGGTCTTCATCCGATCTACGGCTGGCAGGAGTTTGCTGTAAGGAATTCGCTGAGCGGCAAACTGCTGTGGATCGCGATCCTTATTTTGGGACTCTCGCTTTTGTATCGGATCCTGTCAAAGAGATACCCATCGGTGGACTACGGCATCTTGGCGGTCTGCGCGCCGCTGTTTGCGCTTTGCCTTGTGTGGAAGAGCGACAGCTTTTATTTCGGCATGGCGGCGGCGGTGATCGCGGCGATCCTCGTCAATTACGCGCTCGGAAAAATAAATATGAAATGCTTCGAACGCATACCGGCTGCGGGCGCCGGCATGATCGTCTTTTTCCTTGCGGTCGCGGTCTTTGCGTTTGTCGCGGTCACGACGGTTGCCAATTATCTGAATTTCGGGACCAACTGTTTCGATATGGGGATCTTTGTGCAGATGTTCCATTCACTGAAGGAGCATCTCACCGCGGTCACCACCTGCGAGCGCGCGAGGGCGATGTCGCACTTTCGGATACACGGCTCCTACATTTATTATCTGCTTTTACCGGTCTATATGCTGTTTCCCAGAGGAGAGACGCTGCTGATCGCGCAGGCTTTCCTGGCGGTCGCGGGGATCGTGCCGTTCTTTTTGATCGCGGGAAGGCACGGGTACAAGGGCTTTGTGCGCGTCGCTGTCTGTCTGGTCGGCTTATTCTACGGCGGATTGATCATGCCGTGTTACTATGAGTTTCATGAAAACGCTTTCCTGCCGACGATACTGATATGGCTTCTGTATGCGGCGGACCGGAAAAATATTCCGCTGTTCTATGTCATGTCGGCCTTGACCTGCATCGTGAAAGAAGACGCTCCTGTATTTGTGATCTGTATCGGATTGTTCTTCTTCTTTGAGGAGAAGGGAGACAAGCGGAAACACGGACTGCTGGCCGCGGCGCTGGCGGCGATATATTTCGTTTGCATCATGGGCTGGCTGAACCGCTATGGGGACGGGGTCTTTATGACGACGACCAGATTCAGAGATCTGATGGTGAATCCGCAGGAGGGACTGGCGGGAGTAGTCAGAACGGTTTTCCAGGATCCGGCTTATCTCATCAGCCTGCTTATGCGGGAGGAGACTCTGGTGTTTTTCATCCAGACCATGTTTCCGCTGCTGTTTTTGCCGTTTCTGACGAGAAAGCTTCATCGCTTCTGGCTCCTGCTGCCTTATGTGCTCATGAATCTCATAATCGGCGCGGGGTACGAATACGCGATAAAAATCGGCTACCAATATATTTTCGGACCCTCCTGTCTGCTGCTCTATCTGACGCTGAAAAACGCGCGGGATCTTCCGAAGCTGTGGCGTCACCGGGCAATGATAACGGCAGCGATCGTGACCGTGGTCACCACTACGGCTATGGCGTCGGGCAAGTGGCTGCTCGTCGATATTTACAAGGGAAATGAAGCGAATTATCAGACTGCAGAGATGAGCATACGATCCATACCGAAGGAAGCGTCGGTACTTGCGAACACGTCCTTTTTGCCGCATATCGCGGATCGGGACCAGATTTATCTGTTTGACGATTCCTGTCTTGCGAAGGACGAGGAGGGGAATGTGACGGACCTGTTCGGGCTGGAGAAGTATGATTTCTGTGTGCTCAGCAAGCACGATCCCCTGACCGATCAGGCGAAACCGTTTCTTGAGGCTGCCGGCTGGACGGTGTATGCGGAACCCGAGGGGGATCTGGTGATCATTTATGAGAGAACGGACTGGAATGAGGAGGGAGCGATATGAAAACAGCGGCATTGATCATGGCGGGAGGGCGCGGAGAGCGTTTCTGGCCGCGCAGCAGGAAAAACCTGCCGAAGCAGTTCTTATCGATGACAGACGACGGGAAGACGATGATACAGCTCACGGTGGAGCGAATTCGCCCGCTGGTGGAGCTGGAGGACGTCTACGTGGCGACGAACGCGAATTATAAGGAGCTGGTGCTAAAGCAGCTCCTGGGTCTGCCAAAGCAGAACATCCTATGCGAACCGGTCGGGCGAAACACGGCGCCCTGCATCGGGCTGGGAGCGGTACACATCGCGAAGAAGTATGAGGACGCGGTGATGCTGGTGCTTCCGTCGGATCACCTGATCCGGTGCAACGATGTCTTTGCGGACACGCTGCGTGCGGCGGCCGCTGTGGCGGAGACAGGCGACAATCTGGTGACAGTCGGCATTACGCCGAATTATCCGGAGACCGGTTACGGCTACATCAAATACAACAAAGAGGCGCGTCAGGGCACGGCTTACGCGGTGGAGCGCTTCGTGGAGAAGCCGGACCGTGAGACCGCGAAGCAGTATCTGGCAGAGGGGACTTATCTTTGGAACAGCGGGATGTTCGCGTGGAAGATCTCCACGATCCTGAAGAACTTCGCGAAATATCTGCCGGAGACGATGGCAGGGCTTGAGAAGATCCGGGCGGCTGTGGGAACGCCGCGGGAGGACGCTGTGCTGCAGGAGATTTTCCCGGACTTTGCGTCGGAGTCGATCGACTACGGGATCATGGAAAAGGCGGATCACATCTTTATTCTGCCGGGAGAGTTCGGCTGGGACGACGTCGGCTCCTGGCTGGCCGTGGGACGGATCCGCAAGACGGATGAGCAGAACAATGTGATCGCGGGAAATGTCATTTCGGTGAACAACCGTGACTGTGTCGTGCAGGGCGGGGAGAAGCTGATCGCGGCGGTAGGGCTTAAGGATCTGATCGTGGTAGACACGCAGGACGCCACGCTGATCTGCGCGAAGGAGAGCGCCGGAGAGATCAAGAAGGTACTTGAGGCGCTGCGGTCCGACGGGCGGGAGGAGTATCTGTAAGAAAAGATTGCCTAAATAAGAAAGAAATGCTATACTACTAAGAGCTGTGAACATAAGCGGAACCGGAATAACGAAAGACACAGCGCAATACAGAAAAAGAATACAGACGGAACAAAAAGATCAAACAAAGGGAACAGGGGAGACAGCGATGAAGAGAGCGCTTATCACAGGAATCACAGGACAGGACGGTTCTTATCTGGCGGAGCTTCTGCTGGAGAAGGGCTATGAGGTATACGGCATCATGCGCCGCAAGAGCGTGGTGGATTACGGAAATGTGGAGCATATAAAAGACAAGATCCATTTTATCTACGCGGACATGACGGATCTGGTCTCGCTGATCTCCGCTATGCGGATCTCGCAGGCGGATGAGGTGTACAATCTCGCGGCGCAGTCGTTCGTGGCGACGAGCTGGGAACAGCCGCTGGCGACAGCGGACATCGACGCGCTCGGCGTGACGAATATGCTGGAGGCGATCCGCACGGTGAAGCCGGAGGCGCACTTCTACCAGGCGTCCACTTCGGAGATGTTCGGGCTGGTTCAGGAGATGCCGCAGAAGGAGACGACGCCGTTCTACCCGCGGAGTCCTTATGGAGTGGCCAAGCTCTACGGGCACTGGATCACGAAGAATTACCGCGAGAGCTACGGGCTGTTCGCGTGCAGCGGGATCCTCTTCAACCATGAGAGTGAGCGCCGCGGCCTGGAGTTTGTCACGAGGAAGATCACGAACGCGGTGGCGCGGATCAAACAGGGCGTGCAGGACTGCGTGGAGCTTGGAAATCTCGATTCGAAGCGGGACTGGGGGCATTCGAAGGACTACGTGCGCGCGATGTGGCTGATGCTGCAGCAGGATGAGCCGGACGATTACGTGATCGCGACGAACGAGACCCGGACAGTGCGCGAATTTGTCGAGACGGCGTTCCGGCATGCCGGGATCGAGATCGCCTGGTCCGGCAGCGGTGTGGACGAGATGGGCTGCGACAGGGAGACGGGGAAAGTGATCGTCAAGGTGAACAGGGAGTTCTTCCGCCCGGCGGAGGTGGATGTGCTGCTCGGCGATCCGTCCAAGGCGGAGACGAAACTTGGCTGGGTGCGTGAGATTTCTTTCTCCGAGCTGGTGGAGCGCATGGTGAAGAATGATATGGCTCTGGTAGCGAAGGAGATCAAGGCCGCTGCGCTGTGAGAACGAGGAGTAAAATACAGGGCTGCCAGGAGGATGATCGGAGGATCGTCTCTGTGGTATGCCCTGTTTTGGCAATAAGAAAGGAACTGCGATGAAGAAGGCATTGATTATCGGTGCGGCCGGCTTCGTGGGCAGCTATCTGATCCGCCAGCTTCTGGGGGATGGCTATCAGGTGACTGCGACGAAGATGCCGCAGGAGGCGATACCGGGAGAAGGTTTTGAGGTCCGAGATCTGGACATTCTGGATCAGCCGGCGATCGCGGCGCTTCTGGGGGAGGTGCGGCCGGACTGCATTTTCCATCTGGCGGCGCAGAGCTCCGTCTATCTGTCCTGGAAGAATCCGGGGCTCACGATCGACGTGAACATCAAGGGCAGCGTGAACCTGATGGATGCGGTTCGTTCTCTGGACTATAAGCCTCGGGTGCTGCTGATCGGATCCAGTGAGGAATACGGGCATATCGCGCCGGGCGAGACGAAGATCGCCGAGACGAGCGCGGTACATCCGGGAAATATCTACGCGGCGACGAAGGTCTGCCAGAACCTGATCGGCAGGATCTATGTGGACGCCTACGGCATGGAGATGATGTCGGTCCGCGCGTTCAACCACATCGGGCCGAATCAGTCCCCGATGTTTGTCGTGGCGGATTTCTGCAAGCAGGCGGCGGAGATCGAGAAGGGTCTGAAGGAGCCGGTCATCCGCGTGGGCAATCTCAGCGCGTACAGGGATTTCACGGACGTCCGGGATATCGTGCGCGCTTACCGTATGCTGATGGAGAAGGGCGCGCCGGGGGAGACCTACAATGTGGGGAGCGGGCACGCCGTACAGATCCGGGAGATCCTGGACCAGATCCTTGTGCTCTCGAAGACGCGGATCTCTGTGGAGGTGGATCCGCAGAAATTTCGCCCGGTGGACGTGCCGATCGTGGAGGCGGATACGCGCAAGCTGCGGGAGTGTACCGGCTGGGAGCGGAGGATCCCGTTGAAGCAGACGCTGCAGGAGACGCTGGACTACTGGAGGGCGCAGACGGCTGGGAGAGACGGCGGGTTTGTCGTTTCGGAATGAAAAGGAGAACAGAAATGGGATACAAAGAAAAATACGAGTACTGGCGTACCGACGCGTATTTTGATGCGGAGACAAAGGCGGAGCTTGCGGCCATCGCGGACAATGAGGCAGAGATCGAGGATCGGTTCTACCGGGATCTGTCGTTCGGGACCGGCGGCCTGCGCGGCGTGATCGGCGCGGGGACGAACCGCATGAACGTCTACACGGTGCGCAAAGCGACGCAGGGACTGGCGAATTTTATCCGCATGGAGAACGGGCAGGACAAGGGCGTGGCGATCGCCTTCGACTCCCGCAGGATGTCCCCGGAGTTCGCGGATGAGGCGGCGCTGTGCCTGGCGGCGAACGGGATCAAAGCCTATGTGTTTGAGTCGCTGCGGCCGACGCCGGAACTGTCTTTCGCGGTGCGCGAGTTGGGTTGTATCGCGGGGATCGTGATCACGGCGAGCCACAATCCGCCGGAGTATAACGGCTACAAGGTGTACTGGGAGGACGGCGCGCAGATCACGTACCCGAAGGATCAGGAGATCATTGCTGAGGTCGGCCGGGTGACGGACTACGCCACGGTAAAGACGATGACGAAGGAGGCGGCGCAGACAGCCGGACTCTACCGGACGATCGGAGCTGAGATCGACGACCGCTATATCGCGGAGCTGAAGAAACAGATCATCCATCCGGAGATCATCCGGAAAGTGGCCGACGAGATCACGATCGTCTACACGCCGCTGCACGGGACGGGCAACCTTCCGGTGCGCAGGGTGCTTTCCGAGCTGGGATTCAAAAAGGTCTATGTCGTGCCGGAGCAGGAGAAGCCGGACGGGAATTTCCCGACGGTGTCCTATCCGAACCCGGAGGATCCGAACGCGTTTGCGCTGGCGCTCTCCCTCGCGAAGAAGGTGGACGCGGACATCGTACTGGCGACGGACCCGGACGCGGATCGTCTCGGGGTGTACGCAAAGGATGCCGTGAGCGGGGAGTACATGCCGTTTACGGGGAATATGTCCGGGATGATCATCGCGGAATACATTCTAGCGCGCAGGAAAGAGAACGGGACGCTGCCGGCAGACGGCGCGCTTGTGAAGACGATCGTGACGACGGATATGGCGGATGTGATCGCGGAACAATATCAGGTGAAGCTGATCGAGGTGCTCACCGGGTTCAAATACATCGGAGAGCAGATCAAGTTCTTTGAACAGCAGCACAGCTATAAATACCTGTTCGGCATGGAGGAGAGCTACGGCTGCCTGGTCGGCACGCACGCGCGCGACAAGGACGCCTGCGTGGCGGTGATGGCGCTGTGCGAGGCGGCGGCCTGGTGCAAGAGCCAGGGCAGGACGCTCTGGGACCAGATGCTGAAGCTTTACCGGAGTTACGGATATTTCCGGGAAGGTCTGGAGTCTGTCACGCTGAAGGGCGTCGACGGGAGCGAGAAGATCCGGGCGATGATGGCGCGCATGCGCGCGGCGGCTCCGGAGGAGTTCGCGGGGCTTAAGGTGCTGGAGATCCGGGATTATCAGGAGAACACGATCCGGGACAGCAAAAGCGGAGAGACGCGTCCGACCGGTCTGCCGAAGTCAAACGTCCTGTACTATAAACTGGAAAACAATTCCTGGTGCTGCGCGCGGCCGTCCGGGACCGAGCCGAAGATCAAGTTCTATATGGGTGTGAAGGGAACGAGCCTGGAGGATTCCTCTAAAAAGCTGGAAGAGCTGCGGGCGGCGCTGCTTGCATTCGCCGGGGTGTAGTGAGCGCTCCGTATCTGTGTGATGCAGGCGCAGATTGCTTCTCAGGCTACGAGCGGCGGTGCCTGCGTTTGTCGGTGTAGGGTGGACGGAGGGCGCCGGGGCTTGCACGGAGCGTGCATGGCAGAAAATACAGGGAAAGAGAGACGTAGGATCCGATGAAATGTCTGATTCTGGCGGGCGGAAAGGGAAACAGTCTCTGGCCGCTCTCGCGGGAGGAATATCCCAAGCAGTTTATGCAGATCAAAAAGAACCGCTCGCTGCTGCAGGAGACCGTCGCGCGGAACATCCCGTTCTGCGACGAGTTCCTGATCGCGACGAACGCGTCGTATCATTTCATCGTGGAGGGCCAGATGAAGGCGTTCCAGGGCTTGAAGTACCGCTGTATTCTGGAGGAGGAAGGGCGCAAGACCGCTCCGGCGATCGCGCTTGCGTGTATGTATCTGAACCCCTCCGAGCTGGTGTATGTGGTATCGGCGGACCAGATCATCGAGGGACCGGAGTACAAGGAGACGGTGATGCGGGGACAGGCGCTGGCCAGACAGGGAAGGCTGGTCACGTTCGGTATGAAGGCGCTCTCGGCGCACACCGGCTATGGCTATATCCGCAGTGAGAAAGAGCAGGTGCTGGAATTCTGCGAGAAGCCCGATGCGGACACGGCAAAGCGTTATCTCGCGAGCGGGGACTATCTCTGGAACAGCGGCAATTTTCTGTTCTGCGCGGGGGATTTCCTGCACGAGCTGGAGCGGTACGCGCCGGAAATATATAAGGCCTGTCGTGCGATCCGCGGCCGGACGAAATTCAGCGGGCGCGCGCTTCGGATTCCGCGCAGGGAGATGGCCGAGATTCCCGCAGTATCCGTGGAGCAGGCCGTTTTTGAACGCTCCGGGCATGTGTCGGTCGTGCGCGCGGCGTTCCACTGGTATGACATCGGAGATCTGGAGATCCTCTCTGCCTATATGAAGGATGACGAGGGCGCGAATGTGATCCGCAGCAACTGTGAAAATCTGACGGTCATCAATCAGACGGACCATCAGCTTGTCGTTGTGAACGGACTGCGGGACGTTGCGATCGTGAACACGGACGACGCGCTGTACGTCACGGCGAGGGAAAGCGGTCCGGCGATCAAGCAGATCATGCAGGGACACCCGGAGTACGGCGCTTATTTTGAAAAATCCCGGGTGGTCTACCGCCCGTGGGGCTGGTATGAGATTCTGAATTATACGGCAAATTATAAGGTGAAAAAAGTGCTTGTCTATCCGGGGCGGGCGCTCACCCGGCACACGCACGCTATGCGCAGCGAGCAGTGGTCGGTGGTGCAGGGGACGGCGACAGTGACCCTGGGCGATGAGACAAGGGAGCTTCCCGTGTACCACAGCATCGAGGTGCCGCTGGGAGTCAGTCACATGCTGGCGAATCGGACGGAAGAGGATCTGATCATCATGGAGGTGTCGTTCGGCCCTCAAGTGACGGAGAATGACAAAGAGAATGTGACGGAGACGCAGACGGAAGCAGGTGTCGCGGAGGCGCTGATCCGCTGTGAGCCGGCGTTCAAGGATTATCTCTGGGGCGGTACAAAGCTTCGGGATATCTACGGAAAGAACTGCGATTACGACGTGATCGCGGAAAGCTGGGAGCTGTCGGCGCATGAGGACGGACAGTGCCGTGTGGCCTCCGGGCACTACCGCGGGATGCTGTTCGGGGAGTACTTAAGAGAGATCGGGGAGGAGGCGCTCGGCTGGAAATGCCAGGCGTTTGAGAAATTCCCTCTGCTGATCAAGTTCATCGACGCGCGCAGTCCGCTGTCGGTGCAGGTGCATCCGGACGACGCGTACGCGCTCTCGAACGAGAACGAGTACGGGAAAAGCGAATTGTGGTATGTGGTGGACTGCGAGCCGGGCGCCTGCCTGTACTATGGTCTGAACCGGGCAGTTTCCGCACAGGAACTGAAAACGCGCGCGCAGAATGACACGCTCACGGAGATCCTGAATCGCGTGGAGGTGCACCGGGGCGACACGTTTTTCGTCGAGGCGGGGACGATCCACGCGATCGGAGGCGGTATCCTGCTGTGCGAGATCCAGCAGAACTCGAACTGCACATATCGGTTGTACGACTACGGGCGGCTTGATAAGTATGGCAGCCCGCGTCCGCTGCATCTTGACAAGGCCGCGGCTGTAGCGGATGTGCAGGGCGGAGGAGATGAAATGCTCTCTTATCCGTTGGAAGAGCAGGAGGGATATCGGACGCGGAAGCTCTGCGCGTGTAAATATTTCACAAGCGTCCGTTACGAAGTGGATGAGAGCGTGTGCATCCCGGTCGATGAGACTTCGTTTTCCGCGCTCGTGTTCCTGGAGGGACAGGGAAAGATCCGTGTGTCGGATGAATCGCTGGAATTTCGCCCTGCGGACTGCTTTTTCGTCCATGCAGGAAAGCGGAACATAGAGATACAGGGGAAAGGCAGTTTTATCCTGACACGGCTGTGAGGCCGGAAAAGCGGTAACGTTTCAGAGGAGAACAGACAGTATGTACAGTGGAAAAAGGAACAGCTGGATAAAGCATCTCGATTTTATGCTGATCGATATCGCCTGTATTTGTGTCGCGCTGTTTCTGGCGTACGGCTTTCGGCATGGGTTTTCCAGCGATTACGCGCGCGGCGAATACATCAACATCGGTCTCGTCATGATCGTGCTGGATCTTGGGATCGTGTTTTTCCGGAACAGCTATAAGGATGTGATCCGCAGAGGTTATCTGAGGGAGCTGGAGGCGGCGGTCGCGCATTTTTCGATGGTGATCGTCGGCACGCTTCTGTATTTGTATCTTATAAAACAGTCAGAGTTTTTTTCCAGACTGACCCTGGGCTGGACCTGGCTGATCGGCTGCGCGCTGATGTATTTTTGCAGGATCGCACTGAAGACCTGGCTGCGCCGCAGGATCATGCAGCGGGAGAAGCTGATCTCGGTGCTGCTTGTGCTCTCGGAGGATACGGCGGAGGAGACGATCCGTCGGCTGCAGGAGACAAAATACCGCGATTTTGACATTACCGGCGTCATCGTGCTGAGCGCGCCGGAAGCGGAGTCACGCAGGAGCAAGGTGCGCGCGATCCGGGGGATCCCGGTCGTGGCGGACGAGGAACACTTCGCGGAGTACATTAAGAATCATGTGGTGGACGAGCTGTTTGTCAACGTGTCCGGGCTGTATCCGCAGGCGGAGACGATCATGCAGCAGTGTGTGCAGATGGGGATCACGGTGCACCAGAACCTGCAGGGGATCATGAACGGCGCGGGCAGCAAGGTCGTGGACGATTTCGCCGGATATATGGTGCTCACGAGCAGTCTCAAGGTGGCGTCCTACAGCGAGCTGTTCCTGAAGCGCTGTATGGACATCGCAGGGGCGGTGATCGGACTGCTCATCACCGCGGTCCTGTACCCGTTCGTGGCGGTGGCAGTGAAGAGAAAAAGTCCGGGGCCGGTGCTGTTTGCGCAGGAGCGCGTGGGCCGGAACGGGCGGCGGATCCGGATCCATAAGTTCCGCTCGATGGACTTGAATGCGGAGGAGCGCAAGGGTGACCTGCTGGCGCACAACCAGATGCAGGGGCAGATGTTTAAGATCAAGGACGATCCGAGGATCATTCCGGGGATTGGCGAGTTTATCCGCAGGACGTCGATCGATGAGTTTCCGCAGTTTTGGAACGTGCTCAAGGGCGAGATGAGCCTGGTGGGGACGCGGCCGCCGACGGTTGAAGAATATGAGCAGTACGATATGCATCACCTTGTGCGGATGTCGATCAAGCCGGGCTTGACCGGCCTGTGGCAGGTGAGCGGGCGAAACGAGATCACGGATTTCGAGGAGGTCGTCCGGCTGGACACGAAATACATCGAGGAGTGGAACCTGAATCTTGACATCAAGATCCTGATGAAGACGATCACACTGATGTTCCGTGGCAACGGAGAGTGAGAAGGAAGGAGCAGACATATGAAGGTACTTGTCACCGGCGTCGCCGGCCAGCTCGGCCACGACGTGATGAATGAGCTCGCGAAGAGAGGATATGAAGGGATCGGTTCGGACCTCGCGCCGGAGTACGGCGGAATCGCGGACGGTTCTGCCGTGACAGAGATGCCCTATGTGCCGATGGACATCACGGACGCGGCGTGCGTGGAGCGCGTGCTCTCAGGCGCGGCTCCGGACGTGGTGGTGCACTGCGCGGCGTGGACGGCGGTGGATCTGGCGGAGGACGACGACAAGGTGGAGAAGGTTCGTCTGGTCAACGCCAAAGGGACGGAGCACATCGCACTGGTCTGTAAAAAGCTCTCCTGCAAGATGGTCTATCTCTCGACGGACTATGTCTTTGACGGGCAGGGGGAACAGCCCTGGGAGCCGGACTGCAAGGATTATAAGCCGCTGAACGTCTACGGGCAGACGAAGCTCGAGGGCGAACTCGCGGTGTCCGGGAATCTGGATAAATATTTCATTGTCCGTATCGCCTGGGTGTTCGGGCTGAACGGAAAGAATTTCATCAAAACGATGCTGAACCTGGGAAAAACCCACGACACGATCCGCGTAGTCTCAGACCAGATCGGCACGCCGACCTACACTTACGATCTGGCGCGGCTGTTGATCGATATGATCGGAACGGAAAAATACGGGTATTACCACGCGACGAACGAGGGCGGCTACATCAGCTGGTATGAGTTCACGAAGGAGATCTTTCGCCAGGCCGCGGCGCTCGGACACGAGGAGTACCGCGAGGACAAGCTGACGGTGATCCCGGTGACGACCGCCGAATACGGAGCGTCGAAGGCAAAGCGCCCGTTTAATTCCAGACTGGACAAGAGCAAGCTGAGCGAAAACGGATTTGTCCCGCTGCCGACCTGGCAGGACGCGCTCGAGCGCTATCTCCGGGAGATCGGCTTCTGAGGGGAAGAATGAATTTGACGGCGGGAGCGATTCGAGGTACAATAACCAGAGGAAAGACCGGACAGTACAGCAGGGACTGGCGGCATGATAAGGAGGAAATCACAGGGATTATGGACAAAAAGTTTTTGCTGACGTACACTGCGGCCGGATATGATGGATTTCCACATTCGTTTCACGCATGGTTTGGCACGGAGGACGAACTGAGGACGTTTGTCGAGACAGAGAGCGCCAAAGACGCAAAGCTGGAAGTGGATCTGGCAGTTGAGATCCAGGCGTGCCGACCGATCGACCTGCAGCAGTCCTGATGGAATTTTTGCGAAACAAATGGGAGAGTAACGCATGAATGTCTTGTTTTATCTTGTGCCGAAAAGCGACGTGATCTATCTGTACGACGACTACACGCTGCGCCAGGCGCTCGAGAAAATGGAGTACCACAAGTACGGTTCCGTGCCGATCATCAATCGCGCAGGGGGCTATGTCGGCACGCTCACGGAGGGGGATATACTCTGGGAGATTCGGAGGCAGGGGAACATCGACCTGCGCACGGCGGAAGAGATTCCGATCCGCCGCCTGCACCGCAAGCGGGATAACCAGCCGGTCAACGTGAACTGCAACATCGAGGATCTTGTCATGACCTCCTTAAACCAGAACTTTGTGCCGGTGATCGATGACAATGGCATATTTATTGGAATCGTTACCAGAAAAAGCATCATCGAATATTGTTATAACCAGTATAAAAAGCTTGTCTGAATTGATTGTTTGTGATAGAATGTTTCGAAAACGCAGCAATCAAAAGAGATGGAGTGGTGTAAAATGGGGAGTAACAGGAAAGCGTTGATCTTGGGGACGCTTTTTGTGTTTGCGTTGCTGGCGTGGACAGGGACGACGCTGGCGGCGGAGCAGACACAGCAGACAGAGATACAGCCGGTACAGCCGGCACCGGAGCAGCAGGTGCAGCCGACGGTTTTATCGCAGCCGGTTCAGCCGGTCGCGGATCCGTCTTTGGGCTGGCGTAAGGAGAAAAAGGCCGTCTATTACGGGCCGGAGGAGAGCCCTGCGACCGGTTTTCAGACGATCGGCGAATATACGTATTATTTTGACAAGAAGGGCGTTCTGCAGACCGGCTGGAAGACGATCGGAAAGAAGCGCTATTATTTCGAGCCGAACGGAGCGCTCGGGAAGATCGGACGGATGTACACCGGTCTGGCGAAGATCAATAAAAAGCTCTACTATTTTGACGAGAGCGGCCGGATGAAGACCGGCTGGGTTACATACGAGAATAAGACTTACTTCTTTATAAAGAAAAAATCTTCTGCGAATTACGGCGCCGCGTGCACCGGCTGGCAGACGATCGGCAAGTCGAAATATTACTTCAGCGCCAAGGGCGTGCTTCGCAGGAACTGCTGGATCGACAAGAAATACTATGTCGGTGAGGACGGAAAGATACTCAAAAGCTGCGTGACGCCGGACGGGTACTTCGTGGATTCCAAAGGCGTGCGGGGAAAGCGGGCGAACGGCTTTGTCAAGATAAAGAAAAAGGTTTACTATTATACAAACGGCGTGATGGCAGTCGGCGTCAAGAAGATCAAGGGTAAGCAGTATTATTTCGGGCCGGACGGCGTGCGCGTGAAGAAAGGCCTGGTCACGGACGGCGTCGATACCTACCTGATCAAGAAATATATTGTCCAGACCGGCTGGGTGACCTACAACGGTGTGCGTTACTATTTCGCGAAGAACGGGAAAATGGTGAGGAATCAGGTGGTCGACGGACTTGCGCTTGGACCGGACGGCACGGTGACCGCGCAGGTCGCTGCGCCGGTATCCGTCCTGCTGATTGCGGGACATGGGCAGGGAGACGTCGGGGCGAAAGGAGTTTATGGTAAGACGACTTACTATGAGCAGGATTTCACGAGAGAGTTCGCCTCTTTGATCTACGATCAGCTGCGCGCGCTGGCGCTTGGGATCAGCGTGACGATGTACGATCAGAACTATGACTGCTATCAGGTGCTTGCCGGGCGGAAAGCCGGACCGAAGCCGGATTTCAAGCAATATGATTACGTTCTTGAAGTACATTTCAATGCGACTGCGGAGGCACTGAAGGATCCGGAAGGCGACGGAACATGCAGGGGCGTCGGCATGTATGTCAACACGGCGAAGAAGGACACGACGATCGACCGGAAGATCGTGGCGTCGGTAGCGCAGGCGGCCGATTTTGCGGTCTGGGGCGGAGGCACCGGGATCATGACGTCGAGCGGGCTTCTCAACGCGCGGACGCTGCAGGAGATGGGCGTGTCCTACGGACTGCTCGAGACGGCGTTCATCGACGACAGGGACGATATGAAGGTCTATAATAGCAAGAAAAACGTGATGGCGGCGGCGGTCGCGACCGCGATCAAAGAGTATTTCGGAAAGTAAGGCAAAGGCCTCTTTGCTCCGGCTCGTCCGGACGAATTGACAAAGGGTCGGATTGCTGATAGAATGTGTGAGAAATTTTCAGAAGTCAGGAGCAGATGCGCGTATGAAAAAGAGAGTATTATCGCTGCTGGTGGACAATACCTCCGGCGTTTTAAGCCGCGTGGCCGGATTGTTCAGCCGCCGCGGTTACAACATCGACAGCCTCACGGTGGGCGAGACGGCGGATCCTCGCTATTCCCGCATGACGGTCGTCGTGTCCGGGGATGAGCAGATCCTGGATCAGATCACGAAACAGCTCGCGAAGCTGATTGACGTGGTGGACATCAAGATCTTGGAAAATGAGACGAGTGTGAGCAGGGAGCTTGTGCTGGTGAAGCTGCGCGTGGACGCGGAGGATCGGCAGGCGGTCATTGCAATTGTGAACGTGTTCCGCGGCAATGTGATCGACGTCGGCGTCGATTCGCTGATCGTGGAGCTCACGGGCCAGCAGTCCAAGCTGGACGCATTTCTGCGGCTTCTGGAGGGGTATGAGATCCTGGAGCTCGCGCGCACCGGCATCACGGGACTTTCGCGCGGCACGGATGACATCCGCTATCTGTAATATCATTTTGAGCAGACATTTGCTGCGGCAAACTAAAATAAAAAAGTGAGGAGAATGAAAAATGCAGGCAAAGATTTATTATCAGAAGGATTGTAACCTCTCTCTTCTGGAGGGAAAGACCATCGCCGTGATCGGCTATGGCAGCCAGGGACATGCGCACGCGCTGAACGCGAAGGAGTCCGGATGCCATGTGATCATCGGCCTCTATGAGGGCAGCAGGTCCTGGAAGAAGGCGGAAGAGCAGGGATTCGAAGTATATACGGCGGCTGAGGCCGCGAAAAAGGCGGACATCATCATGATCCTGATCAACGATGAGAAGCAGGCCGCTCTGTACAAGAAGGACATCGAGCCGAACCTCGAGGAGGGCAACATGCTGATGTTTGCGCACGGTTTCAACATCCACTTCGGCTGCATCGTTCCGCCGAAGAACGTGGACGTGACGATGATCGCTCCGAAGGGACCGGGCCACACGGTGCGCAGCGAGTACCAGGCGGGCAAGGGCGTTCCGTGTCTGGTAGCGGTGCATCAGGACGCGACGGGCAAGGCTCTGGATCTGGCGCTGGCCTACGCGCTGGCGATCGGCGGAGCACGCGCGGGCGTGCTGGAGACAACCTTCCGCACCGAGACCGAGACCGACCTCTTCGGCGAGCAGGCAGTGCTCTGCGGCGGCGTGTGCGCGCTGATGCAGGCGGGCTTCGAGACGCTGGTCGAGGCGGGCTACGATCCGAGAAACGCGTACTTCGAGTGCATCCATGAGATGAAGCTGATCGTCGACCTGATCTATCAATCCGGTTTCGCGGGCATGCGGTATTCGATCTCGAACACAGCCGAGTACGGCGACTATGTGACCGGCCCGAAGATCATCACTGAGGAGACGAAGAAGACGATGAAGAAGATCCTGTCCGACATCCAGGACGGCACCTTCGCGAAGGACTTCCTGTTGGATATGTCCCCGGCAGGCGGCCAGGTGCACTTCAAGGCGATGCGCAAGCTGGCGGCGGAGCATCCGGCGGAGATCGTCGGCGAGGAGGTTCGCAAGCTCTACAGCTGGAGCAACGAGGACAAGCTCATCAACAACTAAGATCGACACGGAGAGCGTTTCAAGAACCTTTGAAACGCCCTTCGTTTCTGTATGAAGGAGGAACACATACATGGGCATGACAATGACTCAGAAGATCCTGGCGGCGGCAGCCGGGCTCGACCATGTGGAGGCGGGCCAGCTGATCGAGACGAAGCTCGATCTGGTGCTGGGGAACGACATCACATCCCCGGTAGCGATTCACGAGATGGACAAATTCACCGAGGACAAGGTGTTTGACAAGGACAAGATCGCGCTTGTCATGGATCATTTTATTCCGAACAAGGACATCAAGTCCGCAGAACATTGCAAGTGCGTGCGCGAGTTCGCGTGCAGGCACGACATTACGAATTATTTTGATGTGGGACAGATGGGTATCGAACACGCGCTGCTCCCGGAACAGGGTCTGACGGTAGCCGGCGACGTGATCATCGGCGCGGATTCCCACACCTGCACCTACGGCGCGCTTGGCGCGTTCTCCACGGGCGTGGGCAGCACGGATATGGCGGCCGGTATGGCGACGGGCAAGGCGTGGTTCAAGGTGCCGTCGGCGATCCGTTTCAACCTGGTCGGCAGACCGGCGAAGTGGGTGAGCGGCAAGGACGTCATCCTTCACATCATCGGGCTGATCGGCGTGGACGGCGCGCTCTACAAGTCGATGGAATTCGTGGGCGAGGGCATTGCGCATCTGTCGATGGACGACCGCTTCACGATCGCGAACATGGCGATCGAAGCGGGCGGGAAGAATGGAATCTTCCCGGTGGACGAGAAGGCGATCTCCTACATGAAGGAGCATTCGAAGAGAGCGTATAAGATTTATGAGGCGGACGCGGACGCTGTGTACGATGAGGAGTACACGATCGACTTAAGCGCTTTGAAGCCGACGGTCGCGTTCCCGCATCTGCCGGAGAACACGAAGACGGTGGATGAGATCACAGAGGACGTGGCGATCGATCAGGCGGTCATCGGCTCCTGTACGAACGGGCGTATGGACGACCTGCGCGCGGCGGCGGAGATCCTGAAAGGACGCAAGGTGAAGAAGGGCGTGCGCTGTATCGTGATCCCGGCAACGCAGTCGATTTATCTGCAGGCGATGGAAGAGGGTCTGCTGAAAACCTTTATCGAGGCGGGCGCCGTGGTCAGTACGCCGACCTGTGGGCCTTGTCTGGGCGGATACATGGGCATTCTGGCGGAGGGCGAGCGCTGCATCTCCACGACGAACCGCAATTTCGTCGGCCGGATGGGCCATGTGAAGTCGGAGGTGTATCTGGCGAGTCCGGCGGTGGCCGCGGCGAGCGCCGTGACCGGTAAGATATCCGCTCCGGCAGAGCTGGGACTCTGAACCGCAGATTCGAAAGGATATACCGGTTCAGCCGGATAGCTTACCTTTCATAGCGTGGCTTGCGGGGTGGTGTTCAGGCTGAAGGCCATAGCAGTGAAAATCAATGAATGGGAAGGATCTGATGTGTATGAAAGCAGCAGGAAGAGTGTTTAAGTACGGCGATAACGTCGACACGGACGTCATCATCCCGGCGCGTTATCTGAATTCCTCCGATCCGGCGGAGCTGGCGACGCACTGTATGGAGGACATCGATAAAGAATTTATCAACAGGGTACATAAGGGCGACATCATCGTGGCCGAGAAGAATTTCGGCTGCGGCTCCTCGCGGGAGCATGCGCCGATCGCGATCAAGGCGGCCGGCGTGAGTTGTGTGATCGCGGAGACCTTCGCGCGGATCTTCTACCGCAACGCGATCAACATCGGTCTGCCGATCATCGAATGTCCGGAGGCGTCGAAGGACATTGAGGCCGGGGACGAGGTCGAGATCGACTTTGACAGCGGGATGATCTACAACCGCACGAAGGGCACGAGCTTCCAGGGGCAGGCGTTCCCGGAGTTCATGCAGAAGATCATCAAGGCGGAGGGACTGATCAATTACATCAATCAAAAGTAAGCAATTCAGCCGCTTCCTTGCGTTTGGATTTCCGGCGCATCGGAGCGGCTTTTTGTAATATATGGAATCCTTCAGGCATACTGTAAATTAGGCTGGAAAATGTATCTGCTCAAAGCGATACAAAAAGAGTTTACAGGGGTGCCGGATGGACAGGAACAGGAAGTGGCGTCTGCAGATACTGGCCGGACTGCAGGTGCTTGCGGCCGCGGCGATCGCTGCTGCGGTCATATATCTGCTGTACCGCTATGTGCAGTACGGGGAGCAGGCCGCGCGAGAGACAGGAGCGGGGCTGACTGCAAAGCTTGCGGAGACGGAGAGGACAGGCCTGCCTGCCGGGAGCGGGGAGACCGCCGGGACAGAGCTTACCGGGGCGGAGCTTGCCGGGATAGAGCTCGCGGAAGAGGAGAAGGTCGGAATGGAAAGCGGGATCCACGAGCAGGATGCTTCGACGGAGCTCCCTGTCGGGAACGGGAAACTGCCCGGGACGATTCGCGTGCGGATCTTGGACAGCGCGCTTGCGGGAGCCTTCCACAGTGAGGTCCGGGTGTCGTGCGAGAAGACGTTCACCGTGAAACTGGACGGAAAGCGGGTCAAAAAGGGAAAACGCTTTGCGATCCGCGCCGCGGAGCTTGAAGTGGGACAGGCGGCGGAGCTTTGCCCGAAGGATGATTTCCCTTTTACTGTGGAGAGCCTGGACCGGGCGGAGGGGCACCCCCAATATACGGGGACGATTTGGCTGTATCGGGAGGCGGAGGGCATTGCGCTGGTGAACGAACTACCACTCGAGGAATATCTCTGCGGCGTGGTCTCAAGCGAAATGCCGTCTGATTATCCCCTGGAAGCGCAGAAGGCGCAGGCGGTCTGCGCGCGGACCTACGCGTGCAATTGTGTCCGGAACGCAAGGGGAGAGGACTTTGGGGAGGATTCCTGGGCGGATGCTTCAAAGGACCGGCAGGAGAATGCCTCGGGGGATACGCAGAGATGGATCGCCGCGGATCTGGATGACAGCGTGAATTATCAGGTGTATAATAATTATCGGGCGACAGAGCAGTCGAGGAGGGCGGTGGAAGAGACTGCGGGCGAGGTCTTGCCGCTCGCGGAGATTCAGTATTATTCCACCTCCTGCCTGTCGGAGCACAGGGACGATCTGGACAGCGACGAGGCGTTCCGGGCGTTCCTTGAGCAGGAGCCGGATGCGGGAGCGGAGTACGATTCCCCCTGGCTGCGCTGGGAGACGGAGCTTCCTGCAGATGATATTCTGGAGTGTCTGGCGGTGCGGTACGGCTGGCAGGCAGAGTGCATCGATGAGATTCTTGTCACGGAACGTGAAGGAAATGGTCAGGTGACAGAGCTGGAGATTCGAAGCGGCGACTTAGTGAAGACGGTCAGCGGAGAGTATGCGATCCGGCAGCTTTTGTCGCCGGCTCAGGCGGCGCTCCGATTGAGGGACGGAGAGGAGCATGCGGGGATGCTGTCTCTGCCGAGCGCGTTCTTCTGGCTGGAGGCGGTCAGAACGCAAGATTCGGATAGAGGAGATGCGTCTCCAATCGAAAGAGTGGTGATCCATGGCGGCGGCTACGGGCACGGAATCGGGCTGAGCCAGTGCGGCGCGGCGGCGTTGGCGAAGAAAGGACTGGACTATCGGGAGATTCTGGAATATTATTATGGTGCCGGGGTCGCAGACCGCTGATCACGGTACGCACGGTGTCGTCGGGTGCCTTATCACAACAGAGGAAAGAGAATCTGGGTATGACTTTTGGAAAGAGACTGAAAGAACTGATCTTCAGATTTATGTATAAGATGGACAGGGACCGTGTCAGGGCGCACTCCGCGGAGGCGGCGTTCTTTATTATGATGAGTTTTTTTCCGGTGCTGATGCTGCTCTTGACGCTGGTGCAGTTCACGCCGATCACGCAGCAGCAGGTGATGACCACGATCGAGAACATCACGCCGATGGGCATGATCGAAGTTCTGGAACCGATCGTCGACAGCATCTACAATCAGCAGATCGCGGTGATCTCGTGGACGGCGATCGCGGCGCTCTGGACGGCGGGGAAGGCCATCATGGGACTGGCGGATGGGATGAATTCGATCTACGGCGTGCAGAAGGTCAAGAATTATCTGGTGACGCGGATCCGGGCGGCGTTTTATATGATTCTGATGCTCCTTGCGCTGATCTTAAGTCTGGCGATCCTGGTGTTCGGGTACAGCATTCAGGAGTATCTGACGAAGCGCTTTCCGAATATGACCAGGTATACCGGCGATCTGCTGGTGACGCCGATGGCGATCGCCCTGCTTGTGCTCATTCTGCTGTTTGTGGTGCTGTACGCGTTTCTGCCGGACGTGCGGCAGAAGTTTTTCCGACAGTTTCCGGGAGCTGTGTTCGCCGCAATCTCCTGGGCGGTGTATTCCTACGGCTTTTCCCTTTATCTGGACTACGCCGGCAGCATGTCGGTGATCTACGGCAGCCTGACGACGCTCGTGGTCGTGATGCTGTGGCTCTACGGCAGCATGTACCTGCTGTTCATCGGGGCAGAGATCAATCATTACCTCGCGGAGCCGGAGATGTTTCCGCTGCCGGAGGAAGAGGAAAAGGTGCAAAGCCCTGACAATTGAATTCGGGCTTTACATCTTTTGTACGGTCTGCTGTTTGACTGTTATTTGATGTCGAGGTCACTTGTCACTATGCCGCAGGATTCAAGCTTCGCTCTTGTAACGGCTAACTGATAGTCGATCTCTTTTTGCACATCTGCTGCTGTTTTGATACGTTGCAAATCCGTGTATTTGTCGATCAGCTTGTCAATCAGTCCTTTTTCACTTGGCATAGGATCACCTTCTTTCTTGACTGCCATCATTTTGTTACATTTTTATTATAGCAGATTGATTTTTAAGTGTAAAGCAATGCGTAAAGCAATAAAAAAAAATAACTTGACAGAAATTCTGCTTGTGACTAGAATAGTTTTCAAATGGAAAATCAAAGGCTGTGAAGGTGCACAGTAGAGAGCTGTCTTCCGACAGAGAGGGCGTGTCGTTGGCTGGAAACGCGCCCGGGTTCAGACAGGGATCGAAATTCACACCGGAGCCGTGGTTCTGAACAGGCTGCGCGAAGACATGATTTGCCGAAATGAGTGAGGCGTCTGCGGTAGCGCATTGGTAGGAGCCGACGTGAGCGCACGTTACGCGCGTTGAGCGCCTGTCTGCGGACAGGAATCAGGGTGGTACCACGGATCAGACTTCGTCCCTATGCGGGAGGGAGTTTTTTTTGCGCAGCTTCGCGTATGGAAATGAGTTGCTGTCGCAACACGCGGGTCGCGCGGCGAGCAGGGAGAAACCTCCCTGCACGAATGCAAAACAGAAAAAGAAAGGACGAATATCATGAAGGACAAATTGCAGGCAATCAAAGATGAGGCGCTTGCCCAGATTGAGAAGGCGGTCGACCTGGACAGGCTGAACGACGTCAGGGTCAGCTTCCTCGGCAAGAAGGGCCAGCTGACCTCTGTGCTCAAGAGCATGAAGGAGGTCGCTCCGGAGGAGCGTCCGGCGTTCGGACAGCTCGTCAACGAGGCGCGCGCGCAGATCGAGCGTGTGCTCGAGGAGACGAAGGGGAAACTGGAACAGCAGGCGCTGGAGCATCGCTTGAAGGAGGAGGTTATCGACGTGACGCTTCCGGCGAAGAAGAACAATGTCGGACACCGTCATCCGAACACGATCGCGCGCGAGGAGGTGGAGCGCATCTTCATCGGCATGGGCTACGAAGTGGTCGAGGGCCCGGAGGTGGAGTACGATCTCTACAACTTTGAGAAGCTGAATATCCCGGCGAACCATCCGGCGAAGGACGAGCAGGATACCTTCTATGTGACAAAGGACATTGTGCTGCGTACCCAGACCTCGCCGGTGCAGGCGCGCATCATGGAACAGGGCAAATTGCCGATCCGTGTGATCGCGCCGGGACGCGTGTTCCGCTCAGACGAGGTGGACGCGACGCATTCGCCGTCCTTCCATCAGATCGAGGGGCTGGTCGTGGACAAGAACATCACGTTCGCGGACCTGAAGGGGACGCTGGAGCAGTTCGCGAAGGAGCTCTTCGGCGAGAATACGAAGACGAAGTTCCGCCCGCATCACTTCCCGTTCACGGAGCCGAGCGCTGAGATGGACGTCTCCTGCTTCAAGTGCGGCGGTAAGGGCTGCCGCTTCTGCAAGGGAGAGGGCTGGATCGAGATCCTCGGCTGCGGTATGGTGCACCCGCATGTGTTTGAGATGTGCGGCATCGACCCGGAGGTCTATACCGGCTTCGCGTTCGGCGTCGGGCTGGAGCGCATCGCGCTGCTGAAGTACGAGATTGACGACATGAGACTGCTGTATGAGAACGACGCGCGTTTCCTGAAGCAGTTCTAAAGGAGGAAGAGAGAGTGAATACAACATTATCATGGCTGAAAGCATATGTGCCGGATCTGGATGTGACGGCGCAGGAGTTTACCGACGCGATGACCTTGTCCGGCACGAAGGTGGAGGGGTATCAGGCCGCGGATCGAGACCTTTCGAACATTGTGATCGGGCAGATCAATCAGATCGAACGACATCCGGACGCGGACAAGCTGATCATCTGCCAGGTGAACATCGGCGGAGGAAAGACGGTGCAGATCGTGACCGGCGCGCCGAACGTCAAGGTGGGAGACAAGATTCCGGTCGTTCTGGACGGGGGCCGTGTGGCGGGCACGCACGACGGCAAGATGACTGAGGGCGGCATCGAGATCAAGAAGGGCAAGCTCAGAGGTATCGAGTCGAACGGCATGATGTGCTCGATCGAGGAGCTCGGCTCCAGTCGGGACATGTACCCGGAGGCCCCGGAGTACGGCATCTATATTTTCCCGGAGGACGCCGAGGTAGGAGCGGATGCAATCGCTGCGCTCGGGCTCGACGATGTGAACTTTGAGTTTGAGATCACGTCGAACCGTGTGGATTGCTTCAGCGCGATCGGCATCGCGCGCGAGGCGGCTGCCACGTTCCGCAAGGAGTTCCATCCGCCGGTCGTGACGCCGACCGGGAACAGCGAACAGGCGTCAGACTATGTGAAGGTGACGATCGAGGACGAGGAGCTCTGCCCGCGCTACTGTGCGAGGATCGTGAAGAACGTACACATCGCCCCGTCGCCGAAGTGGATGCAGCGCCGTCTGGCGGCAGCGGGCATCCGCCCGATCAACAACATCGTCGACATCACGAACTATGTGATGGAAGAGTACGGGCAGCCGATGCACGCCTACGACTATGACCAGCTCGTGGGGCATGAGATCGTGGTGCGCCGCGCGGCGAAGGGCGAAAAGTTCGTGACGCTAGACGGACAGGAGCGCACGATGGATGAGAACGTCGTGATGATCTGCGACGGCGAGAAGGCGGTCGGCATCGGCGGCATCATGGGCGGCGAGAACTCCATGATCACGGACAATGTGAAGACGATGCTCTTCGAGGCGGCCTGCTTTGACGGGACGAACATCCGCCTCTCCTCGAAGCGGATCGGTCTGCGCACGGACGCGTCGGCGAAGTTTGAGAAGGGGCTTGATCCGAACAACGCGCAGGCGGCGATCGACCGTGCCTGCCAGCTCGTGGAGGAGCTCGGCGCAGGCGAGGTAGTCGGCGGCATGGTAGACGTCTACAGCAGAAAGAAGGAGCCGGTGCGCATTCCGTTTGAGCCGGAGAAGATCAACGCGCTGCTCGGCACGGACATTTCAGAAGAGGAGATGCTGGGCTACTTTAAGCTGGTGGATCTGGAGTACGACACGGCGGCCCGCGAGGTGATCGCGCCGACGTTCCGCCACGACCTGTTCCGCACGGCGGATCTGGCCGAGGAGGTTGCGCGTTTCTACGGATACGACAACATTCCGACGACGCTGCCGAGCGGAGAGGCGACCGCGGGCAAGCTTCCGTTCCACATGCGTGTGAGAGAGGTAGCGGAGGACATCGCGGAGTTCTGCGGTTTCTCGCAGGGCATGATGTACTCGTTCGAGAGCCCGAAGGTGTTCGATAAACTGCGGCTTCCGGAGGATTCGCCGCTGCGCACGGCGGTGAAGATCTCGAATCCCCTCGGAGAAGATTTCAGCATTATGCGGACGACTTCGATCAACGGCATGTTGACCTCGCTAGGTTTCAACTACAACCACAGGAACAAGAATGTTCGCCTCTATGAGCTCGGCAATATCTACCTGCCGAAGGCGCTTCCGCTCACGGAACTTCCCGAAGAGCGCATGCAGTTTACGCTCGGCATGTACGGCGACGGCGATTTCTATACGATGAAGGGCGTGGTCGAGGAGTTCCTTGACAAGCTCGGCGTCAGTGGTCACAGCACCTACACGCCGGATACAAAGCCGTATCTGCATCCAGGGCGTCAGGCGCAGATCAGCTGCGGAGACGTCGCGGTCGGCTATCTCGGAGAAGTGCATCCGCTCGTGGCGGACACGTACGGCATCGGTGAGAAGGCCTATGTGGCGGTACTCGATATGGATGCGCTGACACCGCTTGCGACCTTTGACCGCAAGTATACGGGCATCGCGCGCTATCCGGCGGTGTCCAGAGATATCAGCATGGTCGTCCCGAAGACGATCCTGGCCGGACAGATCGAGGCGATGATCAATCAGCGCGGCGGAAAGATCCTGGAGGATTGCCAGCTCTTCGACGTCTACGAGGGCGTGCAGATCAAGCCGGGCTTCAAGTCGATGGCGTACTCGGTCGTGTTCCGCGCGAAGGATCGCACGCTGGAGGAGAGCGACATTACGGCGGCGATGAAGAAGATCTGGAACGGGCTGGAGTCGATGGGGATTGAGATCCGGTCGTAGACAGCGTGAAAGAAATTTCAGAAGTGAATTGATACTTGTCCCGGCATTCGAGCGATATAGTCAGTGCCGGGACGAGTCTGCATAGAGGAAAGGCGGAGAAAGCTGATGAAATTGTATATAGTCAGACATGGTGAGACGCCGTGGAACACGCAGCTGCGGCTGCAGGGACAGACGGATATCCCGCTGAACGAGAACGGCCGCGCGCTGGCTCAGGTGACGGCGCAGGCGCTATCCGACGTTTCGTTCGACCTTGCGCTCACGAGTCCGCTTTCCCGGGCGCGTGAGACCGCCGAAATATTGTTGGCCGGTCGCGATGTGCCGCTGATCGACGAGGAGCGGATCCGGGAGATCAGCTTCGGGACTCTGGAAGGTGTGTATCTGCCCAGGGAAGAGCGGGAGGATCCGGATTCGCAGTTTTATCGTTTCTTCCATGCGCCGGACGAGTATGTGCCGCCGGAGGGCGGAGAGAGTGTGCGCGAGCTCTGCGGGCGCACGGAGGCTTTTTTGAAGGAACTGAGGACAAAGGCAGAGTGGCAGGATAAGACGATCCTGGTCTCCACGCACGGGGCGGCGTCGCGCGCGCTGCTGCTTGGCATGACGCATGGAGGGGCGAAAGATCTCTGGGCAGGCGGCGTGCCGAAAAACTGCGCGGTCACGATCGCGGAGCTACAGGCGGCAAGCGGTGAGTGGACGATCCTGGAAAAAGACAAGATTTACTATGATTCGGCCGATCGGAGAAATCAGGCGCCGGACTATATGACGGGAGATGTCGCGGATATAAAACAGGATTCCGGGGCATTGGCTGGAAAATCGGAGCCTTCCGGCATGAAAACGTCAGATTTTTATTTTGATTTGCCGCAGGAGTTGATCGCGCAGGATCCGCTCGAGGACCGTTCCGCGTCGAGGCTTCTGGTGCTGGACAAGAAGACCGGGGCGATCCGGCATCGCCACTTTCGGGATATTCTGGAATATCTTCAGCCGGGCGACTGTCTCGTGCTGAACAACACGAGGGTGATCCCGGCGAGACTTTACGGCGTTCGAGAGGGCACTGGGGCGATGATCGAGATTCTCCTTTTAAAGAGAAAGGAAAACAACGTCTGGGAAACGCTCGTGAAGCCGGGGAAAAAGGCGAAGCCCGGGACGCGGATCGTGTTCGGCGAAGGACTGCTTACCGGAGAGGTGATCGACGTCGTGGAGGAGGGAAACCGGCTGATCCGTTTTACCTACGAGGGCGTGTTTGAGGAGATTCTGGACCGGCTCGGGCAGATGCCGCTTCCGCCGTATATCACGCATGAGCTGAAGGACAAGAACCGTTACCAAACCGTTTACGCAAAGTACGACGGCTCGGCGGCGGCTCCTACGGCAGGACTGCATTTTACGCAGGAGCTGCTCGACAAAGTGTGCGCGATGGGTGTGCGCATCGCGGAGGTGACGCTCCATGTCGGACTGGGAACCTTCCGTCCGGTCAAGGTGGAGGATGTGACGAAACATCATATGCACTCGGAATTTTATCAGATCGACGAGGAGGCGGCGCGCATCATCAATGAGACGAAGGCCGGCGGCGGGCGTGTGATCTGCGTCGGTACAACGAGCTGCCGGACGATCGAATCCGCGGCAGCGGAGGACGGTGCGATTCGCGCGTGCAGCGGTTGGACGGAGATCTTCATCTACCCTGGCTATCGATTCAAGGTGCTTGACGGACTGATCACGAACTTTCATCTGCCCGAGTCGACGCTGCTGATGCTTGTCTCAGCGCTTGCGGGGCGGGAGCATATCCTGAACGCCTACGCGGAGGCGGTGAGGGAGCGGTACCGATTCTTTTCGTTCGGAGATGCTATGCTCATTTTTTCGTCAAATAGCATTTTGCAGACTCAGACTTGACATTTTCAGAGTCTGGGTTTATGATAACTATGTCTTATCTTAGGAATCACGTCATTCAAATAAGACCGAAGCGAAAACCTCCAGAGGTGCTGCTCTGGAGGTTTTCTTGTCCGTTATTTGCGGTGAACCGATCCGCAGGCTGTGTTTATCGGTCTCTGTCCAGCCATTTGCAAATGAAATACGAGATCACACTTACCATGACAGAGAGGATAGCTTTAGAAATCACGTCATTCACTGTTACCACCTCCCTTCCGCTGGAGGTACACAGCATAAATATAATATCACATAATAGTGAAATAAACAACTTAAACTAATATAAAAATGTGTGATGTATTAACGAGATGTGCTTGACGCTGTGAGAGGAACGTGCTAGTATAGATTCTGTGCACATGATGTTGTAGAAAAGGATACGTGTAGCACAGGATGTGGTGTTTTGGGGGATTTGGTTATGAAGTATCATAATATCACGAAGGACGACATGCTCAACGGAGACGGACTCAGGGTGGTGCTCTGGGTGGCAGGATGTTCTCACTACTGCGAGGGCTGTCAGAACCCGGTGACCTGGGATCCGAACGACGGCGCGGACTTTGGTGAGGAGCAGAAGCAGGAGATCTTCCGTGAACTGGATCAGTCCTACGTTTCGGGGATCACGTTCAGCGGAGGTGATCCGCTCTACAGCACGAATGAGCCGGAGATCCTGGCGCTCGCGAAGGAGATCCGGGAGAAGTATCCGGATAAGACGATCTGGCTGTATACCGGTTACAACTGGAATTATGTGCGGCAGCGCGAGATCGCGCAGTACATCGACGTGCTGGTGGACGGAGAGTATATCCAGGCGCTGCGCGACACACAGCTTCACTGGCGCGGCAGCTCGAACCAGAATGTGATCGATGTGCCGCGGTCGCTGGAGGCGGGAGAGGTGATCCTGCATGGTGATGATATCGCTGTCGGAAAGCAGTACGGAGAGTGCCCGTCGTGCGATACGGATAAGGTGGAGCGCGCGGCAGCCGCCCGGTGAGCGGATAAAGTGGAACGCGCGGTTCAGCCCCGGGGAGCAGGCAGGAATACGTAAGCAGAGATATGAGCCGGAAACCGGAAAATAAAAAGGACTGCAAGAGGAAATCAGAAGAGAGAAAAGAGAAAAGAGATTACAAGAGGAAGCCATAAAGGGGAGAAAAGAGATGGAAAAGATAAAGATTCAATACCTGAATGATAAAATCAAGCGTCTGGAATACATCGACGGAAAATCGGACTGGATCGATCTGCGCGCGGCGGAGGACATTGTGCTGAAGAGGGGCGAATTTAAGCTGGTGCCGCTCGGTGTGGCGATGCAGCTTCCGAAGGGCTACGAGGCGCACGTCGTGCCCCGCAGCTCCACCTACAAGAATTTCGGAATCATCCAGACGAATCACATGGGGATCATCGACGAGACCTACGCCGGGCCGAACGACTGGTGGTACATGCCGGTGTACGCGCTGCGAGATACGGAAATCCACTTCAACGACCGCATCGGCCAGTTCCGCATCATGGAGCATCAGCCGAAGATCGTGTTTGAGGAGGGTGCGCTGGACGCCCCGGACCGCGGCGGGATCGGGAGCACCGGAACGAATTAGGCACATCTGATGCTTTTAGAATAATAATTTTAAGACAAAAACACTTCAGGGAAAGATTCAATCGATTTTCACCCTGAAGTGTTTTTCAATTTACCGGCCGAAAATGGTCCGGTATTCATATGTTACAAAGAACGAGCTTGGTCTACGGATCAAGCCTGTTCGATTACCGTCCCGGTCTTTCCAAGATAGGCGTCCAGCGCCTTGTCGATCGAGGTGATGACCGCCTGACGTCCCTGCTTCTGGAGAACGAAGTTTACCGACGCTTCGATCTTCGGGAGCATTTTATTTTTGCCGAATTCATTGTTCGCGATGTGCTGCTTTGCCTCGTCCGGCGTCATGTGGGAGAGTGCGATCGGAGCGTCGCTCTCGTAGTTGATGATGACAAACTCCTCGTTCGTGAGGATCATCAGCATGTCCGCGTCGGTCAGGTCCGCGAGGCGGCCGCTGATAAGGTCCTTCTCGATGACGGCGCCGGCGCCCTTCAAGCTGCTTCCTTGCTTGAGCACCGGGATACCGCCTCCGCCCCCGGCGATTACGATATGTCCGGCGTTCGCCAGCGTGTTGATCGCGTCGATCTCCACGATGTCAAGCGGTCTGGGGGAGGCGACGATGCGCCGGAATCCTTTTCCGGGCTCCTCTGTCACATAGTTTCCCTTCGCCTCTTCCGCGGCGGCCTCCTCAGCGCTCAGATAGCGACCGATCGCCTTGACCGGGTGGTAGAAGGTCTCATCGTAGGGATCCACGGTCACCTGTGTGAGCACCGTGACGACTGTGCGGTAGATGCCGCGCAGCAGGAGCTCGGAGCGCAGGGCGTTCTGGATATCATAGCCGATGTAGCCCTGGCTCATCGCGGAGCAGATCGACATCGGGGCGCCGTAGGTCTCGTGAAATTTGGCAAACTCATTCATCGCGGTGTGGATCATGCCGACCTGCGGGGCGTTGCTGTGTGTGATGATCAGCTGGGCGCCGTTCTCGACGAGATCGGCGAGAATCTTCGCGGTGGACTTCAGCGCCGCCTGCTGTTCCGGAAAAGTAGTGCCAAGGGCCTTGTGCCCCAGCGCAACGACAACTCTCTTTTTCATAGAAATCTCCAATCCGCCGCCCTGACCGGACGGCTCAGACAGTAGTGAAAACGTCTCTTAATTACAAATCAGATTTATTATAATATCCCTTGCCGGAAAAAGCAAATCATTTTATGGCATATTCGAAGGGGCTGTCCCATATATTGAAAGTGGGCAGCCGGACGCGCTGCGCATGGGAGGCGACGGTAACGTATGGCTATGCCGGAGGAAATCTTTTACGGGATCTTTGCCCGGGGGATACGGGAGATCCTGCAAAAAAGCGGGCTGGATCTTAGCAGGCTGCAGGAGATACGGCTGCGTGCGGACCGGCCGCTTCTGCTGCGCTACGAAAGTCTGGAATACGGCGTGACGCCGGAGGGCGCGCTGACGAAAAGGCCGGAGTGCGGCGTCTGTGTAAACAGCAGGGAGCTGGAGGAGACGCTGGAGCACGTGTCGGGTTATTCGCTCTACGCTTTCGACGAGGAGCTGAAGCAGGGATTTCTGACGATCCCGGGCGGGCACCGGGTCGGCGTGGCGGGCAGGCTCGTCATGGAGGATGGCCGCGTCCGGTGCATTCGTCATATTTCCTATGTCAATATCCGCCTGTCCCATCAGGTCAAAGGCTGCGCGGACTCCGTGATGCGCTATCTGGTGTCCGGCGGGCAGCTCTGCCACACGCTGGTGATCTCCCCACCGCGCTGCGGAAAGACGACGCTTCTGCGCGATATGATCCGTCAGATCTCCGACGGGACGCCGTACCTTGGCGGTATGACCGTCGGTGTGGTCGACGAGCGCTCTGAGCTTGCCGGAGCGTATCTGGGAATGCCGCAGAATGACCTCGGACTGCGCACGGATGTGCTGGAGGGAGGGCTAAAGGCGGAATCCATGATGATGCTTCTGCGCTCCATGTCCCCGCAGGTCATCGCGGTCGACGAGATCGGCGGAAGCGAGGACTGCCGCGCGCTGGAGAATGTGTTTCACTGCGGCTGCAGGCTGATCGCGACCGTGCACGGCGTTTCGTTTGAGGAGATAAAAAAAAGACCGCTTCTGCGCGGAATGCTGCGGGAGCAGATGTTTGAGCGCTACATTGTACTGGAAGGAGATCCGGCGGGCAGCGTCCGGGAAATTCTGGACGAGCAGGGACAGCGGCTGTATCGGAGAAGACACGCGCCGCAGGACAGGGAGCGCATATGTGGGTCATAGTCAAAACAGCAGGGATCCTCTGCATTATGGTCGCGAGCGCTGTGACGGGCGCGGAGCTGGAGCGTCGTGTTAAAAGACGCTGGCTGCTCCTGCGGGAGATGTATGAGACGCTGCTGTTCCTTGAAAAAGAGATGACGTACCATCGTTCGCCGGTCCGGGAGGCGTTTGACTATGCGTCGAAGAGATGCGCGACGGAGCTTTCCGGGGTGCTGGCGCAGACGGCGGAGCGGATCGGACAGAGGACGGGCGAGCCTTTTGCGCAGATGTGGGAGGAGTCGCTGGCGGCGCAGCTCCCGCAGGGATTGTTTGCGCGGGAGGAGCTGGAGCTGTTTCGGGAGACGTCCGTCGCGCTGTGCGGAACAGACGTCGTGATGCAGAAGACGCTGCTGGAAAAATATGCGGATCGGTTCCGGACGATGAGTGAGAGAGAGGCGGAGGTCTGCCGGGAGAAGGGCGGCCTGTATCGGAAGCTTACGCTGGCGGCGGGCGCTTTTCTGGTGATCCTGCTGTTTTGAGAACACTGCGAGCCTTGATCGCCGGCATCATCTGCACGGATTCCATACGAAACCTCTGCGGTTGAAGGGAGGGGACAGAGCATGAGCATAAATCTGATATTCAAAATCGCGGCTGTCGGGATTCTGGTCTCGGTGCTGGGGCAGATCCTGAAGCAGAGCGGCAGGGAGGAGCACGCGTTCCTGACCGGCATGGCGGGTCTGGTGCTCGTGCTGTTCTGGCTGATTCCCTATATCAGTCAGCTCTTTGAGACGGTCAAATCGCTCTTCGCGCTGTGAGGGAAAAGCATGAATATGATAAAGATTGCCTGCCTGGGATTGTCCGGCGTGCTTCTCGGACTTTTTTTGAAGCAGACCAAGTCGCCTTTCGCAGAGATGATCAGTCTGGCGACCTGCCTGCTGATCATTTTTTTCAGTCTGACGCGGCTCTCGGCCGTGTTTGAACTGCTCAACACGATCGGAGGCTATTTCTCGGAACAGAGAGATTACTTTAAGATCCTTCTGAAGATCATCGGGATCACATACATCGCGGATTTTACATCAAATATCTGCAAGGACGCGGGATACAGCGCGATCGCCGGGCAGATTGAGATCTTCGGAAAAATTTCGATCCTAGCGATCAGTTCCCCGATCATACTGGCATTGCTGGAGACGATCTACGGCTTTCTGTGACGGTTTGCGTGGAGGGCATTTTCTTAGAGGGCATAAATTACCTTATGGGCGGCGCAAACGGGGGATGCGCGGGCGAAGATGGCATTTTGTCGGGAATAATGAGGAGGGGACATGAGATGGATTCTTTTGCTTGTGATGCAGGCGCTGCTGTTTGCAGGGGGAGGAAATGCGGCAAAGGCGGCAGGAAATGACAGCTTCACGCAAGAGAAGGCGGACGATGTGGTGATTCCGGACGGCGTGAGCGGGGAGCTTGAGGAGTATCTAGACCTCGACGAGATTCAATCGGGTTTTGAGGAACTCTCCGGGCAGAGTGAGTTTTCCTTCTCTGAGACGGTGCTCGGACTGCTGAAAGGGGAGATCCCGTTTGAACTGCAGCGGATCCCGGAGCTTGTATCGGAGCTGCTTCTCGGCCAGCTGCGGCAGCAAAGGCAGATGGCGCTCCAGATTCTGGTGATCGTGCTCGCCTCCGCGATCTTCTCAAATTTTGTGAAGGTCTTTGACAGCAGGCAGATCGCCGATATCAGTTTCTTTATGATGTATCTTTTGATCTCCACGCTGCTGATGCGCTCGTTTCTGGCGATGAACCGGAGCGTCGTCAGCACCTGCGGCTCGCTGAACCGCTTCATGCGGCTGCTGCTTCCGTCCTATCTGGTGACGGTGGTCTTAAGCGCGGGATCTTTCTCGGCGGTCGGGTTCTATGAGATCACGCTTTTCGGGATCCAGCTTTTGCAGACTCTGCTCGTGCGATTCATCCTGCCGGCGGTCAATTTCTATCTGGTGCTCCTGCTTCTGAACCAGATGAGCGCGGAGGATCTGTTTTCCCGCTTTGCGGAGCTGGTCGAGACCGTGATCCGCTGGGTCACGAAGAGCATATTCGGGATCGTGGTCGGTCTGCAGGCGGTTCAGACGTTGGTCGCCCCGGCGCTCGACTCCCTGAAGAATTCGGCATTCCAACGGCTTGCAAGGAGCATACCAGGCGTCGGGAATCTGCTGGATTCCGCCGCGGAGACGGTGGTGGGGTCGGCGGTGGTGGTCAAGAACGCGGTCGGGGTGGCGGGAATGATCGCATTGGTGATCTTAAGTGCCGTGCCGCTTCTGAAGCTGCTGGCGTCGATTCTGCTGTTCCGTCTGCTCTGCGCGCTGATCCAGCCGGTCAGCGACAGGCGGATGGTGGAAGGGATCGCGAGCATTTCGCGGGGCGCCGTGCTGCTGCTGCAGATTCTGGCGACCGGCATATCCATATTTGTCATTTCACTCGCGATGGTTACGGCGGCGATCCGCGGCGGGTGACACAGGAGGGCGGAACATGTCACAGTGGCTGAAAACGCTGACCGGATGTCTCTGCATCCTGACGGTACTGATGCATCTGGTTCCGAACGGAAAGTATTCCGGGTATGTCCGTTTCTATGGCGGGCTGTTGTTTTTTCTTGTGGCGGCGGGGCCGCTCTGGCGTTTTCTGGCGGGGGAGGGCGAACTGGAGCGCCTGCTGCAATTGTCCTTTTTAAAAGACAGCTATTATGATCTGGAGTCCTCGATGGCCGATATGGCGGAGTTGAAGAATGAGCGGATCATGGAGGCGTACCGGGGTGAAATCACAAGACAGATCGGGGAAATTGCGACGGCGTACGGAGTCGCGGCGTCAGACATCCGGGTCTCATTTGAGGGCGGGGAGGGATATGAGATCGCGGGCGTCGTCTTTCGTGTCGGGGCTGAGACTCCTGATGAAGCGGCGGAAGCGGCAAGGAAGGAGATCGCGGGCGTCTATGCGCTGGCGCCGAACCGCATCCGCGTCGAAAGAGGGGCAAAGTGATGGGAAAGTGGACGGATAAAGTAAAGTCTATTAAGAAAGAGCAGATCCTGATTCTGCTGTTGTGCGGCGTTTTGCTTCTCGTGATCGCGATTCCGACGGAAGAGTCCGGGAAAACAGAACAGACGTCCGAAGGGCAGCCGGCGTCCGGGCAGCAGGAGACATCCGGGGAGGATGCGCGCCTCGCCCGTGTGCAGCAGATGGAGCGGCGGCTCAAGTCGATCCTGAGCAAGGTGGAGGGGATCGGGAAAACGGAAGTGATGCTGACGCTCAAGTCGGAGGGAAAGAAGATTGTTGAGAAGGATCTGGAGCAATCCCAGGGAAAGGAGGAGAATCAGGGAGGAGACGCTGCCACAGCCTCCGATCAGGCGAGCAGCAGCGAAAACACCGTGTATCAGAGGGACGCCCAGGGAAATGAGCTCCCGTATGTCACAGAAGAGCTCGAACCGGAGATCGCCGGAGTCCTGGTGATCGCCCAGGGAGCCAAGAATGCGTCGGTCGTCGCGGAGATTACTGACGCGGTGATGGCATTATTCGGGGTGGAGGCGCATAAAATCAAAGTAATGAAGATGGAATGAGGAGGACAAAGTGAAACGCATTTTTAAAAAGAACCAGGTCATCATTACGGCGCTTGCGATCATGATCGCGATCGCAGGGTATCTGAATTACTCGGGAACGATCCTCAAAGATAAGACTGACGCGGTGAGCGCGGGCGACAATACGGTTCTGGTGACAGATGAAAACGACTACGCGGATACATACACAGACAGCTACTCTGATATCGTGAGCATGGACGCGGATCTTCTGGATGAGGCTGCGTCGGACGAGGCAGACGAGCCGGACGCGGCGGTCGGGGAGGCAGTGCTGGCGAGCTCCACGGTGAGCGACAATGTACTTGCGCAGGCAAAGCTGAACCGCGAGCAGGTGCGCGCGAAGAGCAAGGAAGCGCTCCTCGAGGTGATCAACAACACGAACGTCGCGGAGGATCAGAAGCAGAATGCGATCCTGGCAATGACCGACATGGCGCAAAACGCGGAGATGGAAGCGGCGGCGGAGCTTCTGCTTGAGGCGAAAGGTTTTGCGGGCTGCGTGGTGAGCATCACGGACGACAGCGCCGATGTGGTGGTGGATGAGGCGGACCTCGGCGACGCGCAGCGCGCGCAGATCGAGGACATCGTGAAACGCAAGACAGAGATCGCGGGTGAGAACATTGTAATCACGGCGAAGAAGACGGCGGAGACAGAAGCCGCTGAGTGAACGGAGGATATCTGCAGGCAGGCATTTTGCGATCCGGCGTCGCCGGACGTGAGACGCCTGCCTTTTTGCTCTGCGCAGGCATTCAAAGAGGCTCGGCTTGCCGCCGCCGGGGTGCGTTGAACACGAAAAGAAGGGCTTCCTTTTTCTAATGTCTTGTGATAATATACTTTATATACAATGAGAGCCCATATCAGGTTCAGGCGTAAATGAGCGCATAACAGGAGAAATCATGAAAAGTACGACACTGGTAATCATGGCGGCGGGGATTGGCAGCCGCTTCGGACAGGGGATCAAGCAGCTGACCGCGTTCGGCCCGTCCGGGGAGATCATCATGGACTATTCCATTTATGACGCGCTGGAGGCGGGATTCGACCGGGTGGTCTTTGTGATACGCAAAAGCATGCTGGAGGATTTCAAGGCTGTGATCGGAGACCGTATCGCAAAGCGTGTCCCGGTATCTTACGCGTTTCAGGAGATGGAGAATCTTCCCGCCGGATATACGGTGCCGGAGGGCAGGACGAAGCCCTGGGGGACAGGGCAGGCGATCCTTGCGTGCAAGGATATCGTGAAGGAGCCGTTCGCCGTGATCAACGCGGACGACTATTACGGGAAGGACGCGTTCCGGAAGGTGCACGATTATCTGGTGTCGGTGGATACGGAAAGCGCGAAGAAGTATCGGTTCTGTATGGCCGGCTTTGTGCTGAAAAATACCCTGTCGGAGAACGGGGGCGTCACGCGGGGACTCTGCCGTCTGGATGAGAACGGGACGCTGACCCAGATCCATGAGACGAGGAATATCGTGAAGACGGCGGACGGGGCCGCGGTGAAACAGGCGGACGGCACGCTGGACAAACTGGATCCGGAGACGCTGGTGTCCATGAATTTCTGGGGCTTCACGCCGGATTTCATCGACGAACTCGCCGGGGGATTTGAGCGCTTTCTTGAAAGCATTTCCGGACAGGAGACTGAGACGACGGCAGAGTATCTGCTTCCGACGATTGTGGACGGACTGCTCAGAGAAGACCGCGTGGATCTGACCGTACTGCAGTCGAACGACCGCTGGTTCGGCGTGACCTACCAGGAGGACGTGCCGTACGTGAAGCAGGCGTTTGCCGGGCTGGTGGAGCGCGGCGTATATCCGGGGAAATTGTTTGCATAAAAACTCGGGGCAACAGGATTTGAACCTGCGACCTCTCGGCCCCAGCCGAGCGCGAAAAACCCTTATTTTACGGGGGTTTCAGAATGCAAAAATGCCTTGGTAACTAAATGGTAACTAAAGGTAACTAAATTCTAGCTGCCCTGGGGAAGGAAAGGAGGCAGTTCCGGATGTATGCAAAATCATATTAGGACATGGAAAGGGATCCTGCCTTCCATGTCCTTTTGATTTTATGAGGATTAAATATTACTCAAAACCACTTACTTTGTAATCAAAAACGAAGATTTCAGGTAAGGAGGATCCTGTACACATATGACCGCAGGTTCGGGCCGATGAGCAAGTTTTGAGAAGCTGTTACATGAAGAAAGGGCATTTTGGCAACGGATAAAACAGATTGCCGAAATGCCGTGCTTCTTTAATATGCATTAGCCCCAAATGGAGAAAAAAGCTGATTGATCCTCTTGCCATTTTTGAAAGAAATGCATATAATAAGAATGTGTACACACATACCGTACACACGAAAGGAGAAGCCAAGATGCAGATGACACGTATATTTCAAAACGGGAACAGTCAGGCTCTGCGTATCCCCCAGGAATTCAGAACCAGTACAAAAGAATACTATATCAGCAAAATTGGCGATACTATTATTGCTTATCCTGCCGAAGATCCCTGGGCACCGCTCAAACAGGTCATAGGGACATTTTCAGACGATTTTATATCAGAAAGAAAACAGCCAGATTGGTCTGAGGTCCCCATACGGGAGGAGCTGTAATGTACCTGCTTGATACGAATACCTGTATTTACCTTATGAAAAACTCTTATCCTGCTTTGACAGCGAAATTGCTTTCTCTGAATCCAGCTGACGTGGCAATTTCGTCTGTCACAGTTTTTGAGCTTGAATATGGCGCTGCCAAGAGTAGATGGGGAGAGAAAACCAGACAGAATCTGGCGATGTTTCTGGCACCTTTCAACATTCTGCCGTTTGACGTTAAGGACGCATCTACAGCTGGGACCATCCGGGCTTACCTGGAGAAGAGGGGAACACCTGTGGGACCTTATGATATCCAGATCGCAGCGCAGGGGTTAGCCAGAAACCTCATTGTGGTGACGCACAATACCGGGGAATTCAAACGCATACTGAATCTTATGTTGGAAGATTGGGTCAGTTAAGGAGGATCAGTCATGGGCGGAGAAATGGAATGAATGAAGCGCTTTCCGAAGAAACGCAGCGTCAGGGAAAAGCTGGTTCGATGGTAACTAAATGGTAACTAAATTCTAGCTGCCCTGGGGAAGGAAAGGAGGCAGTTCCGGATGTATGCAAAATCATATTAGGACATGGAAAGGGATCCTGCCCTCCATGGAAACTCTGTGAAACGGAACTGGCGCAGGGATATGTTTCCGCGCTGACATTTGCGAATCTCGTTTATGTTATGCGTAAGGAACTTAACCCGGGGCAGATAGAGGATGTCCTGAAAAGACTTGCGCTCATCTTTCAGTTTACGGAATTGGCCGTGTCGGATATGACAAATGCCGCGGGAATGAAATGGGATGATTTTGAAGACGCCCTGCAGGCCGCTACGGCAGAGCGGGTGCATGCGGACTATCTCATTACTAGGAATGTCAGGGATTTCAAAAAGAGTAAGGTTACAGCCATTTTACCGACAGAGTTTTTGGCACGGCTGTAGCAGTCGGGTTCCCCATTATCTAAAGGTGATGGGGCTTTGCTCCTATTTAACTGGTCTTGATAGAATTATTCCTACCTCATCCTGTGGATGGAAAAGGCATTTTGGCAACGGGTAAAACAGATTGCCGAAATGCCTTGCTTTTTTTCCTGTATCATA